>JBJMLD010000043.1:0-5047 GCA_045805545.1 Solirubrobacteraceae bacterium | reverse complement strand
CGGTCTCGAACTCGCCGAGGAATGGCTCTGTCAGGATTTCGATGTGCTTCAGCCACTTGACCGAGGCGACGCCGTACCAATGCGGGACGATAAGACGGAACGGTGACCCGTGGTCGGGATTGAGCGGCTCTCCGTTCATCTCGTAAGCGATCAGGATCTCGGCGGATGGGTCGGTGGCGTGGACGAGCGTCAGCGATCGCTCGAACGACAGGTCGGAGGCGTCGATGTTTTTGAGCACTGGGTTGAGGATGTATGACCCGTGGTCGGCGCCGGTGAAGCGCACTTCGACGCCGGTTGGACGCGGCTTCGCCCGCTCGACTATCTCGTGCAGGAGCGCGCCCTTCCATCGTACTGTGGAGACTGCGTAGTCGCCCCAGGGCTCACCCGCTGGAAGCGGCCTCATCGCGAGTCGACCGTTCCCGGCGCATTCGAGCGTGACGACGCGCTCGACTGGCGGCAGTGCTCGGAGGTCGTCGAGCGTGAGCGTGAGGGGGTTCTCGACCGCGCCGGCGATCTCGAGCGTGCCGTCGTGATCGGGTACGGGAAAGTTGCTGCGCACGTAGTGCAGCGCAGTCGGGGTAATGTCACCCTCCAATGCCTCGGGGGGCGCCTCGGCGTTGAACGGCTCGGCATGGATCATGGTGAGCGCTGCGCGCTGCCGTTCCAAGTAGTCGGCTACAGCCATCTCGTGAGCCTCCTCAATCGAATCTCGTGGATCAGTAGTCGGGGTCGTGAAAGCTTGGGTCGCGGTTCTCGTTGAATGCGCCGATGCCCTCAATCCGGTCTGGATGCACTGCGGAGCGCCAGTGGGCTTCCATCATGATCGCGATCGCCTGTTCGGTTGGTTGTCCCTGCCCGAGCCGGACTGCGCGTTTCACGGCTTGAACCGCCGTCGGTGAGTTGCTCGCGATCTTTTCCGCGATCCGGTGCGCGGCCTCCATCAGTTCGGCCTGCGCGTAGATCTCATTCACCATGCCCAGGCGGTGCCCCTCCTGGGCGCTGATCGGGTCGCCTGTCATCAGCATCTGCAGCGCCCTGCCGGGTGGGAGAACGCGTGGCAGGAACACCGGTGAGCCGCCGCCCGCGGCGAGCCCGATCATTGCCTCTGGCTGACCGAAGGTAGCGTTCTCCGACGCGATGATGAAGTCGGTGCTCTGCGCGATCTCCGACCCGCCGCCATACGCGAGACCGTTGACGGCAGCGAAGATGGGCTTCCGCAGCTCGCGCAGGGTGTACAACGTCCGGTCGAAGTCCTGGCGCTGCCGAAGCCAACCCTCCTTGGTCATGTTCTTGCGCTGCCGGAGATCGCTTCCGACGGAAAATGCGCGGCTTCCAGCACCGGTGATGATCGCGACCCGCACTGCTGGGCGGACGGCGATCGTTTCGAGGACATCGGTGAGGCTCGCACCCATCTCTGTCGTGATGGCGTTATCAGCTTGTGGCCTGTTCAGCGTGATCACGGCGATCGAGTCGCCGGCCGCGTACTCCAGGAGCACCGGGTTGTCGGGCTCTTCGCCCTCGGGAGGCGGCGGCCCGAAGTCGAGCGCTTTCCATCGTTCTGTGTTTGTCGAGCTTGCTGCCACGGCGCCTCCGGTCTGGGTCGATTCGTCCTAGGTGGTGAGTTCGGCCAGCCAGCGCAGCCCACGAAGGCCGGGCGCGAAGCAGTACTCGCCGCCGCGCGTAACGACGAACGGCGGCATCTCCTGTAGACGGCGCCTGATGGGTTGCTTGGGGATGGTGAAGACTCCGTTCCCGGCCGGTCGTCCAACGAGCGGATCCTGCTCCTGCGGCGCACCGATGAAGATGCCGTCGTTCAGCCACTGGGTCTTGACGAACTCGAACTGTCGCTTCAGATGTGAGCCGGCGAACACAAAGATGATGCCGCGGTCCGCGCCGTCATCCTCGAGCACGCCGTCCGGGAGTATCGGGCCGTAGCTGGTGCCACGCCGGATCATTCGGTGCAGGCGGACGTCCACGCTACCCTCGTCATCGAGCGCATCCCGGGGGTTGGCGCGCCGAGCGTGCGCACCGGCAGGGCACTTGAGCCCGCGACGATCGTGGCCGTAGAGGAATGCGTTGTTCCGGGTGTCGTCGCCGCCGAGTTCCGGGTCGTCATGGTCAGGCGCCAAAACCAGAGGGGCCCCGCTTTGCCAGCGACCGACCATCTTGGCGCCAAGCAACGCCTCCTCCTTGCGATCCGCCGCCCTGTCTCGGAGGTAACGGCGGTACGCAGCGACACGGGTGTGCAGCTTCCGAAACACGATGTACGTGCCATTACGCCCGAGCACCGTCGGGGCGGGCATGGGCGGAAGTTCTCCGGTCTCGTCGGGGTAGCCGAGGATGAACTCGCCGGCCTTGATCGGCCGCTCCAGCGGATTGGACGCCGGGATCCCGCTCCCCTCGACTGCCGGTTGGCCGATCCCGTCCTTGAAGCCGAACGACGTCCGGCCGGTCGGGAGCTGGTAGCAATCCTGGCGCCAGATCGCCTCCACTCCGGACAGCTCCTCGAGCGACCTGCGTGCCCCGTCGAGCCTCGCCTCCAACCGCCCGGCGTCGGGTGACAGGCCCGCCAGCGCGACATGGACCTCCGGGGTACCGAGCGGCTTCTCCCAGTTCTCGGGGCTGCTCTCGCCGTGATCACCCAACTCGGCCGCGCGCGCCGCCATGCCCTGCCGGAACTCCGGCGCGAAGCTGTCGAGTGAGCCTTTCGGCACCCCTAGCGCCTTCAACCCCTGATGTGTGAACGCGACCGTTACCCAGGCGTCCTGCGCCGGGTCGGACGACGGGCTGGCGGAGCCGACCGCCGGCAGCAGCCGCCGGATGAGCTCCCGTCCTGCCCGTCGGTCGTCGATGCGAAGCAGCAGGTAGGTCCCGACGTACGGGGACGGTCGTTGGTGGAGCACGCCGCCTTGGATGTCGTCGTGTTCAAGGCGCAAGCTTGCGGTCGCGGTCGGGGCGCTCATGACCCGAACCTCTACAGGTGCTCGGGAGGTTTGGGGGGATCCGGGTTCGGGGGCGCCAGGTAGGGGAACGTTTGCGACGCAGGTCGCGTGGCTTGATCGACGCCATCGCGGATCGTGGGGCCGTTTCCGGCGTTCACCAGCAACGTGAAGATCGTGTCCATCACGTCGTCGTTCAGTGCTCGGCCGCCACAGGTCTGATGCGCTTCGCCGCGGCGAGTCGCCAGCTCGATCTCGAGGAACGAGCCCTGCTCGGCGTACGGCTTGGCCACGTCGACGACGAGATAGTCAGCCAGCAACAACTCGGTCAGCGGGTGCGTTCCGTCCCCGCTAGTCGGCCAGTCGGTGTTGCCGTCGAGGCTGTCCCAGAACGCGAGGTTCGCGTTCAGCCTGGCGCGGTACGCCCCCTGGTAGGGCTGGGCAAGGTGAAACGCGTCCTCCATGTTGTAGAGGTCGCGGATCTCGAGATCGCGGTTCACGGGGTCGAACTCCTTGGGCGCCAGCATCAGGTTGGGCACCTCGGGTCGGCCGACCCGCTCGAGCCGGACGTGGAGCTTGCCGCGCGTCAGCGTTTCGCCGACCACGCCGAACAGCTCGCCGCCGTCAAGCAGGCTCGTGCGGTCGACCTCGACTACCAGGCTGAGCACGTTCTTGCCGTCGAGATAGATCGAGCCCGGGTCGGTAAACGCCAGCTTTCGCGTCGCGATCGTGTTGAGCGCCGCCGGCGCATCCAGGATGAACGGATCCCACCGCACGCCAGCGAACACGCGGACTCCGTGCGCCTGGGCACCCCGCTCGTCGTGCACGCTGAACGGGACCGTCTCGCCGGCTGGCGTCGAGCACGTGCCCTCCTGCTCGAGCGCGCTCGCGCCATCGCTGTCCCCCGGCTCGGAGAACACGCAATCGAACGTGAGCTCCTCGCCACCTGCCGCGAACGGCGCGGGATCGTCGTGACCGGCCGCGGTCAGGGGGCGCAGCCGGAAGCGGTAGATCAGCCCGTCCGAGAACTGCGCCGACGGCGGCGCGAACGGCAGCGTGTTCAGCACCAGCACGAGCGAGCCCGGACGCTCCGGGCTCGGGAACGCGTACAGGTCTGTGATGTCCGCGACCGGCTCGGCTACCGCTCGGGGCCCGGAGAGATGGTGGGACATTGCGTGTCCTCGTCGGCTGGTGCTTGCGCCGGCCTAGTCGGCAGCCTCGTCGAGCAGCGGCTGCAGCGCCGGATGCTGCAGAGCGTCGGCGGCCGCCGGATCGTCGAGCACCTGTTGGAAAGCGCCGTTCACGCGCAGGGCCTTGCGGATCTCCTTGACGGTCCCGGGGTAATTGCGGGCGTAGCCGCCTGCGGTCCGCTGCGCGCCGAGAATGAACGCCTTCAGGGCGGCGAGGTCGGGAAGCCCCTCGTACCCCTCGACGTGCTGGAAGACCGCGTCGAACAGCGCCAGTGTCGACCCCGACGTGAGGAAATCCTCCATGTAGGCGTCCCACGGGCCATCGAAGCTCGTTGCGAACAGCAGCCGGGTGTCGTCGTCGAAAGGTACGAACCGGGCCTCGTGAATCGTGGCAATGGCCAGGTTGTAGTCCCCCGGCTGATAGCCCGGGGTGTTCTGAAGTGCTCGCAGCGCCTCCCGCAGGGCACTCGCGTGCCCGGGCTTGATGCGGAAGAACAGGCTGAACTCGCTTGTCGAGGCAACGCTGACACCTGGTCCCGATGTTTCTGTCTCAGATGTTGCCAAGACTGCCCTCTCGTATCGCTCGATTGCGCGCGCAAACTGACATGCGCAAACCAAACCTACGAGACGACGACCTCGGCTTCATCACCCGGATCGGATGAGCGGCGCACGGTGGGCAATCGGATAGCTTTATCCGCGCTCGCAAAGCCAACTATCTGGACCGAGCGAATGAACGGCAAGCGTCGGAAGCGAGTAGAGGAGTTCATCGCGCCGTTTCGGGTGAAGCCCGGGTCGAGCATCACGCTGGCGCGGGATTTCGATCCGTCTTTCAAGGCTGGGGTGAGGAAGAAGAAGGAAGGCGTCGCCCTGCTTGAGGAGGGGGTGCGACGGCTGGCCGAGTACCAAGCGCGGTTGGCT
>JBJMLD010000042.1:0-9836 GCA_045805545.1 Solirubrobacteraceae bacterium | reverse complement strand
GTGTTGCTGTTGTAGCCGGGGATAGCCACCATGACCTTGACCGCGCCGGTGCGCGGGTTCAGCGCGACAACCGAGCCCGGCTGACCGCCCAGGGCCTGTAGCGCGGTCTGCTGGGCTTTGGCGTCCAGCGTCGTGTAGACGTCGTCGCCGACGCGGGTGCGGCTGAGCTGGCCGAAGACTGAGTTCAGCCCCGTCTGCAGACCGCGCAGGGCGTCACCGCGCGAGCGCTCCAGGCCGGCGGCGCGACCAAGCAAGATGTCCGAGTAGCCGACCGGCTGCGCGAACAATGACCCTGTCGGGTAGAAGCGCTTCCACGTCCTACCCCCCGCCGGCACCGAGCGGGCCAGCACGCTGTTGTCATCGGCGAGGATCCGGCCGCGCTTGATCGTCAGATCGTCGGCCAGCGTGCGCCGGTTCAGCGGGTTGTTGTTCAGCGAGCTCGCGTCGAACACCGCCCAGCGCGACGTCCAGCCGATGAGTAGCGCGAACAGGACCACGATCAGGCCGAAGAGGCGAGCGATCGGGACGTTCATCGCGCTTCCCTGCGTCCGCGGTCGGACACGAGCAACAGCAGCGCCAGCAACACGAAGTTGGCCACGATCGAGGACCCGCCGTAGGAGATGAACGGGAGCGTCACGCCGGTCAGCGGAATCACTCGCGTCACCCCACCGACGATCACGAACACCTGGAGCGCGAGCACCGAGCTGAGACCGACGGCCAAGAGAGACGAGAACGAATCGCGCGCCAGCACCGCCGTCTTGAACCCGCGCGCGATGAACAGCAGATACGTGAGCAGCACGGCCGCCGCGCCGAACAGGCCGAGCTCATCGGTGATCACCGCATAGATCATGTCCGTTTGCGGCGCCGGCAGGAGCTGCGCAGTGCTGCCGGGGAACACGAGCGTTGACGCACCGAACCCCTGGCCGAACAACCCGCCCGCGGCTTGGGCGAACATCGCGTTGGCCTGCTGGTAGCTGCCGCCGATCTTGTTGTAGAGCGTCGGATCGAGCGGGTGCTGCCACGCCAGGACCCGGTCGTGGATGTGCGGGACGTGCGTGCCGAGGTACCAGGCGCCAATGGCAAACGCGACCAGGCCGACGACCACGAACGAGATCCGATTCGTGGCCACGTACAGCATCGCCAGCAGCGCGCCATAGAACATCAGCGACGAGCCGAGATCGCGCAGCAGCACCATGATCAGCATCGCGATCCCCCAGATCACGATCACCGGGCCGAAGTGCTTGATCGGGGGGATCGTGATGCCGAGGAACCGGCGCGCGCCCATGACCAGGACCTGACGCGTGTCGCGTAGGTAGCTGGCCAGGAAGATGACGAGCCCGATCTTCGCCACCTCGGCCGGCTGGAACACGAACACGCCAGGGATGTGGACCCCGAGGTATGCGCCGTTGACTTGGTCCCCGATCCCCGGCAGCCGCGGAAGGATCAGCAGGCCCAGCGAGGCGAAGACGATCGTGTAGCGGTAGCGCTCGAGCTTGCGGTAATCGCGGAAGAAGATGATCGTGGCCGCGAACAGGACGAGCCCGAGCACCATCCACTGCGCCTGCTGGCGCGCGTCCGTGCTGTTGATCCGGTAGATCATCACGATCCCGAAGCTGGACAGCAGCGCCACCAGCGGGAACATGTACGGGTCGGCGTTCGGGAGGGTCATGCGGATGAAGATGTGCGCGGCGATGCACAGACCGAGGAAGATCGCGCCGTAGGTCAGCGAGACGTTCGACAGCGCATTCGAGCGTTGGATGAACACCCCGGCGAAGCCGGCGGTCACCAGCAGCGAGGCCGGGATCAGCCCGACGAGCTCTCGGTTTCGGGCGCTCATCGCGTCAGCTGTCCCAGCTCGATGTCGCGCATCAGGGTCTGCGCGTCGTTCTGCGAGCGCAGGTGGTTGTTGAGCAGCGTGCGCTGGCGGTCACTCGGGAGCGCGGCCGCCGGGACACCGGAGGTGTAGAACGTCTCGTAGAGGTGAACGCCGGCCGGGAGGTCGTACGGCAGCCCGCGGTAGATGGTCACGATCCCGTGCGAGTTGGTGCCGATGAAGTACAGCTGCCGCGTGGCCAGATAGCCGCCGCCGAGCACGAGCGCCAGCACGATCAGCACGGCTAGCAGCGCGGCGATCGGTTTCGCATACCGGCGGCTCCGGCGCGGAGGTTCGGCGACGGTGTGGCTGCCTGTGCCCTGGGTTCGCGCCAGGGGCACCTTGACCGCGGGTCGGACTCTCGTGGCCGACGACGCGCCGCCGTCCGGGGGCGCCATCGTAGGCGCGGCCCGGGCCGCTGCGTCCGCGGGCCTGACCGTGTCCTGGTCGGCCTCGGTCTTAGTCTGCGGCGCGCTCGGGCCCACGACCGTCGGCTGGTCGAGCTGCCCATCCGGACCCGTGTCCTCGACCCGGAACGCGACCACAGTGATGTTGTCGCGCCCGCCCGCCGCATTGGCGTCGGCAATCAGCTGGTCGGCTGCCGCCTCCAGACTCGCGGCGCCATTCAGGATCTGGCTGATGCGCTCCTCGCTCAGCATCGAGGTGAGGCCGTCGCTGCACAGCAGCACCACATCCCCGGCCCGCGCCGGGTAGGTCCACGTGTCGACCGTGACCTGGGCCTCGGGGCCGAGCGCTCGGGTGATGATCGACCGCTGCGGGTGCTCGGCCGCCTGCTCCTCGGTCAGCTTGCCCTCGCGCACGAGCTCGTCGACCAGCGAATGGTCCTGGGTCAAGCGCTTCAGCTGCCCGTCGCGAAACAGGTATGCACGGCTGTCGCCGACGTGCGCGATCGACAGATGCGCGTCGTCCAGGTAGGCAGCCGTGAGCGTTGTGCCCATCCCGGCCAGCTGATGCTCGGAGTGGGCGCGCTCGTAGATCTGCTCGTTGGCCGCCTGCACAACCGTGGCCAGGCGCTCCTCCGGGCCGCCGGAATCCGGAAGTCCCTGGGCAAACAGCTCGACGGCCATCCGCGAGGCCACCTCGCCGGCCTGCGCGCCGCCCATCCCGTCGGCGACCACGAACAGCGGCGCCCGGGCAAGGGACGAGTCCTCGTTACCCCGGCGCTGACGCCCGGTGTCGGTCCTCTCGATCGTCTCGGCGGCTCGGAGCATGATGGGACGTGGCAGCGTTATTGGAGATAGGAGAACTCGGAGTCGCCGATCCGGATGCGGTCGCCGGCGTGCAGCGGCTGCGGTCCGTTCAGCGGCTCTTCGTTCAGATAGGTCCCATTGGTGGAGCCAAGATCCTCGATCACCACGACGTGTCCTTGGCGAGTGATGCGGGCATGGCGCGAGGAGGCGAAGGGGTCATCGAGCCGGATCTCGACATCGCCGCGGCCGAGAGTAGCGCCGCCCATCAGGTCGTAGGCGATTCCTGACTCGTGGCCGGTCGCGTGCTCGACCAGCAGCCGCGGCTCGAACTCCTCCGGCTCGCCTCCCAGTCCGTCGGCCGCCGCGTACATGCCGGTCGCGTCGTCGACGGCCGGCGCCGCCGCGGGCTGGTCGCGCGCGGTGCCCCGGCGTAGATCCTTCAGCGCGCTGCGCGCCACCCAAAGCAGGAACAGATACAGGACAGCGAGGAATCCGAACTTCAGTCCGACGGAGACGGGCTCGAGCATCGGGCTACTCCAGCTCGAACTTGATTACCGACGTGCCGATCTCGATCTCGTCTCCCGGCTTGACCACCTCGGGATGGTCGATCCGGCGCCCGTTGATCAGCGAGCCGTTCGTCGAGCCGAGATCGGTCAGCACCCACGCCCCACCCCGCGGCCGGATCTCGGCATGTTGGCGCGAGATGTTCGGGTCTTCGAGAACGACGTCGCACTGGCGACTGCGACCGAGCGTCACACCGGCCGGTCCGACGACCATGCGCTTGCCGTCGACCAGGAGCAGCGCGTTCTGCTGGCGTGACCGGGCGCGCTCCTCGAGCGGCTCGGCAACCCGCCCTGCCGTGCTGTAGATCATCGTGCGGCCGGACTCCTCCTCGCCACCTGGCTGCGACGGCTCCTGGTCGGGCTGCACGACCCGCGTCTGGATGCCGAACTCCCCCAAACCAAGCCGGTCGTCGGTCTCGAACTCGATCACCGGCTTGGAGAGCATGGCGAGGCGCTCGCGGCGCGCATGCTCCAGCAGGTAGCCGCCCAGCTCGGCGGCCAGGGCCTCCTCATATGAGGAGAATCGCTCGCGGTCGCGGGGAGACAGGTAGACCCGATACTCGTTCGGCACGTAGGTTCGCGAGACCGAGAATGACTTGTGCTCCTCCATCTCGCGTGCCAGCCGGCGCGCGATTTCCACCGGCCGCACCTCGGATCGAAAGGCACGGCTGAACGTGCCTTCGACAAGGCCGGCGATCTTGCTTTCCAGGCTTCTGAGAACGCTCATGGGCAGGGGCGGGGGGCGGTCCCATGCTACGGAAGTTCGGTCCGAGGATTCCCCGAATGAGGGGTTTTGCGCCAGGCCTGGGCCAGCGCCGGCGCAAGCGCAATAAGCGCTCCCACTGCCGCGCCCGCGAGCGCGCTCGGCGGCGACGCAGCCGCGTGCGTCCCGTGAAACGCGACAATCGCGGTCTCGGTCGCGGACAGCAGAACGGCTGACCATACCGTGACGAGTACGCAAACGGCGGCCAGAGAGCGGGTTCGCAAGATCAGCGGGAGCACGGCCGCAGCGATCCCCCAAATCGGCGCGGCGGCCCAGACGCCGCTGGTCAGCAACGGCTTGATGACCTCATGCGCCGTGGCGGTGAGCGACGTCGTCCAGGTTTGCGGGCTGGTCGTCCCGGCCGGGAGCTTCATGTAGAGCCCCGTGCCGGCCAGCGGCCCGACCAGCGCCAGCCACAGGTACCCGGTGGCGCCGAGTGCGGCCCGCCGCCACATGCCGGCACCGGCCCTCGCCGCGATAGCCGGCCACGCGCCGGCCAAGCCGATCATCCCGAGCAGCGGCGCACCGACGGCCAGCGGCCACGCGGTTCCGCGGCGCGGAGTGAGGGCGAGCGGGATGACGGCAGCGATCGCGATCACGAGCGCACCGCCCGGGTGCTGCTGGGCGGCCGCGGCCACGGCGAGCGCGGTGGCGATCGCGAGCCAGCCGATCCGTGGCAGCGCAAGCACGACGAGCCACGCGACGACGCCGATCGCCGCCGGCGCGATTGGCAGCGTGGTGAGCAGGCGAGACGAGAGCCATCCGGCCGCGATCGCCGCCCCGGTCGCACCGAGGGCACGGGCCGGCCACGGGATGGGGAGCGGCTCGTCGGGGGTATCGGGTGTTTCCTGCGGCGCGGCGGGCTGAGCGTCCTCGCCGGCCAGCTCCAGCTTTGGCGGCTCCGTGGCGGGGCGCTGCCAGCCGCTCGCGACCACGCCCGGCTCGTCGCTGACCGCCGGGAGCGCGGTGATGAGCGCTGCGCGCAGTTCCTCCAGCGTGCCTCGCTCGCGCGGACGCGGCCGCAGGGCCAGGTCGATTCCCCGCCCCAGCTCACGCGGGAGATCGCGTCGCTGACGGCGCAGGGGCGGCATATGGGCGCCCAGTCGGCGGGCCCGAACCGCCGCCGTGCCAGTTCTCACTGGGTTGATGCCGGTCAGCGCTTCATAGCTGACGAGCGCCAGCGCATAGAGATCGGCGGCCGGACCGGCTGGCCGTCCCGCCGCCTGCTCAGGAGCCATGTACGCCGCCGTGCCGATCACGTCGCCCGTCCGCGTCAGCGAGTCGCCGCCGATCACGCGCGCCACGCCGAAGTCGGTCAGCTTGGCCGGATGGGACCGACTCGTCGGCTGATCTGCGATCAGCACGTTCGACGGCTTCACGTCGCGGTGAACAATCGACTGCGCGTGGGCGTAAGCGAGCGCGTCGCAGAGCGAGATCGCGACCTCGACGATGTCACGATCCGACAGTTGCCCGGCATCCAGCAGCTGCGCGAGCGTCGCGCCCAGGACGAGTTCTGAGACCAGGTATGCCCCGTCGTCGTCGATCGCGGCTTCGTAGAGAGTCACGATGCCGGGGTGGGTGAGCCGCGCGGCGGCGCGAGCCTCACGCTCGAAGCGACCGCCGATGATGCGCTCGCGCGGGACGAGCTTGACGGCGACGTCGCGGTCGAGGCGCTCGTCGTGACCCATCCAGACGATGCCGTAGCTGCCGGCACCGAGCCGCCGGCGAAGGCGATAGCGGCCCAGGACGAGGGCCGGGTCATTCGACGCTGGCTCAGCGGCGTGAGGCGCGGTCCGGCGCGCGGTCGGCAGCTGACTCGCGCTCATGAGAGCGCTTTTCCACACCGCGCGGCTGGTCCCTGCTCCCGTTGCTCCGTGGGAAGGTGCAACCAGCCCGGGCGGCGAACATGCTTATCCAGCCGTGCCCACGGTCATACTGAGATTTTCTAGCGCCGCAAGGAGCGAGAGAGCTTGTCGTTCTTCGACGAAGCTGACGAGCCGAGCGTAGAGCCGCGAACCACACAGCGTAGACGCCCCTCGGGAAGCGGTCGCCGCCCACCAGGCGATCCGCAGGCGATCGTGATGCGCCGCCTGATCGCAGCCGGCGCCATCCTCGTCGTGCTCATCCTGATCGTGCTCGGCGTCCGGAGCTGCCAGATCAGCGCGCGGAACAGCTCGCTGAAGGACTACACGAACAACGTTTCCTCGCTGAACCAGCAGTCCTCGCAGACCGGCCAGCAGTTCTTCAACCAGCTGTCCAGCGGCGGCGGCGGCTCGGGTGGCGCCCAGGCGCTGCAAAACCAGCTCGAGCAGACCCAAGTCCAGGCTGATAACCAGCTCAAGCGCGCCAAGGGCCTGGACGTGCCCGACGAAATGAAGCCGGCTCAGCAGAACTTCCTGCTCTCCATGCAAATGCGCTTCGACGGAATCGGCGGCGTGGCCGGCCACGTCCAGCAGGCGCTAGGAACGACGACGAGCAAGGACGCGGTGAACTCGATCGCCGCCAGCATGGCCCGCTTCTACGCCTCCGACGTCCTCTACAAGGACTACACCACGCCTCTGATCTCGGGTGCGCTGAAGAGCGCCGGCATCGCCGTCGGTGGCGACACCGGCGTGTCAATCGACGCTCACCAGTTCCTGCCCGACATCCAATGGCTCACTCCGACGTTCGTGGCGTCGAAGCTGGGCGCCCAGGTGGCGACGCCGACCGGCAAGCCGGCCCCCGGCCTGCACGGCCACTCGCTCGACTCCGTCAGCGTCGGCGGAACCACGCTGCAGACCGGCTCGACCAACACGCTGCCCGCCGGCCAGCCACCGACGTTCACCCTGAATTTGACCAACGGCGGTCAGAACACCGAGCACAGCGTGGTCTGCAAGGTCACGATCAGCGGCACCAGCGCCAGCGGGCAGACCACGATCCCGCAGACGAGCGCGGGCCAGAGCACTACCTGCCAGGTCCACCTGAGCACGGCGCCGCCGGCCGGCAACTACACGCTGACGGCCAGCCTCTCGCAAGTCCCCGGCGAGAAGAACACCGCCAACAACACCCTCACTTTCCCCGTCACTTTCCAGTAGGTGCTCGTCGCGGTGGGGTGCGTGCGCCGTCGGTCCGGCTCGCGCGGGATGCGGATCCCACAGCCTCTCGAATCGGCGCGTCGCCGGACCGGCGGCGTACCACCGTGCCCCCTATCCTTGAGCGCGTGCACGACCTGACCAGCACGGCGGGGATCGTTGCGATCGCGGCTGGTGCGGTCGCGGTGCTCGCCCTTTTGACCTGCATATTCCTGGCTTTCCGGCTCCGCCGAGTCCGGGCCGACCAGCGGATGGTGCTCGGCGACCGGCGCGAGGACATCGTCGCCCACGCTGCCGCATTGCAATCGGACTTTGCGGCTCTGTCCCAGTACGTCGAGGACGCCGCCGATCGCCTCGATGCGCGCATGCAGACGGCCGAGCACCGACTCGATAACGCGGTTGCCTATCGAGCACTCGTTCGCTACGACGCGTACGGCGAGATGTCGGGTCGGCAATCGACCTCGATTGCCCTGCTCGACGCCAACCGCTCGGGCATCGTGCTCTCGTCGATCCACCATCGCGACCAAGCGCGTCTTTATGCCAAGCAGGTCCGCGACGGCCAGGCCGAGCTGGAGCTCTCGCCTGAGGAGGCGGAGGCGATAAAGCTCGCGTTCGAAGCAGAAGACAGCCGCTCGCGTAACGCCTGAGGGCGAGTGGGGTCGGCCTGGATGCGAGTCGGCTACTTAGGTCCTCAGGGCACAAACACCGAGGAGGCGCTCATCGCCTCGCTCGGCCCGGACGGACGCGACGGCGTCGAGCTGCTCCCGCTACCGACGATCTATGACGTCGTGATGGCCGTCCACGATGGCACGGCCGCGCGTGGGCTGGTGCCGATCGAGAACTCGCTCGAGGGCTCAGTCAACGCCACGCTCGACGCCCTGGCGATGGAGACCGAGGATGTGGCGATCGTCGGCGAAGTCGTGCACCCCATCCGCCACTGCCTTATCGCGCGCACAGAACTCGAGCTCTCCGAGGTCGAGGCCGTCGTCTCTCATCCCCAGGCCAACGCGCAGTGCGCCCGCTTCATCCGCTCCCGCCTCCCGGGGGCGCGCGTGCTCTCCGGCAGCTCGACCGCCGAGGCCGTACGCATGGTCGCCGAGCACGACGGGCCCTGGGCCGCCCTGGGCAACCGACTGGCCGCGGATCTTTACGGCTGTGTCGTGTTGCGAGCGGGGGTGGAGGACGTGGCCGACAACGAGACGCGATTCGTGTGGCTGGCCAGGGCGGGAGACGGTGGCGCGGGCACAGGTCAGCCCGAACGCGGCCCCTGGAAGACGGCCGTCGTCTTCTGGGGCGTGGGCGCAGAGGCTCCCGGGTGGCTCGTTCGCTGCCTGTCGGAATTTGCCGACCGCGATGTGAATCTGACCCGGATCGAGTCGCGCCCGCGCAAGCAGGGGCTGGGGCGCTACATGTTCTTCCTCGACCTCGAGGGCCGTGACAGCGAGCCCCACGTCGCGGACGCGCTGGCCGCACTGCGCTCGCACGTCGAGGTGCTTCGCGTTCTCGGTTCCTACCCGGCGGCCAACGCATAGCCAAGTCGGGACGGGTGGCCGAGGTTGTGGGGGCTAACTTCGAATATGTCTAAGTAAGCCCCAACAACCCCGCATCTTCACGAGGCGGGACCACTACGCTTGAGGCATGTGCCGAAACATCCGAACCCTCCACAACTTCGATCCTCCCGCCACCAGCGAAGAGGTTCACGCCTCAGCGCTTCAGTACGTCCGCAAGATCAGCGGCTTCACGAAGCCTTCGCGCGCGAACGAGGAAGCCTTCAATCACGCCGTCGAGGCGGTCGCCGCGATCTCAGCCGAGCTGCTCAGCAAGCTTGAGACCAACGCGCCACCGAAGAACCGCGAGGTCGAGGCAGCCAAGGCGCGAGCCCGATCGGCTCAGCGCTACGCGGCCTGATCGCTCGGGTCAGCATCGGGCCCCGCGGGCGGCCCCGCCGCACGCCGACGGACTACGCCGCCAGGTACTGTTGCCAAGCCGCCGGGATCGTCGGGCTGGCGACCTGGATGAACACGTGCGGGCTCGGCGTCCGCGGCTGCTTCAGTAGCCGCATCCCGACCTGACGCGGGAGTGAGTTGCCCTTGCGGCGGTTGCACGGCGCGCATGACGCGACGATGTTGTCCCAGCTGGAGCCGCCACCCTTCGAGCGCGGAACGACGTGGTCGACAGTCAGGTTGGACCGCGACCCGCAGTATTGGCACGTCCAGTCGTCGCGCGCGAACACCGCGCGACGCGTGATCTTCCGCCGATGGGTGTCGCGCGGAATCCGGACGTAGGTGACGAGCCGGATCACCATCGGCCGCGCCATCGATGCGTTGGCGGAATGGAGCTCCCATTCGGCCCGCT
>JBJMLD010000041.1:0-4425 GCA_045805545.1 Solirubrobacteraceae bacterium | reverse complement strand
CGCTCGACTATGGCCCGAGCGGTCGCGCCCAGACATTGGCCGCGCTCCACCAGGGTGGGCTGGCCTACACCGGACTGCCAGCGCAGATCACGACGCTGAACGTGCGCGGCGTCAAGGTGGCGTTCCTCGGGTTCGCGCCGTATCGCTACACGGCGAACCTGCTCGACATCCCGACCGCCCAGGCGCTCGTGCGCCAGGCGCGGCGCCAAGCCCAGCTCGTCGTGGTCATCATCCATGCCGGCGCCGAAGGCAGGGATGCAACGCGCACGCCGGTCGGCGATCAGTACTTCGTGGGGGAGGACCGGGGCGACGCGCGCGCCTTCGCCCACGGCGTGATCGATGCCGGCGCTTCGATCGTGCTCGGGTCCGGGCCGCACGTCGTGCGTGGAATCGAGGACTACCGCGGCCACATGATCGCCTACTCGGCCGGCAACTTCGTCGGCTATCACACGCTCGGCCACGGTGGCGTGCTGTCCGAGAGCGGGATCCTGCGCGTGACGCTCGGTGCCGGCGGGAAGGTCGAGGCGGCCCGCTGGTTCTCGCTCGCCCTGATCGACGGGCTGCCCCGGCCTGACGTCACGCAGACCAGTGCCAAGTTCATCGGCTGGCTCTCAGGCCAGGACTTCCCCGCCGGGCACTTTGCGATCGACGGCAACGGCATCTTCCACGTCTGAGCATCCGTCGTAGAGTCACCTTCCCCGAGAAGAGGAGAGTCGACGATGATCGAGCCCTACCAGGCCGTCGGCCTGATCCAGACGATGCGCGGAATCCGCCGGCGCGAGGAGATCAGCTGGAACCTCGAGCACATCTCGCATATGGTGAAGGCGGCGTCCTGGCTGTCGAGCATGGACCTGCCGGTGCGGCTGATCTGCATCCCCGAGGGCGGGCTGCAGGGTTTCACCGACGAGGTGTTCGATCTCGACCACGAGACCTACGCGCGCGAGTGCGCGATCGACATCCCGGGGCCGGAGACCGATTACCTGGGCCGGCTGGCCCAGCAGTGGGACGCGTACGTGATCGCGCAGGCCAAGGCGCGCCACCCTGAGTTCCCGAATCGCTTCTTCAACGTCGGGTTCGTCATCGAGCCCGAGGACGGAACTGTGGTGCTCAAGCATCACAAGGTGGTGCCGCTGCTTCCGGTCGAGCACTCGGTGACGCCGCACAACGTGTGGGACCGCTGGATCGAGCTCTACGGCCGCGAGCTCAGCTCGTTCTATCCGGTGGCCGATACCGCGATCGGCCGGATCGGGATCATGATGGCCAACGAGGCCTCCTATCCCGAGAACGCGCGCGGGCTGGCGATGAACGGGGCGGAGATCGCCTACCGCGGCCCGTATCCGGCGCCGGGCGTGATGAGCGGGATGTTCTCGGTGCAGAATCGCGCTCGCGCGCTCGACAACAACATGTACGTGATCGGGATGAACCTCGGCACGTACCTGCTCGACAAGGACTCGACGACCCCCATCGACACGTTCTCCGGCGGCTCACAGATCATCGACTACCGCGGCCAGATCGTCACCGAGGTGCCCTACGGCGCCGGTTCGACCTGGATCGCCGGGACGATCGACATCGAGGCGCTGCGGCACTTCCGCCAAACCGCGCAGTGGGACAACTGGATGAAGGACCTGACCACCGAGCAGTACCAGGTGATCTACGACGAGCCGGTCTACCCGAAGAACCTGTACCTCGACCGCCCGCCGTACACCCATGCCGAGTACCGCGAAAACGTGACGCGCAAGCAGGTCGAGCTGCTCCAGGAGCGCGGAACCTGGGCCGAGCCGAGCCGCCGCGCGACCCCCAGGTAGATCGTCAGAACGGGCTCGACGCGGCGAGCCCTAGGGCGCGCGCCAGATCGAATGGATAGGCGCCGTTGTCAAGCCAGGGGCGCCCGACCCACAGATATGCATCCGCGTAGCGCCCGGCGATCGATCGGGCGTGCCCCGACAGGTGCCAGCGGGAGTCGGTCACGTGCCAGGTCGGCGGGATGCCGAGCGTGGCGCATATGTGGTCGCCCGCGTTGGCGCAGACCCGCGGGTTGACGACGTTGCCGTGGTACTGGCCGGCCAGGAAAGGCGCGCCATTCTGCGAGGTGTTGACCACGAAGTGCGTGCCGTGGACACCCCGGGCGCCCAGCGCGGAGATGATGTTGGCGCCGAAGCCGAGCTCATCTTGCGTGCTCCCGTACTGCGTCGCGTTGAGCACGAAGCCGCGGACGTGGCGGACGCCGGCGCGGACGAGCAGCGACGCGGCCATGTCCGGTGAGGTCCACTGCCAGGCGCCGGCGTCGATGTACACGGTCGTGTGGGGCAGCGCGCTGAAGCGCTTGGCGGCGTAGGCGACGAGCCCCAGGACGACGCCCTGGTTCGGCGAGCAAGTCGCGAACGGGAGGTCCGGCTGAAGGATCAGGGCGACGCGCGAGCGGCCGACCCCGGCCGCGAAGTTGTCGGTCCAGTTGCGGTAGCTGGCCTGAGCGGCCGGGCCCGGGACGTGCGAGCACGCGTCCTGCTCCCACGGATCCAGGCGGAAGACGGTGAGCTGCGCCAGCTTGTTCGGATCGCCGGCCGTCACGTTGGCGATGTACTGCCGGGCCACATTGCCGGCGTCGGAGTCGCGGTCCCACGCGCCGAACCAGAAAGCCAGCGGACGCAACGCGATCCGGGCCAAGAGCTGGCGGTCGCGACCGCGGGCGGACTGGTAGGCCGGGTAGAGCCCGTCGCCCGTGCCGGTGTAGGTGCCCCAGGGCAGGCCGGCGAGCGGGTTGCCGCGCGGGGCGTGGGCCAGTCCTCCGTTGGCGGCTCCGGCGAACGCCGGCGGGGCGACGAGCGCGCAGGCGGCGATGGCCGCCACGAACCCCAACATCGCGTTTCTCGCCCTCACCTTGCCCCAATGTAGCCCAGGACCCACACTCTCTGTAATCGGCAACTCGATGAGCAAGCAACAGCCGAGCCGACCGAGCGAAGTAACCTTGCGTACTCAACCAACAGATTCGAAAGGGACCCAATGGCGAAGGTCATTTACACAGCCCAGGCGACGGTAACCGGAGGACGCGTCCACGGCCACGGCCGCACGAGCGACGGCATCCTCGATGTGCAGCTGCGACCGCCCGTGGAGGCGGGGGGCGAGGGTGGCGGCACGAATCCCGAGCAGCTGTTCGCGGTCGGGTATGCGGCGTGCTTCGAGGGCGCGATCGGCACGGTCGGCCGGCGTGAGAAGGTCGAGGTCGGCGATGTCTCGATCGACAGTAAGGTCAGCCTGGTCGCGACGAGCGAGCGCGTGTACACGGTCGCGGTTGAGCTCGACGTGACGCTCCCGCAGGTGTCCGACCCAGAACAGGCCGTGCGCATCGTGACCGACGCCCACAAGGTGTGCCCGTACTCCAACGCGACCCGCGGGAACATCGACGTGAAGCTGACCGCCAACGGCCAGCCCGTCGAGGTGCAAGAGCCGGCCGCGGCTCAGTAGCGCGCCAACAGCGGCCCGGTCGGAGCCTGCGCGGCGTGCGCGAGCGGCACGCCGAACCAGTAGTCGAGCGCCGAGGTGTTTCCCTCCCAGTCCCAGGCGTAGACGGTCAACCGATAGCGACCGGGCCCGAGCGAGCCGAGCGGCAGGCGCGGCGTCAAGCCGCCGGCCAGCCAGTAAGCCCAGTTCGGGATGCAGCGGACGTGGAACGCGAAGCACACGAATCCGGGGTTGGAGGCCCCGGGCGCGAAGATCGTCGTCTTCAGACCGGGCGGGTAGTTCTGCGAGCCGCGCATCGCCCACTCGGGGCCGGTGAGCGCGTGGCCGTGGGCGTCATACAAACGCCAGGCGAGTGACGAGGGAGCCAGGACCGGCGTCTTGAAGCTCATCCTCTCGACGAAACTCTGCGGGTCGAATGCGCGGACGACGGCGCGGCCGTCGGCAAAGATCTGCGGGGCGCCGATGATCGGCGGCTCGGTGTCGCTGTAGGGCCGCAGGCTGCCGCCCGGACGCAGCGGGTTCAGGTACACGCCCTGACCTTCCGAGACCGCGACGTGCTTGAAGCCCGTCAGCACCCAGCCGATCTTCGTCCGGTACGCGGCGGCGTACTGACCTTCGGACACGGTGGGATGGATGTGCCAGTAATCGAACGCGCCGACGTCGACGTTGACGTCGCCCGTGCCCATGTAGCGGATGTGGACGAGCCCGGACTGGATGGCGTAGACGCTGGTGAAGTCGCGCGCCTCGACGTCGACCGCGACATGGAAATTCGCCGGGCGCAGCTCATTGATGCCCGAGCGGATCGCGTGCTGTGTGTGAAACGGCTGGATCGGCCACCCCGGGATCGCGCCGGGGGCCGTGCAGCCGACCGAGCAGGGACGTCCGTCGGCCCAGAACGGGACGAGGCCGTCGCTCGGGCGCGTCGGCCGCTGCAACGGGGATATCGAGAACGGCCAGATGTCGAGG
>JBJMLD010000040.1:0-15783 GCA_045805545.1 Solirubrobacteraceae bacterium | reverse complement strand
GGTGTTCGCCGTGTCGGCGGGAACCCGGGACTCTCTGCAGACGGTCGGGATCTCCGGCCCGAGGGTCCACATTGTCCCGAACGCGCTGCCGCTGGAGACGGCCGGGTTCTCGCCCGAGGGACGGCAGCGCATACGCGCGGAGTGCGGCATTGCAGACGACGCGCTCGTCGTCGGATGCATCTCGCGGTTTCACGCCAAGAAGCCGAACGCCGTGGCCGTCGATGCCGTCGCCGCCCTCGGACGCCAAGATGTCCACCTGATCATGGCCGGCGAAGGGGAAGACGAGGCCAACCTGCGGCGCCATGCCGCGCCGCTCGGTGACCGCGCTCACTTCCTGCCGACGCCCGGAACGGCGATCGGCGCTGTCTGCTCGGCGTTCGACGTGTCGGTGTTCTGCCCCAGTCCGACGGAGGGCGCCCCCTTGGCCGTGATCCACTCGATGCTCGCCGGGCGACCCTGCCTCTCGACGGGCAACGAGGGCGTCGCGGGACTGATCGTTCCCGGGGCGGGGGCGGTGGCCTCTCCCGAGCATGACTCCGGCGCACTCGCGAGTCTGCTCCGCGAATACCTCGACGACGCGCCCCGTTGCGAACGCGAAGGTGCAAGCGCCCGGGAGATTGCCGAGCGAACTTTCGCTGCCTCCTCGGTGGCAGCTCGGATCGAACAGCTCGTCCAGGCCGAGCGGGGCGCTCGGTGAAGGGCTGGCTGAAGGGCCGCCTAGGCGAAGATTGGCGTCGGCGGCTGCACCGCTTGAGCCGTCTGCGCTGGCTCACGAAGGTGCGGATCATCCGCAACGAGGGGCTGCCGGTACGCGAGCACCTTCGCTACATCCTGCTCGACCCGGAGGTCGAGAGCTACACGTACCGGGTCGCCAATGTCGCGGGCATGCTGGAGACGATCGCTGACGCCACGGGGGCGCCGATCGATGAACTGCGGCGCTACGTCCTCGAGGCCGACACCGATCCTGAGCTCAGGGACAACCTGTCCCGCCGGCTGCGCTGGCGGTTCGACGTCAAGCGACGGCCCGAGCTCGCCAACCGGCTCGGCTGGTACGTCCTGATCAGGGCACTCCGACCCCGGCTCATCGTCGAGACCGGCATCTACAACGGCTTCGGGTCGCTGACGCTGCTGCGGGCGCTCGAGCGCAACGCGCTCGACGGCACGGTGGGTGAGCTGATCTCGTTCGACTCCTCGGAGCTTGCCGGAACGTTCGTCGATCGCCGCCGGTATCCCGGATGGCGACATGTCGTCGGGATGACGAGCGACGTCCTGGTGGACTCGCTCGCCGGACGCGACATCGGCGCGCTGTTTCAGGACAGCGACCATTCAGTCGCCGTCCAGCAGCTCGAGTTTGGAACCGCCCTGGCCCAGTCGGAGCCGACGCTCCTGCTCGTCGATGCGAGCGGCGGTCAGACGCCGGTGCTCGAGCAGCTCAGCCGCGAGCGCGGCGGCGACTACCGGCGCGTGCGCCTAGGCGCGACCGACCATTGGTACCAACGCGGCGAGCTGACATTCGCCCTCTTCCGGACGGGCGAAGCCCATGCGTGAGCTCCTCTACGGGTTGCTCGTCCCCGCGGTGCGCTGGTTCAACCGCGGCGTTCGGACGCTCGCGGCAGCGACGCACCTCGTGCAGTACAAGCTCGAGGGCGCGCTGCGGCCCTCCGCGGAGTGGTTCGACCACCAGCTTGATGCCCAGTACCAGTGGCCACGGCTCGGCCGCAGCGGGTTCGTCGAACGCGGCGTCCTCAGCGCGCTCGCCTTGCGCCCCGGCGGGTCCGTACTCGAGCTGTGCTGCGGCGACGGCTTCAGCACGCGCCACTTCTACGCGCCCAAGGCCGGACGCCTGATCGCGGTCGACGCCAACGAGGAAGCGCTCGCCCATGCCCGGACGTTCAACGCCGCCGACAACGTCACCTACGAGCGCTGCGACATCACGCGCTCGCTACCGGCCGGGCCGTTTGACAACGTCGTGTGGGATACAGCCATCCACCACTTCACCCGGGATACGGCGACCGAGATCCTTCGGCGCATTGCCGCGGTCCTTACGCCCGAGGGCACCCTCTCCGGCCATACCGTGATCGAGCCGGGATCGCGCTACGTCTACCAGCTCCAATCGTTCGCCGATGCCCCGGACCTGGCCGAACTGTTGGCCACGGTCTTCCCGCATGTGTGCGTCCGAACGACGGAGGATCCGCTTCGCACCGATCTGTTCTTCTTCGCCGGGTTCACGGCCCAGGCGCTCCCGTTCGACCCGGGCCGAGGCGACGTCACGGTGATCGCTCGGGAGCCCTCGTGAACCTCGACGCGGCGCGTACGGCGTTGCTTGCCGCCCCGGAGGCTGCCGGCGGCCGCCACACGTTGGATCGCCGCCTCGCCAGGCGCCTGACGCCCCGCATCCCGCCACCGCTCATCGGCGATCTGCAGCGCGTTCGATCAAAGCTAAATCCGCCCCGATTCTCCCGTGCAGCCCTGGAACCGGCCGTCGCGGCCCGGCACGCGCTGCTCGGCTCCGCCGCTGAGGGCCCGCCGCGAGTGCTGCTCCGCGTCGACGAGTACCCGTACGCGACCTCACTCGATCACCCCGAGTCCTACGGCATCGGTCCAAGCACGGCCTTTCACTCGGTTCTCGCCGACGCCGGCATCCCATACCTAATGGCGATCGTCCCCCAGCTCGTCCGCGACCCGCTCAACCCAGAGGCGAGCGGCGGGCGACCGCTGAACGAGGACGAGCGCGGGCTGATCCGCCGCATGGCGCACGACGGCGTGACGTTCGCCGCGCACGGACTCACTCACCGCACCCGAGACGTCCACCCCCGCCGACGCTCGGAGTTCCGCGGGATCAGCGAAGCGCAAGCCGGCGCCCTCGCCGACGAGAGCCTCCGCCTGCTCGCGGATATCGGAGTGCACCCGCGCGTCTTCGTCCCGCCCTTCAACCGCTTCGGTCCCGAGCACTACCGGGCGCTGACGAGTCGGTTCGACGTCGTCACGGGGGGTCCTGAGTCGATCGCCCTGATGGGCCCTCAGCCGTCTCCTCGGTGGCTTGGCGATGGGGTGTATTTCCCCTGCTATTTCCCACTGTATGGCCGTGCCGGTGAAGTGCAGCGCGTGCTTGAGCAGCTGGTCGCGCAGCGACCTGGGACGTGGATCCAGGTGACCCTGCATCTGTCTTGGGAGATCGACGACGGCCTCGAGAACATGCGCCGCCTCGCGGAGTGGCTTGCTCCATACGCGGTCTCCTGGGAGGAGTTTCTCGCCACGGTCCGAAGCACTCGGGAGCTCGCCGGTAACGGCTCAAAGGCTCCTGCGGAACGCCGATAAGCTAGGTGACGCAGATCGCGGCTCCCGGGGGCGCGGTTGTGCTCATCAGCTTTTACGATCCGCTAGCCGCCAGACGATAGGAGGGCGCTTTGGATGGATGACGTAATCGTCGTAACCGGTGGCGCAGGCTATATCGGCGTACCTCTATGTGTGAGGCTCGCTGAGTCGGGGGCGAAGGTCCGCGCCCTCGACGTGCTCCTGCACGACCAGCAGGACGTCCTCGGAGCGCTTGAGGGCGCCGGCGTCGAGCTGATCCAAGCCGACATCCGGGACGCCGAGGCTCGTGAACGCGCTCTGACGGGCGCCCGCGCCGTCGTCCACCTGGCCGCGATCGTCGGCGACCCGGCGTGTGCCCGCGACCCCGAGCTCGCCCACGAGGTCAATGTCGAGGGCAGCCGCAACATCGCCGCCGACGCCGAGCGTCTCGG
Organism: Solirubrobacteraceae bacterium; assembly: GCA_045805545.1. Classification (GTDB taxonomy): domain Bacteria; phylum Actinomycetota; class Thermoleophilia; order Solirubrobacterales; family Solirubrobacteraceae; genus Palsa-465. The sequence goes on along the minus strand of JBJMLD010000040.1, from coordinate 12,037 downwards.
CGTGCAGCAGTTCATCATGGCCTCGACGTGCTCCAACTATGGTCGGATGGCCGATCCGACGACGCCGATCGACGAGAACGGCGTGCTCGCGCCCGTGTCCCTGTACGCCGAGCAGAAGGTCGAGATCGAGAAGATGCTGCTCGGACTCGACAGTGACACGCTCAAGCCGACGTGCCTGCGCTTCGCCACCGTCTACGGGGTCGCGCCGCGGATGCGCTTCGACCTCACCGTCAATGAGTTCACGCGCGACCTGTGGGCCGACCGCAAGCTCGAAGTCTTCGGCGAGCAGTTCTGGCGCCCGTACGTCCATGTCCGCGATGCCGGCCGGGGCGTCGCGACGGTTCTCGCCGCGCCCCGGGAGACGGTCGCCGGCAACGTCTTCAACGTCGGTCGCACCGGCGAGAACTACCGCAAGCTCGACATCGTCGAGGAGATCCGCAAGCTCACCGATCGCGGCGAGGTCTCGTTCGTCAAGCGCGACGAGGATCCGCGTGACTACAAGGTGAGTTTCGACAAGATCCGAAACGTGCTCGGGTTTGAGACCGAGATGACCGTCCCAACGGGCATCGCGGAGCTGCTCGAGCAGCTCGATGAGCACGGCTTCGGCGATCCGTTCGACGCCCGGTACCGCAACATCCCATAGTCAGTGGTCCCGGTCTTCGATCTCAAGCTGACCCGCGACGACCTTGACGCGGTCGCCGAGACGCTCCGCTCCGGCTGGCTGACGATGGGGCCGCGCACGCAGGAGTTCGAGCGCCGGTTCGCAGATGCGATCGGCGCGCAGCACGCGGTCGCCGTCTCCAGCTGCACCTCGGCCCTTCACCTGGCCTACCTCGCGGCCGGCATTGGCCCCGGTGACGAGGTGATCGTGCCGTCATGCACGATGGTCGCGACCGCCGCGGCGGTCCTCTATACCGGCGCCACGCCTGTGTTCGCCGACGTTGTGTCGGTGGCCGAGCCGCTGATCGACCCCGACCATGTCGAGGCCCTGATCACCCCGCGGACGAAGGCCGTGGTCGCCATGCACTACGGCGGCTACGCGGCAGCTGTCGACCGGCTCGCGGAGATCTGCGAGCGCGCCGGCGCGCAGTTGATCGAGGACGCCGCCCATTCGCCGCTCGCGACATTCAACGGCAAGGCGGTCGGCACGTGGGGCGTTTCCGGATGCTTCAGCTTCTTCTCGAACAAGGTGCTCGCCGTCGGCGAGGGAGGGCTGCTTGCCACCGACGACGAGGCCGTGGCCGCCTTCGCCCGATCTCGTCGCGGCCACGCGATGACCTCGGTGACCTGGGACCGGCATCACGGACGCGGCGACCACTACGACGTGGTCGACCTCGGCTACAACTACCGGATCGACGAGCCGCGGGCAGCGCTCCTGCTCTCACGCCTCTCCCGGCTCGGGGAGGAGATCGAGCGCCGGCGCGAGCTGACGCGTCGCTACCGGACCCTGCTCGCCGAGATCCCGGGGATCACCGTCCCCTTCGGCGACGAGAGCGTCGAGAGCTCCTCGTGCTACATCCTCGCGATCATGCTCGATGATCCCGAGCGCCGCAACGCGGTCCGGATCGCCCTGCGCGAACAGCACGAGGTGCAGACGAGCGTGTTCTATCCGGCCATTCACGAGTTCAGCGCCTACCGTGAGCGGTTCCCGGGAATCTCCCTGCCGCACACTGAGCGCGCCGCTCGGGCCCAGGTGACGCTGCCGTTGTTCACACACATGACCGACGAGCAGCAGGACCAGGTCGTCGGCGCCCTCGCGGCCGAGCTGCGGGCATGAGCTGGCAGATCCCCCTCACCGACGTAGTGCTGAGCGAGGAGGACATCGCAGCCGTGCTCGAGTGTCTCGAGGGCGGCTGGCTGACCATGGGGCCGCGCACCGATCAGTTCGAGCGTGCTTTCGCGGAGTTCTGCGACGTCCCGCACGCTGTCGCCGTCTCCTCAGGGACTGCCGCGCTCCATCTCGCGTTGCTCGCTGCCGGCGTCGGGTCCGGCGATGAAGTCCTTGTTCCCGCGCTGACGTTCGTCGCGGCTGCGGCCGCGGTGCGCTATTGCGGCGCCACGCCGGTGTTCGTCGACTCGATCGGCGCCACCGATCTCAACATCGATCCGGATGACGCCGCCCGACTGATCACGCCGCGCACGCGCGCGATCCTCGCCACGCACTGGATGGGGTACGCGTGCGACCTCGAGGCGCTCGGGCGCCTGTGCGCAGACCATGGCCTGCTCCTGATCGAGGACTGCGCCCAGAGCCTCACCGCCCGCGCCGCCGACGGCCGCCTCACGGGCACCATCGGCACCGCCGGCTGCTTCTCGTTCTTCTCCAAGAAGCAGCTCAGTGTCGGCGAGGGCGGGATGGTCATCACCGATGACGAGGCGCTGGCGGCGAGGGTCCGCAGCCTGCGCTCCCACGCGATGACGTCTGTCACATGGGATCGCCACCTCGGCTACGCCGAGTCCTACGACGTCGTCGATGTCGGCTTCAACTTCCGGTTGGACGAACCGCGTGCCGCGCTCGGGCTCAGCCGCCTGCCCCGGGTTGTAGCCGGCGTCGAGCGGCGGCGCGAGCTCGCCCAGAGCTACCGCCACCGGCTCGCCGCATTCGAATCCGTCGAGATCCCGTGGGACGATGACGCCGTGGAGCGCTCCGCCCACTTCGGCTTTGCGATCGTGGTGTCGACCCCGGAGGAGCGGGAGCGCGCCGTCCACGACCTCTCGAGCCGGGGAATCCAGACCACCTGCTACCCGGCGATCCCGAACCTGACGGCGTACCGCGATCACCCGCGCCGTCCGATCGCGGAGGACCTCTCCGCGCGCCACCTGCTGCTCCCCCTCGCCTCGATGTACACCGAGGTCGAGGTCGAGCAGGTCGTGACGCAGCTGGCCGAGGTTCTCGCCGCCGGCGCCACCACGGGGGCGTGAGCGCTACCGAAGCGCCCGCGCCGGCGGCCGGTAACGAACCGCGCGCGGACCCAACGGCCTCGCCTCGCCGACGCCTGATCGCGGAGCGATGGACGCTCCTTGCCGGCCTCATCCCCGTCGCCCTCATGATCATCTGGGCGTCGCACAACGGCGGCTACGACGCCGATACGTGGTACTGGGGAGCGCTCGTCATGCTGGCGGTCCTCACCGCCGTGCTCGTGCTCCAGCCGCGCTCCCGCGCCCGCCTCCCGCGGGCCGCGTCGATCGCGCTCGTTGCGCTTGCCGCGTATCTCGCCTGGTCATACCTGTCGATGACGTGGGCTCAGGTGCCGGGGTGGGCGCTCGCGGGCAGCAATCGCACGCTGCTCTACGTCCTCATGTTCGCGCTGTTCCTCGTGCTTCCGTGGACGGCTGAGACGGCGTTGGCGGCGCTCGTCGTCTACGCGGTCGGAATCGGAGCCGTCGCCTTCGTCACGATGCTCCATCTCGCCTCGACGCGCCACCTCGGCGGGCTCGTCATCGACGGCCGCCTCGCCGGCACGACCGGGTACTTCAATTCGACGAGCGCATTGTTCATGAGTGAGGCGTTGCTTGGGACCTTCCTCGCGTCCCGCCGCGAGCTGCCCGGGCTCCTTCGCGGTCTGCTGCTCGCGTTCGCCGCCCTCTCGCTGCAGCTCTGTGTGATGGGCCAGAGCCGAGGCTGGCTGTTCACGCTCCCCGCCGTGCTCATCCTCTACGCGGTGGTCGTTCGCGCCCGCCTCCGGGTCGTGCTCGCCGCAGTTCTCCCAGTGCTCGCGGCCCTCCTGCCGGTGCACAAGCTACTGCACGTGTTCGAGGGGCACACGGGTGCCAGCCTGCAGGCCGCGGCGCGGAGCGCCGGGCGCGTCTCTCTGCTCCTGTCCGCCGGCGTGTTGGTCGTGTGGACGCTATTCGCGTGGGCCGAGCAGTTGGGAAAGGTGCCACAGCCATCTCGCCGGGTCCTCCGCGGCGTCGGTACGGTCGTCGCCGTCGCGGTGATTGCCCTCGGCGTCGCCGGCGTGCTCGTGGCGACCCACGGCAGTCCGGTGTCGTTCGTCAAGCGCCAATGGCACGGGTTCGTCCACATCCAGTCCGCGACATCATCCTCGAGCTCCCACTTCTTCTCGGTCGGATCGGGCCGCTACGACTTCTGGAGGGTTTCGGTCGATGCTGTCAAGGCCCACCCGCTCGGCGGGCTCGGGCAGGACAACTTCGCCGACTACTACATCACCCGCCGCCGCACCGGCGAGGAGCCACGCTGGACCCACAGCCTCGAGTTCCGGTTGCTCGCACACACGGGGATCATGGGGCTCCTCCTGTTCGCGAGCTTCCTCGTCGCCGCCCTCGTCGCGGCTGCCGGAGCGATCCGCCGCAGCAGTCCGCTGCTCGCCGCCGCCGCCGCCGGAGCCCTGATCCCACTGCTGCCGTGGCTCGTGCACGGCTCGGTCGACTGGTTCTGGGAAGTCCCCGCCCTGTCCGGCCCAGCGTTCGCGTTCTTGGGGATGGCCGCGGGTCTGCGCCGCCCGCGTCTCGGGTCGCCGGCCCCGGCCACGCCGGCGGACGAAACCGTCGCCGCTCCTCCCCGCCGCACCCCGGCCGGCGTCCGGATCGGCCTCGCCTGCCTCGGCGTCGTCGCGCTCGTCGCCGCCACGGTCGCCCTCGGCTTCGCGTACCTGTCGGTGCGCTACACGTCGATCGCCACGGACATCCGCGCCAAGAATTCGGCCGCAGCGCTCTCAGACCTGTCGACGGCCGCGGATCTCGACCCGTGGAGCCCGGAGGCGACGCGTCTCGCCGGCACAATCGCGCTCGACACCGGCCGCCCGCTCGTTGCCCAGAAGTGGTTCTCGGAGACGACCGCCCGCGAGCCGCAGGGCTGGTTTGGCTGGTTCGGCAGGGGCCTCGCCGCCTCCGCGCTTGGAGACAGCGCGCAGGCAACCCGTGACTTCCGCATCGCGGCATCGATCAACTCCCGGGAGACGGTCGTGGCGGATGCCCTATCCCGGGTGAACACGAAGCACCCGCTCACTCCGGGCGAGGCAGTTCGAACCCTGGCCCAGGCCCGCTGAGCGATCTTGCATCGCCTGTGTCGTGAAAGTGGTGCATGTGAGCCGCTTAATGTAAGCTGCGTCGATCGGGGACCAATCCGTCCTTACCCGCGCCTAGGGGGCCGGGGCAGCAAAATTATCCGAAAGGGACACATGAGACGCATCGCAACGCTGGCCGCAGGTATCGCGCTGATGGCGCCGGGGACCGCGCTTGCGGAGTCCAGCTCGACCTGCGAGGCCTACAACCCGCAGACGTGTAACGTCGAGCCGACGACGACGGCGACGTCGGACGGGACCCTCCCGTTCACCGGTCTAGACGTCGGGTTGCTCGTCGCCGGCGGTGGCACGCTTCTTGGCGCTGGCTTCGTCGTGCGCCGGATGTCACGCAAGCTCGACTGAGTCCGCGGACCATACGCAGCTGACAAATCGCTGGTGCCGCGCGGCGGTACTGGCGATTTCGGCTGCCTGGAGCCGGCTGCCCTGAACGCGGACGGAGAATCCGCCGTCTAGCTGGTCTAGCTGGTCTAGCTGGTGGCGAGCTGCTCGCGGATCAGCCGCGTCACCTCGCCGCCGTCCGCCCGGCCCTTCGTCTCGCGCATGACGTAGCCGACGAGCGGCCCGACCGCCTTCATGTTGCCGTCGCGCACCTGCGCGGCCGCTGCCGGATCTGACGCGATCGCCCGAGCCACGATGTCAGCGAGTCCATCGTCCTCGCCGCTCAGTGCGCCGAGGTTGTCGCGCTGCACGATCGTCTGCGGGTCACCGCCCTCGGCGACGAGGCGGGTCAGCACCTCGCGCCCGGCGTCGCGGCTGACCTGCTTGGCCGAGACCATCGCCACCAGGGTGGCCAGGCTCTCCGGCGACACCTTCGATTCGGCCGGGTCGGCGGCGGGCCCGATCCGCTCGACCAGCTGCTCGAGCCAGTTGGCCACCTGAACGGCCCCGACCTCGCCGTTGCCGGCCGCCACCGCGGCCTCGAAGTAGTCGCCGAGCTCGGTCCGGAAGGCCAGGTTGCGCGCCCGCTTGGCGTTTAGCCCGAGCTCGCGCTCGAAGCGCTCGGCGCGGTGGGCCGGCAGCTCGGGGATAGCCTCACGCGCCGCCGCCACCATCTCCTCGCTGGGGACCACCGGCACGAGGTCGGGCTCCGGGAAGTAGCGGTAGTCGTGCGCCTCCTCCTTGGAGCGCAACGCCGTCAGCGTGCCCGACTTTGGGTCGAAGTGCAGTGTCTCCTGCACGACCTCCTCGCCCGCGCCGATCAGCCCCTTCTGGCGCTCGATCTCGGCTCGGATGCCGCGCTCGAGGAACGCGAACGAGTTCATGTTCTTGAGCTCGGTCTTGGTCCCGAGCGTCGTGGACCCGGTGGGGCGCACCGACACGTTGGCGTCGCAGCGCAGCGAGCCCTGCGACATGTCGACATCCGAGACGCCGAGTCGGCGCAGCGTGGCGCGCAGCAGCGTCAGCCACTCGCGGGCCTGCTCGGGCGAGTGGACGTCGGGCTCGGTGACGATCTCGACCAGGGGCGTGCCGCCGCGATTGAAGTCGACCCAGCTGCGATCCGCGCCGTGGATCCGGCCGCTCGCGCCCAGATGATTGAGCTTGGCCGCGTCCTCCTCCAGGTGCACGCGGTGAATCCGCACGTCGCCGAGCCGGCCCTCACGGCACAGCGGGATGTCGTACTGCGAGATCTGGTAGCCCTTGGGGAGGTCGGGATAGAAGTAGTTCTTGCGGTGAAATAGCGAGCGCTCGGCCAGCTCGCAGTCGAGCGCCAGCCCGATCATCAGCCCGAACTCGACCGCCCGCCGATTGACCACGGGGAGCGCGCCGGGCAGGCCCAGGCAGACCGGGCACGTGCGGGTGTTGGGCAGCGCGCCGAATGACAGCTCGCAGCCGCAGAACATCTTCGTCCGCGTGTCCAGCTGGACGTGGATCTCGAGGCCGATGACTGGCTCGTACTCGGTCATCTGACATCCGCGTCCTGGCGCCGGGCCGGGCTGGTGTCGAAGGCGATGGCCCGCTCGAGCGCGTAGGCGGAGCTCAGCAGGCGGTTCTCGCTGAACGCCGGCCCGGTCAGCTGGAAGCCCACGGGCAGGCCGTCGCTCAGCCCCGACGGGATCGAGATCGCCGGGATACCCGCCAGCGGCATCGGCACTGTGCAGAAGTCGTTCAGGTACATGGCGAGCGGATCGTCCGTCTTCGCGCCCAGCTCGAACGCCGTCCACGGGCTGGTCGGGGTGACCACGAAGTCGAAGCGCTCGAACGCCCGGCTGAAGTCCTCAGCGATCTTCGTGCGCACCTTCAGCGCGGTGCCGTAGTAGGCCTCGTAGTAGCCGCTCGAGAGCGCGTATGTGCCGAGCATGATCCGCCGCTTGACCTCCGGGCCAAAGCCGGCCGCCCGCGTGCGGCTATACATCGTGACCAGGTCGGCGTCCCCGTCGACGCGCAGGCCGTAGCGCACGCCATCGAACCGGGCCAGGTTGGCCGACGCCTCGGCCGGTGCGATCAGGTAGTAGGCCGACAGCGCGTGCGGCGCGTGCGGCAGCGCGCAAGGTTCGATGGTGGCGCCGAGTCCCTCGGCCAGCCTGAGCGTCGCCTCGAAGCTCTCGCGCACACCGGGCTCGACCCCTCCGGCCTCGCCGGTCAGCTCCTCGGGCACTCCGAGGCGGATGCCTTTGAGGTCCTCCTGTCTTGGCAGCTCGATCTCCTCGGGGAACGGCAACGAGGTCGAGTCACGCCGATCGTGGCCGACCATGTGCCGCAGCAGCAGCGCCGCGTCGGTGACGTCGCGCGTGAGCGGCCCGGCCTGGTCTAGGCTCGAGGCGAACGCGATCATCCCGTAGCGCGAGCACGCGCCGTAGGTCGGCTTCATTCCCACGATTCCGCACAGCGCCGCCGGCTGGCGCACCGAGCCGCCGGTGTCGGTACCGATCGCCCACGGCGCCAGGCCGGCCGCCACGGCGGCCGCGCTGCCACCGCTCGACCCGCCGGGGACGCGGCTGCGATCCCACGGGTTGCGCACGGGCCCGAAGCCCGAGTTCTCGTTCGAGGAGCCCATCGCGAATTCGTCCTGATTCGTCTTGCCGAGCAGCGGCGCGCCGGCGCTCTGGAGCTGCTCGACGACCGTCGCGGTGTAGGGCGGGCGGTAGCCCTCGAGGATGCGCGATCCGGCCTGGCTTGGGACCCCCTGGGTGCAAAACAGGTCCTTGACCGCCACCGGGACGCCGCCGAGCGGTCGCTCGGCGTGGCCGTTCGTATTGGGCGCCTCATCAGCCACCCAGGTGAACGCGTTCAGATCCTGAGAGTCGGCGGCCGCGCGGGCGCGATACGCCTCGAACAACTCAGTCGCGTCGAGTTCGCCGGCACGCACGCGCTCGGCCGCCGCGGCGGCCGTCAGCTCGATCAGCTCGCTCATGCGTGAGCGCCCGGGCTCGGTACGCCGAAGCCGCCGTGCAGTGGCTCCGGCGCGGAGGCGAGCGCCGTCTCCGCCGGCAGACAAGGCTCCGGCTCATCCGCCCGCAGCGCGTTGACGACGTCGATCACGTGCGAGGTCGGCGGCACGCCTTCGAGGTCGAGCTCTCCGATCTTCTCGATGTGATCGAGCACGTGTGAGAGCTCGGAAGCCATCCGCTCCACCTCCGCCTCGCTGAGGTCGAGACGGGCGAGACGCGCTACGTGCAATACCTGATCGCGGTCCAGCATTCCGACTGATTCTAGGTGGCGCGCCTGAGCCTAAGTGGCGTGCCTGAGCCTAGGTGGCGTCCCCGAGCCGCACGGTCTCGATCTCGCCCGGGCCGTCGCGCTCGAGCGTCCCCTCCTCACGCATCGACACGTAGCCGCCCCAGGTGAGCACGAGCGCTGCGATCAGTCCCACGAAGGCGCCGGCCTTCTGGTCGACCAGGTCGTTCGATCCCGGCTGGTTGATCAGCACGCGATAGATCAGCGCCAGGGTGCTCAGCAGACCCAGGACGGACGCGATCACGCTGAAGCTGACTGGAACGGCCGGCGCGCGGCGCGTGGCCTGGAAGAACACGAGCGCCAGCCCGGCCAGCCCAGTTACGAGCAGGAGCCAGCGCAGCTGCGACAGGCCGTTCCAGCCGGTGACCGAGGTCGGGCCGCCGAGTCGCGTCACGCTATGGGCGAGCGAGCCGGTGACCCCGTACCACTTCAAAGCGAACATGGACGCCAGCAGCACTACGGCGCTGGCGCCCACGATCATCTCCCCTTTGCGGAGCCTCGCCGGATCGAAGTCCATCGCGCTCCGCTATGTAATCAGGAGCCTGGCGGTGGCGTCGATCCGCCTCCGCCGGCGGGAGGCTCGGGCGGACCACCCGGAGCGGTGCCACCCGCCCCGCCCGTGCCGGCCCCGGTGCCGGTCGTGCCGGCGCTGCCAGCTGGCGGCGGCGGGGGCGGGGGCGGGCCGCCTGGGGCTGCGGGACGCGTCCGCGTCCCTCTCGAGAACCCAACCGGTGCGCCCGTCGTCGCCTGCCAGGCGAAGTACACGAGCGCCGCGGTGAGGATGACGTCGACGTAGAAGCCCCAGCCAAACAAGCTGAAGTGGATGTGGAACAGGAACTTCAGGACGACGAAGGCCGCGCAGATGAGCGCGAGGATGAATCGCGTCTGCGTGCGGCTGCCGCCGATGCTCGGGATCGTCGTCTGCGGCGAGAGCCGCTCGATGGCCAGATCGGCCGCCACGGCTAGCGCCGCGATGAAGGCCAGGATCCCCAGCCAGCCGTCGGGGGTCGACGTCGCGGAATAGCTGGCGGAGGCGGAGAACGCCCCCACGGTCACGCTGATGTCGAACCACGGCAGAAGGATCAGGCAGATCGCGAGCACGATCGCCAATCCACCAACGATCCAGTCGTCGCGCGTGACGTTGTCCAGGTTCACTGGGCCCTCCAAGTGTCGGTCACGGAATCAGGCACATCCATGTTCGCTGTGTCTGCGCGCCCTCCTCCCTGCGTTATCCGCCGCGCACAGGCGATATATGACAACCCTACCGCGCCTGCGGACGTGATGCCATGCGCTTTGGACGCCTTGACCGGTGCCGTACGCGCGCCGGATGCAACCGTTGTTCGCGTACGGAATCCCAGCCGCCGAGGGCGATCCCGAGCGCCGCGACCAGCCCGAGATAGGCGCCGATCTTGATGTCGACTACCGAGCTGGGGTCCGGCAGCTGGATGAGGACGCGATAGGCCAAAAGGCCGGCCGCAAGCGTGCCGACGGCCGCCGTCACGCGACTGGTGTCGGTGCGCGTCCCGTGTGTGCGCTGCGACGCATGCAGCGCCACCGACCCGAGCGCCACGGCGATGGCCAGCAGCATCACCCAACGCGTGTAGGTCAGCCCCCGCCACGCGGTCTCGGCCGTCTCCAGGCCCGACCGGCGCGAGCGCGGCAACCCAACGGTCCCGAACCACTCGAGCAGGAACATGATCGGCAGCAGGGCGAGCGCGCTGGCGGCGCTGATCAGCTCGCCAGTGTGGATGCGGGCCCGGCGACCAGTCTTGACCGGCTCGTCCGCTGGCGGCGCCGCGTGTCCCGCTTCCATCAGATCAGCGCGCCGGCTCGGCGATGCCGGCCTGCATCCGCGCGGCGCTCACCGTGTTGCGCAACAGCATCGCGATCGTCATCGGCCCGACGCCACCCGGCACCGGCGTGATCAGTCCGGCCTTGTCGACAACGTCGTCGAAGTCGACGTCACCGCGCAGGCCTTCCGGCGTGCGGTTCGTCCCGACATCGATCACCGCGGCGCCCGGCTTGACGTGCTCGGCCGTGATCAGCTTGGGCAGCCCGACCGCCGCCACGAGCACGTCGCCCCGCGCGCACACGGCGGGGAGATTGCGGGTGCGCGAATGACACATCGTGACCGTCGCGTTGCGCTGGAGCAGAAGGGCGGCGACGGGCTTGCCGACCAGATCGGAGCGCCCGACCACGACGGCCTCGGCCCCTTCCAGGGCCACCTGGTAAGAGTCGAGCAGCTCGATGATGCCGACCGGCGTGGCCGGCCGCAGACCCGGGGTCCCCTGAGCCAATCGCCCAGCGCTGATCGGCGTGAGGCCGTCGACGTCCTTGTCGGGGGAGATCAGCCGCGTTAGGCCTGCGCCATCGAGGTCGCCCGGCACCGGCAGCTGAAGCAGGATGCCGCTGACCTCGGGGTCGGCATTCAGCTCAGCGATGAGCGCGGCGACGTCGTCCTGGCTGACGCCGGCCTCGAGATGCCGGTGGTGATCGGCGATCCCCACCTCCGCGCACGCCTTGCGTTTGTTGGCGACGTAGATCGCCGATGCCGGGTCCTCGCCGACCAGGATCGTGGCCAGCCCGGGCGCATGCCCGGTGCCGTCCGTCAGCTCGGCGACCTCGTGCGCGACTTCCGCGCGCACGCGTGCCCCGACTTCTCGTCCGTCGATGATCGTCGCGCTCATGGCCGCTGCACGCTAGAGGATCGCCACCGTTCAGCGCTTGGAGATAGGCGCCAGATCGGCCACCAGCTTGCGCTCCGAGCGGTCCTGGCTGAAGCGGATGACGACGATCCCGCCCGGCTCGAGACCCGTGACGACGCCCTCGCCGAACGTCGGGTGGCTCACGTCGTCCCCCAGGCGGTAGGCGAGCGGGGCCGGCTGCTCGCCGGCCGGCGGGCTGGTCCACGAGGTGGCCCGGGCGCGGAAGCCGCCCAAGCCGCCCCGCGGCGCCTGCTCGTCGCGGTCGGTGAGATCGGCCGGTATTTCATGAACGAACCGGCTCGGCGCGCCATAGCTGCGCGCGCCGAACACGTTTCGCGTCCGCGCGTAGGTGATGTAGAGATCGCGCTCGGCCCGCGTGATGCCGACGTAGCACAGCCGCCGCTCCTCCTCGAGTCCGCCCTCGTCCAGCGCCCGTGAGTGTGGGAACACCCCCTCCTCGCAGCCGATCATCAACACGATCGGGTACTCGAGACCCTTGGCGTTGTGCAGCGTCATCAGCGTCACGAGGCCCTCATCATCGGTCCTCGTGTCGGCGTCGGCGATCAGCGCGATCTGTTGCAGGAACTCCGGAAGCGAGTGCGTTTCCGCCTCGGT
>JBJMLD010000039.1:0-19112 GCA_045805545.1 Solirubrobacteraceae bacterium | reverse complement strand
CGGCCTCGGCCGGGAAGCTCGACTCGACCATCACCTGGTGGCGCCGCAGGTCGACGATGTGGTCGATGTGCTCGATCGACACTGGGCACGCCTGCACGCACGCGCCACACGTAACGCAGTCCCAGATCATCTCCTCCGGCACGTTGGTGCCGATGATCGGCTCCTCGCCCTGGGCGAAGACGTTGTCGCGCACGCCCATCACCACGAGCTTGGGCGAGAGCACCTTGCCGGTGGCGAAGGCGGGGCATGCGTCCTGGCAGCGGCCGCACTCGGTGCACGAGAAGCCGTCCAGGATCTCCTTGACGGTCAGGTCCTTTGCCGTACCGACGCCGAAGCGCATCTCGTCCTCGGGGATCGAGTCGTCATCGAAGCGCAGCGGCTCCAGGCGTCCACCCGGGCCTGTGCGGGCGAGCCACACGTTGACCGCGGCGCTGAAGATGTGCAGGTGCTTTGAGTGCGGCAGGTAGGCGAGGAACCCCAGGATCGTTAGCACGTGAGCCCAGACGAACACGCGCTCCAGGACCTTGGTCGCCTCGCCCCGGCCGAACAGATTCGAGAGCAGGTTCGACACCGGCGACCACGCCTTCGGCCAGTCGTTGATCCCCAGCCCGATGCGCGCGGCGTGCCACAGCAGCAGCGTCGACGCGATCGTGGCGATCAGAGCCAGGATGAGATCCGCCTCACGGAGATGGCTGCCCTCGAAGCGCCGTGGCCGCTGCACCTTGCGGATCCACACCGCGGCCACCACGCCGACCAGCACGAGCACGGCGAACAGATCGACGAGAAACGCATACCAGCCCTGATGACCGAGCCAGGGCAGCGTGGCGTCTTTGTCGATGATCCCGATCATCGCGATCAGGATCGTCGGGAGCAGCACGAGGAAGCCCCAGAAGATGAACGCGTGCATGAGCCCCGGGCCGAGGCGCTGGAGCAGCTTGCGCTGCCCGAGCACGATCGTGACCTCGTTGCGCACACGGCGACCACGATCGCGTCGAGCGCCGGCCCGGCCACCTCCGCCCGTCGCACCCGCTCCCTCATCCGCCGACCGCGCCTCCCCCTCCCTCCCCCGGCTGGCTGGCTGGCCAGCCAGCACCAGTCGAACCAGGAAGGCGACCCGCCGGCCGAACAGCACGCCGCTCACGGCGATCGCCGCAACGAGCGCGATGACGGCCGGGACCGACACGGCGGCCGCCACCAACACGGCAGCCGGCAGCGTGACTATGTCCCCCTCGCCTTTCGGATCTCGGCGGAGATCGCCGGCACGACCTCGTGTAGATCCCCGATCACCGCGTAGTCGGCGTTGGCGAAGATCGACGCCTCGGCGTCCGGGTTGATGGCCAGCAGCTTCTTCGCGCCCTTGCAGCCGGCCATGTGCTGGGTCGCGCCGCTGATCCCGCAGGCGATGTAGATATCCGGCGCGACCTTCGTGCCGGTCTGCCCAACCTGATCGGTGTGCGGCCGCCAGCCGGCGCTGGTCACCGCGCGGCTGCAGCCGACCGCGCCGTGTAGCAGCTCGGCCAACTCCTCGAGCGGCCCGAAACCCTCCGCCGACCCGACGCCACGGCCGCCGGACACGACCACCTTGGCATCGGTGAGCGTGACGCCTTCGGTTACGGTGCTGACTCGCTCCAGCACCCGAACCGCGTCCGAGGCCTCGACGGACAACATCTCGACGTTCCCGTTCAAAGCAGTGGTGTCCGCCGCCACGGCATGAGGCGCGACGCTCATCAGCAACGGCGAGCCGTGAAGGTTCGCCTCCTCGAGCAGGCTGCCGCCCCAGCGCACCCGCGTGACGCTGACCGGCTCACCGGGCGCCACCGCCGTGCAGTTGGCGGCGAAAGGCTGATCGAGGATCGCCGCGGCGTGGGCCAGCACCTCGTTGCCGCGCTCTGTTCCCGGCGCCACCACGGCGCGAGCGCCACGTTGCGACGCCGTGTCCGCGATCGCCTGTCCCCAGGTCGCCGGCGCGTACGGAGCGTCGCCGCCGACAGCGACAGCGGCGACATCGTCTCCGAGCTGGCGCGCGAATCTCATCGCCTGCTGCGAGAGCTCATCGCCGGGAGCCTCCAGGAACACGAGCGTGCTCAAGCCAGCACCCCGATCTCGGCCAGCTTCTCGACCACGGCCGGCGCCGCGTCCGCCCCGCGTCCCAGCACCTCGACCTGCTTGCCCGAGCCAGGCGGCAGCTTCAGCCTGACCATCTCCAGCTTCGACTCCGGCCGCGCCGGCGACTCGGCCGACAGAGGCTTGCGCTTGGCCCGCAGCCGGCCGGGCACCGACGGATAGCGCGGCAGGTTGATCCCCTCCAGGACGCTGACCACGGCAGGCATCGGGACCAAGTACACGTCGCGGCCGCCGGGGACCTCCTGCTCGCAGCGGAGTTGGCCGGCATCGGCGACCGAGATGCCCTTGACACCGCTGACGACCGGCAGGCCGAGCGCGTGAGCGACCCGGATCGGGACCTGGTAGTTGCCGGCGTCGGCCGACTCGTTGCCGAACAGGATCAGGTCGAACGGTTCCGCCGCGGTCTGGACCGCGGCGACGATCGCTCCCGCTGTCGCTTGTGGGTCCCACTCGCTGCCATCCGTGACGAGATGGATAGCGCTGTCGAGCCCGATCGCCATCATGTCGCGCAGCTGCTCCTCGGCCTCGGGCGGCCCGAGCGTGAGCACCGTAGATGAGCCGCCGTGCTGCTCGATCAGACGCACCGCCTCCTCGGCCCCGCACTCCTCGTGCGGGCTGATCGTGAAGCCGAGGTGGCGGGTCTGGATCGCGCGCTCGTCGTCGGTGAGGACGATCTTGCCGCCGGTCAGCGGCACGCGCTTGACGCAGACGAGGATGTTCATGAGCGCACGCGTGTGTTGTCGGGGTCGAACACGCCGCTGGCGTCGTTCGTCTTAACGGTGACCGGGTAGCGCTCGCCCAGGTACTCGACCGCCAGCTCGTTGCCGACCGTCGCCTCCTCCGGCGGCAGATACGACATCAGGATGTGCTTGCCCAGCGACGGTCCGGCGCCGGCGCTGGTCACATACGAACGCCGGCCCTTGCCGTCGACGAGCGGCGCGCCGTCCGCGCGGCGGACGATCGGCTCGCCACCCAGCATGTAGCGCTTGACGCCGGACTTCGACGTGTGATCGTCGACGGTCAGCGCGCACATGACCGCGGCCGGCTCCTCCTCGCGGTGGCGGACGTGTGCCTCTTTGCCGATGAAGTCCTGGTCCTTGACCTTGCCCCACGCCATCCCGGCCTCGACCACGTTGAACTCGCCCTCGAGCTCGGCCCCGTAGGCGCGGTAGCACTTCTCGAGCCGGCCGGTGGTGCCGTACACGCCGATGCCGGCGGGGATGATCCCATGCGGCGCGCCCGCCTCGGCGATGATGTCCCACAACCGCTGGCCCTCCTCGAAGGGGACGTAGAGCTCCCAGCCGAGGTCGCCCACATATGAGATGCGCGAGGCCAGCACGCGCAACGGCCCGACCTCGATGTCGCGGCACCGTGCGAACGGAAAGCCTTCGTGGCTGACGTCATCCGACGCGACGCTGGCCAGGATGTCGCGCGCGCGAGGACCCCACACCCCGAGCGTGCACCACGAGCTCGTGAGGTCTGAGATCTGGGCGCTGCCGTCCGCCGGCATGTGGTCGCTGAACCACTTGAAGTCAGACATGCCATAGGCGCCGCCCGTGACCACGCGGAAATGCTGGTCACCCAGGCGCATGATCGTGAGGTCCTGCTTGAAGCCGCCGCTCGGCGTCAGGATCGGCGTGTAGACGACCCGGCCGACCGCCACGTCCATCTGGCGCATGGCCAGGCGCTGGGTGGCGTCGAGCGCGCCGGGTCCGGTGATGTCGAAGATCGTGAACGCGGTCAGGTCGATCATCGCCGCGCGGTCGCGCATGGCCAGATGCTCGGCATTGATGATCGGCGACCACCAGCGCTTGTCCCACTCGGCCTCGCGGTGATTGATGCGATCGCCGTACTCCTCGAGCAGGTGTGCGTTCGATTCGTACCAGTGCGGGCGCTCCCAGCAGGCGGTCTCATAGAAGACGGCCTTCAGGGCGCGTTCGCGCTCATAGAACGGGCTGAGCCGCACCTCGCGGTTGGACTCCCACTGCTCCCCGGGATGGACGATCCCGTACATCTTGTTGAAGCCCTCGGAGGCCCGGGCGACGATATGCGTGCGTGTGCGCTGGCAGGTGTAAGCGCGGGCGATGTTCGACTCGAACACGTCGATCTCCGACTCGCCGTGAACCATCAGCTCGGCCAGCGTCTTGCCGGCGCCGGGACCTTCCTTGATCCAGATCGCCGCGGCGGACCACAGCCCGCGAACCTCCGGCGTCTCGCCAAGCAGCGGCATCCCGTCGTAGGTCACCGACAGCACGCCGTTGATCGCGTACTTCACGCCGACCGACTCGTCGCCGACGATCTCCGGCATCAGGTCCAGCGCGATCTCCATCTGGGGATCGAAGTCGTCCTGGGTGAAGGGCAGCTCAGTCGGGCTGAGCGCCGACTCCTCGATGCTCGGGATCTCGCTCGCCTCGAGCGTGATCGGCCGGTGCGCGTAGGACCCGATCTCGAGCCCCGTCCCCTCCTGGCGCTCGTACATGTTCGTGTCCATGTCGCGAACGATCGGGTACTCGATCATGCCCTTCGCGTCGGCGAAGCGAGGCGCCGGCCCGATGTCGATCATCTGGTGGACCATCGGCGTGAGCGGGATCGACGCGCCGGCCATCCGCGCCAGCAGCGGACTCCAGGCGCCGCAGGCGATGACCAGCCGCTCAGTCTCGATCTGCCCTCGCGTGGTTTCGATCGCCTTGATGCGACCGTTCACGACCTCGATCGCGGTGATCTCGGTGTTGGCGAGCACGGTCAGGCCCTGCTCCTGGGCCCGCTCGCGCATGATCGTGCCGGCGCGCAGGCTGTCGACGACGCCGGCGCCCGGCGTGTAGAAGCCGCCGACGATGAGCTCCTCGTTGATGAACGGGACGTGCTCCTTGACCTCGGCCGGCGTGAGCATCGACACGGGCTCGATCCCCCACGCCTTGGCGCTCGACATGCGGCGCTGAAGCTCCTGCATGCGTGCCTCCCCGCGGGCGATCTCGATCCCGCCGCTCTCGGTGAACACGCCAAGCTCCTTGTACTGGCGCATGCTCTCGAGCGTGAGCAGCGTCATCTCCTTGGAGTGATCGACGGGGAAGATGAAGTTCGACGCGTGGCCGGTCGAGCCGCCCGGATTGGGCAGCGGGCCCTTGTCGATCAGCGTGACCTTGGTCTCGCCGAGTCGCGTCAGGTGATAGGCGAGACTGTTGCCGACGATGCCGGCGCCGATGATCACGATCTGCTGCGCCCCGTTGGCGTTGGCACCCATTACCCGTGATATATCAGATGCAGGTCACGGGGGTCAATCTGGCCGCGCGCCGCCCTCCCGGCTGGCTGGCCAGCCAGCCAGATCGACACGAAGCACCATCCTTTCCAGCCATCTGGCGAAAGAAGGTGGATTGGGTCGCTGTGGTCGACCCAAAACGCCGCGCTTCGATTCGACGCCTGAAGAAAGGGGTTTTGTGCTGCTCCGCTCGCGCTGGCGCGGAAGGCCGCCGGCTAAGGCGCGCGTTCAGGCAACGGCGTCGTGAGCGGGGCGTGCTCCTCCCGCGCCACGTCGAGGGCACCCCGCAGGCCGCGCGAGGTCACGGCATCGACCAAGGGCTGGACGAGCATCCGCGCCGGGAGGACGGGCGCGTACCACCGCGGGGCGACCACACGGCGCGCCCGCCGGGTCACACCGCGCTCGATCGCGTCGATCCCGACCTTCAGCGGCGCGACGCGCCGCGGGCCCATGTTCATCTGGCCGGCCGCCTCGGTGCCGAAGCCGCGCTTGGTCATGTCGGTGTCGAGCTCGGCGAAGTAGGCGACGCCGACGCGCGCCCCGGTGCCGGCCAGCTCGGTCCGCATGGAGTCGGCCAGCGCCTCCACACCGGCCTTCGAGGCGCTGTAGGCGCCGAGCAGCGGAGGGTGCACGGCCGCCGCCAGGGAGGAGATGGCCAGCGCATAACCACCCGGATGCGAGATGTGCGGTGCCGCGGCGCGCAGCGTGTAGTAGACGCCGATCAGGTTGACCTCGATCGTGCGCTCGAAGATCTCGGGGTCGCCGCCGTTGATCGGGAGCTGCGCGGCCACGCCGGCGTTGGCGATCACGACGTCGAGGCCGCCCAGGTGATCGACGGCCGCGGCCACGGCCGCCTCGACCGCCTCGCGCGAGCGCACATCGCACGGCACGGCAAGCGTCCCGCCGCACTCCGCCGCCACGGCTTCCAGGGCTTCCTGCTCGATCCCCGCCACGACGACCCGCGCTCCGCGCTCGTGCAGGCGCTTGGCCGTGGCCGCGCCGATCCCGCGGGCGGCGCCGGTGATCAGCACACGACGCCCCGACAAGGCGCCGGCGCCATTTTCCCCTCGGTCGGCGAACGTGTCGGGCTCGATCCGCAGGCTGTTGATAGTCATCGCCAGCATCTCGTAGTGCCCGATCAGCATGCAGAGCTCGATCAGCTTGCGCGGCGAGTACTCGGCGCTCAGCGTCGCCCACAGGTCGTCCGAGATCTCGCGCCGCTCGTGCAGTTCGTCGGCCGCGCGCAGCAGCGCTACCTGGTGCTCTGAGAACCCGCCGTCGCCTGCGCTCCACGCACGCACTCGCTGAACGTCGTCGGCCGACATCCCGACGGTCTGGGCCAGCCGCTCGTGGTGGCGCCACTCGTACTCGCAGCCACAGTTGTGCGCCACGCGCAGGATGACGAGCTCGGTGTCCGCCCGCGGCAGGGAGCCGCCGGGCATCAGCCGACCGGCGAACATCAGCCAGGGCAGGAACAGCCGCCGGTGGCGCCCCAGCGTGGTGAACAGGTTGGGCGGCCCGTTCGTCCGCGAGGCGCGACCGATCGCGCGCGCGATCAACGTGTTAACCGGACCGAGCTCGGCAGGGCTCCCCGGCCGGACCCGCGGACTGCGTGTGGAGCTCATGGCGCCACCGCCTTAAGGATCACCCGCGTGGTGAACACCTTCGTTCCCGGCAAGGACGGGAACGACGAGATCGTGTTCGACGGGCCGAGCGGCACCGACAAGCGCAGTCGCATGTCACGACCGGCGCGAACGACCGAACGCTGGACGCTGCCGTCGCTGAGCGTCTCGCTCACCGAATAGCGGCCTCGTCGCGCGAACAGCGGCGGCGTCGTAACGGCACCGCTACCGCTGCCGGCCAACGTGAAACCGCGCGCGCCCGCGCCACCAAGCGTGCTGAATTCCTGCACGGCGCGGTGCATCACGACCTTCCAGCCATAGACCGCGTAGCTCGGGTCGGCGGAGGTGAAGTCAACGCGTCGCGGTGCCGCGATCCCATGCGCCATCGCGCTCAGCATCGGACCGACCGATTCGCGCAGATCCCGCGCCCAGTAGGGCCACGAGTGGGTACCCGGGCCGTAGTCGTCGTAGAAGCTCGGAATCCCGAGAGCGACCAGACGCTGGTGGAAGAACTGGGTCAGGACATGAACGCCACCCTCGATCGTGTCCGATCCCGGGTTCAATCCGTTGTCGAACGGACCGGGCAGCCCGTTGCCGGTGTACAGGTACATCTTGGTGTGGCGGAGATTCGCCGCCAGCGTGGTCGGGTCGTGCCCGGCCCAGTTGATCTCGTCGGTCACCGGTGAGCCGAAGATCGACCCCGGCGCGACATGGTCCAGCCCGGCCTCGATCCCGGCCAGGATGCCGGTGAAGCCGACCCGCGCGACTGCGTCATAGGCAATGTCGGGCGCGCCCGAATACGACAGCCCGACGCCGAACAGATCCGGATGGCGAGCGGCGTAGCTCATCGAGCAGAAACCGCCCTGCGAGAGGCCGGCGACGGCGCGCCCGCCGCGGGTGGCGATCGTCCGCAAGTTGGCGTCGACCCACGGGACGAGCTGGCCGATGTGGAACGTCTCCCACTGCCGATGCGCGCCGCTCACCCAGTTCGTGCACCAGCCCCCGCCGTCGCCGTTCAGGCCGATGTCCGGCATGACCACGATCAGTGGCTTGCCGGCCGTCGTCGTCTCGGCGTCGCCCATCTTCGTCCAGTCCGCCGCGCCGCCACTCGTCCCATGCAGCAGGTAGAGGACGGGGTAGCGGCGGTGGGGGTGCGCCGCATAGCCCGACGGCAGCAGGATGCGCACGTTGGCCGGCCCCGGGATCGCCGAGGAGGAAACCGTCAGCGCGTACAACCGGGCGTCGAGCGCATGGACACCGCCGACGCGCAGCCCGGATCCGCTGCGGAACGCGACCGCCTGGGCGGCGCCGGCCAGCGTCAGAGCGCAAGCGGCGGCGAGAGCGAGACACGCGAGCAATCGCCTCATGAGCGCGTAAACCTACAGCTCACCATTACCTGGCCGGTAATCGACGGGGCGCGCCTGTCCTGGGACCTTGCCGGCATGAGCACTACATCACCCACACTCGCAACCATCCGGCAGCCGGCTTTCGCCCGCAGCCGCTGGGCGGCCCTTGCCGTCGTCCTATCCGGCACGTTCATGGTCGTGCTGGACTTCTTCATCGTCAACGTCGCGCTGCCCTCGATGCAGTCCGACCTCCATGCCTCGAGCGGAGCGCTCGAGTGGGTGGCCGCCGGCTACGCACTCACCTCCGCCGTGTTCCTCCTCACCGCGGGACGGCTCGGCGACCGCATCGGCCGCCGGCGCGCGTTCTCGATCGGGCTGGCCCTGTTCACCGTTGCCTCGATCGCCTGCGGCGCCGCCGATAGCTCCGAGATCCTCGTCGCCGGGCGGCTTGTCCAAGGCGTCGCCGGGGCACTCCTGATGACCAATGTGCTGTCGCTCATCGGCGTCATGTACGACGGGCAGGATCGGGTCAAGGCGATGTCCGCCTACGGCCTGACGATGGGGTTTGCCGCTGTCGGCGGTCAGCTCGTCGGCGGCGTGCTGGTGCAGGCGAACGTGGCCGGTCTCGGCTGGCGAAGCGTGTTCCTGATCAATGTTCCGATTGGTGTCCTCGCGCTGGCCTTGGCTCCGCGCGTGGTCGCCGAGTCGCGCGTCCCGCGTGCCCGCAAGATCGACCTCACGGGAACGGCGCTGGTCACTGCCGGCCTGACCGCCATCCTGCTCCCGCTGGTGGAGGGTCGCCAGCATGGCTGGCCGCTCTGGACCTGGATCTCGCTGGCCATCGCGCCGGTGATCCTCGGCGGCTTCATCGTCCATCAGCGGCGGCTCACGCGGCGCGGTGGCTCGCCGCTGCTCGAGCTCAGCCTGTTCTCGCAGCGCACGTTCACGGCCGGACTGCTGACCCAGCTGGTGTTCTGGGCAGGCCAGGCGTCGTTCTTCCTCGTGCTGGCGCTGTATCTCCAGCAGGGCCGCGGCATGAGCGCGCTGCACGCCGGCCTGGTATTCACGATCCTGGCTGCCGCCTATCTGGTCGCCTCGCTCGTGGCTCCGGCCATGGTCCAGCGGCACGGTCGCAAGCTGCTGGCCGAGGGAGCGCTGATGCTGGCCGCCGGGCACGCGCTGCTGCTGATCACGGTCGGCGACGTCGGCACCGGTGGCTCGGTGGCGGCCCTTGCCCCGGCGCTGCTCTTGATCGGAGCCGGGATGGGTGTGGTCATCGCGCCGCTGGCCACGATCATCATGGCGTCGGCCGGGCCGGAGCAGGCCGGCGCGGCCTCCGGTGTGCTGTCGACGATGCAGAACGTCGGCAACGCTTTCGGGGTCGCGATCATCGGCGTGATCTATTTCGGCGCCGTCCACTCGGGGCTGGCGGGCGCGTTCCAGCTCAGTCTGGCCGCGCTGGCGCTCATCCTCGTCGCAGTGGCCGCGTTGACGCGGCTGCTGCCGGCGCCGGGGAGGACGTCATGAGCACGGCTACATTTGTGGCAGTGAACGAGAACCGCGTAGGCACGTTGCTACGTGACTGGCGTCAGCGCCGACGGCTCAGCCAGCTCGACCTGGCACTCGAGGCCGGGGTCTCGACGAGGCATCTGAGCTTCGTCGAGACCGGCCGGGCCAAGCCGAGTGCAGACATGGTGCTGCACCTGGCCGAGCAGCTCGAGGTCCCGCTCCGGGACCGCAACCAGCTGCTCCTGGCCGCCGGTTACGCGCCGCAGTTCGGGGCCCGGTCGCTCGACGATCCGGACCTGGCTCCGATCCGTGACGCGCTCGGGCACGTGCTGACTGGACACGAGCCGTATCCGGCCATCGCAGTGGATCGCGGCTGGAACCTGGTGGCCTCGAACAGCTCACTCGATCCGCTGCTCGAGGGTGCCTCGGCCGAGCTGCTCCAGCCGCCCGTCAATTGCATCCGCTTGGCGCTTCACCCCGACGGCTTGGCGCCGCGGATCCTCAACCTCGGCGAGTGGCGAGCGCACCTACTGAATCGGCTCGACCGGCAGATCGGGCTGACCGGCGATGAGGAGGTCCGGGCGCTGCGCGACGAGGTCGCGACCTATCCGGCACCCGACTACGAGGAGCACGTCGGCGGCTCGGGCGACGTGATGGTGCACCTTCGGATGGCCACGGCCGACGGCGGCGAGCTGTCGTTCTTCAGCACGGTGACGACGTTCGGAACCGCCGTGGACATCACTGTGTCGGAGCTCTCGATCGAGGCCTTCTTCCCCGCCGACGCCACCACGGCGGAGGCACTGAGCGGCGCTGTCGCGGTTGCCTAGACCTTCCGGTCTGGTCGCGGCCATCGGATTGGCGGTGGCCGCGGCCGG
This sequence comes from Solirubrobacteraceae bacterium, assembly GCA_045805545.1. Classification (GTDB taxonomy): domain Bacteria; phylum Actinomycetota; class Thermoleophilia; order Solirubrobacterales; family Solirubrobacteraceae; genus Palsa-465. The sequence goes on along the minus strand of JBJMLD010000039.1, from coordinate 8,380 downwards.
GTGTGGCGGCGGATCACACACCAGCACGTCGACCACCACCAAGACGCCGCGGCCCCAGACGGCCACGGCGTCAACGCTCCGCGCGCGCCCGCGCGTGAGACCGCCATCGCTCCACGTCATCGCCCACTCCGCCCTACCGTCCGCCCGCTCGGGTGGTGCGGCCACGGCGATCGGGCACAGCGTCGTGTTCGCCGGCGGTCTGTCCGACGCTGGCGTCTCTACGGCCACCGTGTTCCGCTACTCCCCCGGTGGCGGCGCGCTTGCCTCGACGCCGTTGCCCTCGCCGATCCACGACGCGGCGGCCGCCGGTCTGGGCGACCGCGTGCTCGTGTTCGGCGGCGGTGTGTCTGAGGGCAGCGACCACATCATGCAGCTCCTCCCGGGGCAGCCACGACTCATCGGAACGCTGCCCCAGGCCTTGTCGGACCTGGTGGCGGCTCAGATCGGCGACACGGACTACGTGGCGGGCGGGTGGAACGGGGCGGCGACCAACCGGGACATCTATGCGGTCGGCCGGGACGCTCGTGCCCGGCCCGTGGCGCGGCTCCCGACCGGCGTCCGCTACCCCGCCGCCGGTGCGCTGGCCGGGAAGCTCGTGATCGCGGGCGGGGAGCTCACCTCCGGGTCTCCGACGGCGCGCGTCTGGTCGTTCGACCCCGCCACAGGCCGGGTCGCGGCGCTGCCGAACCTGCCGGCGCCGATCGACCACGCCACGGGCGCCGTGCTCGCCGGTCGCTTCTACGTGATCGGTGGGCTGCGCAAGGGCAATGTGTCGCCGGCCGTCTATTCGATCGCGCCCGGCGAGAGCCGCTGGCACCGCGCGGGTGAGCTGCCGGCGCCGGTCGCCGACGCGTCCGCGGTGACGCTCGGCGGCAGCATCGTGGTTCTGGGCGGACGGAATGCGTCGGGCCGCCGGTCCGCGATCACGTTGCTCGGACTGCGATAACAAACCGTTTGACTCTGGTACACTCGCGTACCGATGTCTGCGGTCGCCGCCACCGAACCCCGCCCGACGCCGCCCGCGCTGGCCGAGACGATGGCGGTTCCCTCCCCCGCGGGCCCGGTCGAGGCCGACCGTCCCGTGCGCCTGCCGCCAGCCCGATCCGAGCCCCGGTTCCTGCAGACGATCCGCTTCGTGATGCGCCCGCTCGGGACGAGCCAGCGCTCCTACCGGGAGCTCGGCGATGTGTGGCGGGTGAAGCTGCTGTCCCGCTCTGAGTCATTCGTGATCACGTGCCATCCCGACCACGTCGAGTCGCTGTTCAAGGCCAAGCCCGACGACGCGCCATCGCTGACCGGCGAATCGCCGCTGCGGCCGATCCTCGGTCCGAACTCCGTGCTGACCTCCGTCGGCGCGCGCCACATGCGCCAGCGCAAGCTGCTGCTGCCCGCGTTCCACGGCGAGGCCGTGCAGCGCTACGTGCAGATGATCTCCGACGTGGCCGAGCGCGAGATCGACCGCTGGCCCGTCGGCAAGCCGTTCCCCCTGGCCCCGCGGATGCAGGCTGTCACGCTCGACGTGATCATGGCCGGCGTGTTCGGGATCGGCGCCAGGCCGGCGCGCGGCACCGAGGAGTACCGGATGCGCCAGACCATCCGCCGGCTGCTGCTCGCCTCGACATGGCCGGCCTACCAGCTCATCGAGCTCCACAACGCCGGGCGGATGGAGCCGCGCGGCGTACTCCGCATCCTGCTTTCGTATCTCGACCGGCACATCCACGCCGTGATCCGCAAGCGCCGTGCCGAGGCCAGCGGCTCGCACGACGTCCTCTCGATGCTGCTCGAGGCGCGCGACGAGGATGGCCAGCTGCTTACCGACGACGAGCTCCGCGACGAGCTGCTCACGCTGGTCCTGGCCGGCCACGAGACGACGGCCAACTCGCTGGCCTGGACGTTCGAGCGGCTCTTGCGCAACCCGGGCGCCTACGACGAGCTGCGTGACCGCGTGCGCTCCGGCGAGGACGACTCGTTCGTCGAGGCCACCGTGTACGAGGCGATGCGCGTACGGCCGGTGATCCCGCTGATCGTGCGGATGGTGAACCGCCGGTGGCAGCTCGGCGAATACGTCCTGCCCGCCCAGACCCCGGTCGCGGTCAGCATCGTCGCGCTGCATCACCGGCCGGACGTCTACCCCGACCCGCGCACGTTCCGACCGGAGCGCTTCCTGGACAGCAAGCCGGGCACGTACACCTGGATCCCGTTCGGCGGCGGCATCCGCCGCTGCCTCGGAGCTGCGCTGGCCATGGCCGAGCAGCGGGTCGTGCTGCGGGCGATCGCCGCCCGAACCGACCTCTCGGCGCCGGATCAGGCGCCTGAGCCGGCGCGCCTGCGCAACGTCACGATGATCCCGCGCGACGGCGGGCGCGTGGTAGTCCAGCGCAAGCTGTAATCGCTACCTTCAAGCCGTGGCCACCGAGCGCATCGCGCCGCCCCAGCAAGCCCAGACGGCGCACAGGCAGAGGCTGATCGAGGCGATGGCGAGCTCGATCGAGCAGAAGGGCTACCGCGACACGACGGTGGCCGACGTCGTGCGCATCGCCCGCACCTCGCGGCGGACGTTCTACGAGCACTTCGAGGATCGCGATGCCTGCTTCCTCGCCCTGTTCGACGCCGTCAACGACGACACGATGCAGCAGATCGCAGCCGCGGTCAGACCGGAGCGGCCGATGGACGAACAGGTCGACAGCGCCCTTCAGGCCTACATCGAGGCGGTCACTGGCCACCCGAAGCTGTACCGCAGCTTCGTGCGCGAGCTGCCGGGACTCGGGCAGGCCGGCTCCGACCGCCAGCTGGCGGTGATCGAGCGCTTCGCGCAGCTGCTCATCGACCTGGTCGAGTCGGGCCGGCGCGCGCAGCCGGACCTGGTGGCACGTCCGCTGTCGATGGACGCCGCGATCATGATCGTCGGCGGCCTGCGCGAGCTCGCGGTCATCTCGCTCCAGCACGGCCGCGACCTGCGCGACCTCCCGGCCAGCGCCGGCGCGATGGTCAAGGCCCTTCTGTCCGGCGCGCTGCTGTGATGCCGACCGTGGTAGCGTCCGCGGTACGCTGATGTACCGTAAACGCGTTCCAGTCGACGGCCGCACCGCGTTCATCACCGGCGCCGGCTCTGGCATCGGCCGCGCGGTGGCGCAGCGTCTGTCCGCCCACGGCTGTCCGGTGGCGATCGTCGATTGGGACGAGGACGGGCTCGAGGAGACGGCAACGAGTCTGAGCGGGCCGGTGCTGGCGCGGCGCGTCGACGTGCGCGACCGCACAGAACAGCTCGCGTTCGCCGCCGAGGTGGCCGAGTGGGCGCCGGCGCCGGTCGGGATGGTGTTCAACAACGCCGGCGTCGTCACCGTGCAGAGCGTGGCCGACGCCGCGATCGAGGACGACGAGTGGGTGTGGAACGTCAACTTCCAGGGCGTGGTCAATGGCGTCCGCGCGTTCCTGCCCATCCTTCAGCGCCAGGACTCGGGCGTGATCGTCAACACCTCGAGCGTGTTCGGCCTGCTCGGAATCCCGTATCAGAGCGCGTACTGCGCGTCGAAGTTCGCCGTCCGCGGGTTCACCGACGCGCTGCGCCAGGAGCTGCGCGGCACCGGGGTCAGCGCGGTGACCGTGCATCCCGGCGGCGTCAAGACCGGCATCTTGCGCCACGGGCGCTACCACGCCGACCCACTCGGACGCGACTTCACGCATGACGAGGCGAGCGCCAACTTCGACGTGATGGCCCGGACCACGCCGGAGCGGGCGGCCGAGATCATCCACGACGGCGTGAAGGCCGGCAAGAGCCGGATCCTCGTCGGCAACGACGCCTACCTGTTCGAGGCGCTGGCCCGGATCGCCCCGACGCGCTACTACAGCGTGCTCGAGCGCATCGTGCTGCTGGCCGAACGCCAGGCCGAGCGTTCCGGGTAGCCGCTTCAGGTGACGGTCGGCCAGCGGCTGGCCCCGAGCTCGCGTGAGATCCCGCGCGCGGCTTCGGCCACGGCCGAGATCAACGGCCTGGGCACCGCCCGAGGGATGAGCCGCTCGGTGTCACCTACCACGCCGATCGCGCCGACGGCTTGGCCCGAGTGGTCGAAGATCGGCGAGGCGATGCTGGATTCTCCGAGAATCGCCTCGTCGCGCTCGCGCGCGTAGCCGCTCTCCCTGGTCTCGGCCAGCTCTGCCGCCAGCGCCCGCGCCGTCAGCGTGCGGCTGGTCAGCCGCGGCAGCGGTTCGGCCAGAAGATCGGTCACGAGCGGCTCGGGCGCGAAGGCGAGCATCGCCTTGCCCAGCGCGCTGGCGTGCAGCGGCAGCTCGGCGCCCACCTCGAGGATCTGGAGAGTGCTGTCGGGCCGGAACACGTGGTGGACGATGACCACGCTGGCGCCGTGCATCACGCCGACGCGCACCGCCGCGTCGGCCCGGGTGGCGAGTCGCTCGCCGTGGACGAGCGAGCGGGCACGCAGTTCGTTCAGATCCAGGTAGGAGTTCCCGAGCTGCAGCAGGCCGGCACCCAACTGGTACTTGTCGGAGTCACGATCCTGCTCGACGAAGCCGTGGGCCTGGAGCGTCTGCAGCAGGCCGTGCACAGTGGGTCGCGTGAGCCCCAGCCGATCGGCGATCTCGCTCACGCCTAGCCGGCGCGGCCCGCTGGCCAGTGCCTTGAGGATGCGGGCAGCACGATCGACTGATTGGATCGTTCCGCGACGTGTGGTGCTAGTCGTCCTATTCGACATTGTCGAATCAGCTTCGGTAGTGTAGACTGCCCGCAGCTTGCCTATGGTCGGCATCGTAATCGTCTCTCACAGCGCCGAGCTCGCCCGAGGCGTGGCCGAGCTGGCCGGCCAGGTGGCCGGACCCCAGGTGCGAATCGAGACCGCCGGCGGCGGACCCGGAGGCTCGCTCGGGACCGACGACGGTCTCGTGCGCGACGCAATCCGGCGCGCCGATCAAGGCGACGGGGTGATCATCCTCGGCGATCTCGGCAGCGCGATCCTCACGATCCGCCACGTGCTCGAGCGCCAAAGCAACGGTCACAACCGACTCGTCGACGCGCCGATCGTGGAGGGAACCGTGGCTGCCGCCGTGGTCGCTTCGGCCGGTTGCGCGCTGGCCGACGTGGCCAAGGCGGCGGAGGAGGCCCGCGGTGCCAGCAAGCTCTGAGCAGACGGCCACGACGGTGTCGCTGCCCGACGGGGTCGATCTGCACGCCCGTCCCGCGGCTGACTTCGTTCGCACCGCCATGCAGTTCTCCTCGGAGATCTGGATCGCCGCGGGTGAGCGCGAGGTCGACGCCAAAAGCCTGCTCTCGATCCTCGCGCTCGGCGCCAAGGGTGGCTCGGCGCTACGACTGCGGGCCGAAGGCGGCGACGCCGCCGCCGCGCTCGACGCGTTGGTCGCCACCGTGACCGCGCTGCGCTGAGCCGAGCGCGATCCGCGCCCGGCGTTGCGCGTCGCCGAGCTCGAGCTGCTTGATCCAGCTGCGGACCGTCGCGACGCGCGCGGCACCGACGCTCAATTCCCGGACGCCGAGTCCGATCAGCAGCGGCACCATCAGCTCCTCCGATGCCGCCTCGCCACACACCTCGACCGGGATGCCGGCGTCTCGCGCTGCGGCGACCGTGTCGGCGATCGCCCGCAGGACGCGCGGGTCGTGCGCGCCGGCGCTCGTGGTGGCGAAGCGGTCGACCCCGAGCACCGACGCGGTCAGATCGTTCGTGCCAATGCTGAGGAAGCCGGCTTCCGAGGCGATTGCCTGCACGTCCTGGACGGCCGCGGCGGTCTCGATCATCGCCCCGACGGGGATGGCCCGGGAGTCGCCGGCCTCGTCGAGCAGCGCCCGCGCGGCCCGGAGCTGCCGGGCAGAGTCGACCATTGGCAGCAGCAGGCGGACCTGGTGATCCCGCGCGCAGGCGAGGATCGCGCGCAGCTGGGCGTGGAATGCCGCTTCGTGCTCGAGCAGTAGGGCCAGGCCGCGTTCGGCCTCGCCCGTGGCGAACGGCGGCGACTTGTCGGGACCGATATCGAGCACGCGGATGACCGCGCTCTGGTCGGTCGGGAGGCGGTCCAGGATCGGCATGAGCGCGTCGCGGTGCTGGCGTTCCGATGGCCACTCGGCGGCGTCGAGGAACGGCAGCTCGGTGCGCAGGAGGCCGATCCCCTCGGCGCCCGCGCGTAGCCCGGCCTCGAGTTCGGCCGCGCTGGCGGCGTTGACCAGCACGGTGATCCGGTGGCCGTCGCGAGTCAGCGCCGGTTCGTCCGCCTGCTCGGCCGCCGCGGCCGCCGCCTCTCGCCGGCCGCGCATTTGCGTGACCGCGAAGTCGGCCCGCTGGACGTCCGGCTCGACGACCACGAGCCCGTTTGTTCCGTCGAGGACGACCGCAGTTCCGCGGGCGATCTGTAGCGAGGCCTCGGGCAGCCCGGCCACCATCGGGATGCCGAGCGACCGGGCGACGATCGCCGCGTGCGCGGTGACGCCACCCCCGACGACGCCCACTGCGGCCAGGCGGTCGGCAAGCTCTGCGACATCGGCGGGCCCGATGTCCCGGTCGATCAGGACGGCGTCGGGGGGCGGCGTCTCGCGACCCGCCTCGCCGGTCAGCCGAGCCGCGCGATGACCGAGGCTGCGGACGTCATCGGCCCGCGCGGCGAGCGTCTCGTCGGCGATCGCGGCGATCGAGTCGGCCAGCTCGTGGGTCGCAGCCAGGATCGCGTCGGCGGCGGGCAGACCGCCGGCCAGCACGCGTTGGTCGACCAGGCTCGTCAGGGCGGGATCGTGCGCCATCAACGCCCCGGCCTCGACGATCTCCGCCTCGTCCGCCGGCAGCGACGCGGCCAGCGCGTTGAGCTCCTCGGCCGCCTGCTCGAGCGCGGCGCGCGCGGCGCCGCATTCGCGCTCGTGATCCTCCCAGGCCACACGCTGTTGCAAGCGCAGCCCGGCCGGGCGCCGCCACACGGTGCCGAGTGCCGTGCCGGGCGAGGCCGGCGCTCCGGGCAGCACGTGCTCGGCCATCAGTCCTCGGCGGCCACGGCGTGTGCCAGCGCCGCGAGGATGATCGTCGCCGACGTGGCGCCCGGATCCTGGTGCCCGATCGAGCGCTCGCCCAGATACGACGCGCGTCCCTTGCGAGCCTGCATGGGAACTGTTGCCTCGGCGCCGCGCTTGGCCGCGTCGGCCGCCGCCTGCATCGCCGCCGCCAGCGGCGTCCCGTCCGCGAGCGCTTCATGCAGCGCCTGCGTGGCGGGCCCGAGCGCATCGACGATCGTCTTGTCCCCGGGCGCCGCCGCCCCGAGCTCGACTATCGCCTCGAGCGCGGCGTCGAGCGCCGCCGCCAGCTGCCCGCCGTCGAACTCCTCGGCATCGCCCAGCGTGCGCCCGGCCCGGCGAAGGGCTGATCCCCACAACGGACCGCTGGCGCCGCCGACGGTCGAGACGAGCGTCTTCCCGGCCAGGATGAGCAGCCGGCCGGGCGGAAGGGAATCCCCCTGACCGGCCAGCGCCTTGCCGACGGCGTCAAAGCCGCGGCGCATGTTGATGCCGTGATCACCGTCACCGATCGCCGCGTCGAGCTGCGTCAGATAATCGCTCTGCGCGTTGATCTCCTGTTCGGCTTCCAACAGCCAGCGGGTGATTGTCGCTGCACGCACGATCGAGTCGGTGATCACGGTCTCACGCTCCCCAGCGGAGCGCCGCCGTGTGCACGGGAGCATCCCAGAGCGAGACCAGCTCGTCATCCAACTCGAGCAGGGTGAGGGAAGCGCCCGCCATCTCGAGCGACGTGATGTAGCTGCCGACCAGGTTGCGCGCCGGTTGCAGCCCGCGGTCGCGGAGCAGCCGCTCGATCTCGGCGTAGAGCAGGTAGAGCTCCAGCTGCGGCGTCCCGCCCATGCCATTGACGAACAGCAGAACATCCGCGCCGGTCTTCGGCTCCAGGTCTGAGACAACCGCCTCGACCATGACCTCGGCAATCTCCCGGGCTGTCCGGGTGGGCTCACGCCGCCGACCGGGCTCGCCGTGGATTCCGATGCCGAGCTCGATCTCCCCGTCTGGGAGGTCGAACATCGGCTTGCCGGCCGCCGGCGGAGTGCACGATGACAGCGCCACCCCGAACGAGCGCGCGCGGTCCTTCGGGATCGCCCTGTCCTCCTGCACGCCGCCGGCAGCCGGGAAGCCGATCTTCGACCTTCCGGTCGGCGAGGTGGAGCTCGGGATCGGCATCCACGGCGAGCCGGGACGCCGGCGCGGACCGCTCGGCACCGCGCGCGAACTGGCCCGCGACATGGTCGAGGCGGTGCTCTCCGACCTCAAGCCCGGCGGCTCGCGCGTGCTGGCGTTCGTCAACGGCATGGGAGGCACCCCGGAGCTGGAGCTCTACCTCCTCTACTACGAGGTCGACAAGCTGCTGCG
>JBJMLD010000038.1:0-14662 GCA_045805545.1 Solirubrobacteraceae bacterium | reverse complement strand
GATCGACGCGTGAGCGCCGCGGTCGAGCAGGATCATCCCGCCGCCGACCAGGCGCGGGATCACCGAGGCGTGAACATTGGTCGTGCCCGGCAGCACCAGCACATCCTCGGCTCGGAGCAGCGCGGTGAGTCGCGCCTCGATCTCCTCGTACAGCCGCGGAGTGCCGAGCTGGCGCGAGAAGCCCGTGTGCGTGCCCCAGCGCTGCAGGTAATCGGGAACCGCTTCGACGATCTCCGAACTCACGTCGAAGCCGATGTAGTTGCCTGAGGCGAAGTCGGCCAGCCAGCGGCGGCCGATCCGGATCATCCGCCCGTCGATCTCGTCGACCACGGCGTCGACCCGTGCTTGCGCGCGGCCGAGGTCGGCGGTCACGCCTCGCCAGCGCTCGGTCCAAGACTGCACCGTTCCACTTGCCCCCATCACTGCGCCACCCATCGCGGCAACTCCCTTGTCGCTTTGCGCCCGTCGTCCCGTGCCATCCGCATAATGCTTCTGGCGCCGACCAGGATCATCGATCGCCCGCCGGGTTACATCAGCATCAATCCGAACCCGGCGGTGGCGAACTACGGATACGCGTTGACCCTACCGATAGCCACTCAATGCTGCGCTAAATTGCTCACCGGGCCGACGTGAGCGAATCAGACGACACGAGCAGGGCGTCCGGGCGGACGAGATGGTGGCTGCTGGCGGGCGTGCTGCTGGCAGCCGTTCCCGCGATCCCGATCGTCGCGGGCTTGGTCGCCGGGTCGTCGAGCGTTCGCGCGGAGGCGGTGAGCGGCAACACCTACCTCCCGGTGGCGCCGACGCTGCCCCCACCGACCTCCCATCCGTCGACGCAGCCCCATGAGTCCGGATCGCTGGTGGCGCTGCTCAAGCGGTCGACGACGATGCGGACGACGCCCGGCGGACGGCGGCTGGCGACGATCGCAAGGCGGACCAAGTACGGCTCGCCCCAGGCGCTGTGGGTCGTCCATCGTTCCGGCGGCTGGCTCGGCGTGATCAGCAGCGACGCCGGCAACGGCCGCGTCGGCTGGATCGCGCGCTCCTCAACCTCGCTGACCCACGTCCCCTGGGAGCTGAAGGTCTCGCTCGGCGATCGCCGCCTGACGGTGCTTCACAACGGCAAGACCATCAAGCACTACGCGGTGGCGGTCGGCCGGCCGAGCGCGCCAACCCCGACCGGTCGCTTCTCGGTCACCGATCGGCTCGAGACGGGCGACCCGAGCGGGCCGTACGGATGCTGCATCCTCGCCCTCTCGGCCCGCGCTCCGCACGCGATCCAGGGCTGGAGCGGCGGCGACCGGATCGCCATCCATTCCACGCCTGAGACCTCCAGCATCGGCCACCAGGTCAGCCACGGCTGCCTGCGCCTGACGCTCGCCGAGGGGCGGTGGCTGATGAACCACATCCCGCTCGGCACCCCGACGCTCATCAAAACCTAGCTGCGTTTCGCTCCAAATAGCTCGGGTAGCCGCTTACAGAGGGTTATTTCGAGACAAGAAGGAGTGATGCTGATGCCAGCCGAGCTCGAAGGCAAGCGAGTCGCTTTCCTGTTCACCGAAGGGGTCGAGCAGGTGGAGCTGACCGAGCCACTCGAGGCCGTGCGCAAGGCCGGCGCGGAGGCCGACCTGATCTCGCTCGACAAGGGCGAGGTCCAGATGTTCAATCACCTGGACAAGGGCGACACGATCGAGGCCGAGCAAGCCGTATCCGACGCGGACCCGTCCGACTACGACGGCCTCGTCGTCCCCGGTGGCGTGGCCAATCCAGACGCGCTGCGCATGGACGACGACGCTGTCGAATTCGTGCGCGGTTTCTTTGAGCAGGACAAGCCGACCGCGATCATCTGCCACGGCCCGTGGGTGCTGGTCGAGGCCGACGTCGCGCGCGGCCGCAAGGTCACGTCGTGGCCGAGCCTCAAGACGGACCTGCGCAACGCCGGCGCCGAATGGCTCGACGAGGAAGTCGTGGTCGACAACGGGCTGGTCACGAGCCGTAAGCCGGACGACCTGCCCGCGTTCTGCGCCAAGCTGGTCGAGGAGTTTGCCGAGGGCAAGCACGAGCAGCACGTCGGTGCGGGCGCGTCCTCGTCAAGCCACTAGCCATCAGGAGGTGGCCATGCCCCCGCGTGGAGTCAAGAAGGGAACCAAGCGAGCTCGCCAGTACGAGCACATCAAGGAGAGCCAGCTCGACCGCGGCGCCGGTGAGGGCCGGGCCGAGGAGATAGCGGCCCGCACCGTCAACAAGGAACGGGCGCGCTCTGGCGAGTCCCGTGAGCGGTCGCGCACGTCGACCCGCGACATGTCCTCCTCGCGCCGCGGCGGCCAGCGGTCGGGCACCAACCGGCCGAAGGGCCGCACCCGCGATCAGCTCTACAGCGAGGCAAAGCAGCTCGGCATCGAGGGACGCTCGAAGATGGACAAGAGCCAGCTCGAGCGAGCCGTCGATCGCAAGAAGTAACCGCGGCCGTTGGCGGCGGCAGCTGAACAAGGGCAGCGGCCGCCGCCGCCGCCGGCTAGCCGAACAGCGGCAGCCGGCGTCGCCGTGCCAGCGTGTCCATCCCGTGCTGGATCGAGTCGCAGACCTCTTCGTACTTAGTCTGGACGTAGTCCTCGTCCTCGGCGCGCTCCGGATCGCAATCGAATTCGACAGCCGGTTGGAAGGCGGTGCGGATCTTGGTCGGCAGCGGAATCTCGGGCAGCAGGGCCGGCGAGAGTCCCCATGGCGCCTGAAGCGCGATCGGGAACAGCTTCAGCCGCGCGATCTTGTCGAGCTGGAGCAGCTTGGCCAGCCGTCGCCCGGTCGTCAAGACGGGCATCGAGTCGGGACCGCCGACGGTTGAGATCGGCACGATCGGCACGCAGCTGCGGATCGCCATGCGGACGAAACCCTGGCGGCCGGCGAGGATCGCGTCGTCGCGCTGGGTCCAGCGGCGCAGCGAGTCGCGCTCACCGCCTGGCCACAGCGCCACATCGTGTCCGGCGGCCAGCGCACCGCTGATGCTGTCCGCGGCGGCCGGCAACACACCCATCTTGCGGAAGTAGCCACCGATGCCCGGCGCCGCCATGAGGGCGTCGTGAGCGGTCCCGTGCAGCGGTCGCTCCGGTCCGAAGTGACGCCACCATTGCACGCCCACGGTCCACGCGTCCCACACGAACGGCGCGCCGGAATGGATTCCGATCAACAGCGCCGGAGCCTCGGGGACGTTCTCCCAACCCTCGACCTCCATCCGGAACCAGTAGTCCATGAGCGGGTTCCAGAAGTACTTCTGGCGCTCCATGAAATCCCAGTCGGGCCCATCGAGCGTCCACTTGCCGGCCCTTTCCGCGACCCACGCAGCGGCCCCGGATTGCTTTGCCCGCCGGCGATCGACCTTCTCGCGCGCCGCCTCAGCGTGCCGCTTGGCCTGAGCTTGGCGGCCGCCATTTCGGCCGGCCGCACTGCGCTCGCGCCGCTCGCGCCGTGTCTGCAGATCCTCCATTCGGGTCCTCCCTCCAACGGGCCTTTTTCAAGTCTCTTCCAGGACCTACCCAGCGTCGCTGCGCTTACACCCACGGCCGGCGCTCTGATTACGAGGCTTCTCGCCAGGGCATTACGGCGAGTGGACGCGACAAGGAGCAGATATGAAGATTGGCTACTTCCTCTCGAGCGAGGAGTGGGGGCCACAGGACCTGGTCGCGCAGGCCGTGAAGGCGCAGGAGGCCGGCTTCGAGGGTCTGTGGATCTCCGACCATTACCACCCATGGAACGACGAGCAGGGACACAGCCCGTTCGTATGGTCGACGATCGGCGCGATCGCGCAGGCCACCGATGGGATGAAGGTGAGCACCGCCGTCACCTGCCCCACCATTCGCATTCACCCCGCCGTCATCGCGCAGGCCGCCGCCACCGCCGCGGTCATGCTGAACGGCAACTTCGTCCTCGGCCTGGGCTCCGGCGAGGCGCTCAACGAGCACATCCTGGGCGACGCGTGGCCCGAAGCCGACGAGCGACTGGAGATGCTCGAGGAGGCGGTCGAGGTGATTCGCACGCTGTGGCAGGGAGGCGTGCACGACCACCGCGGCCGCCATTACCGCGTGGCTCATGCCCGCGTATATGACCTGCCTGACCAGCCGCCACCGATCGTCATCTCCGGCTTCGGCCCAAAGGCGGTCAAGCTCGCGGCTCGGATCGGCGACGGCTACTGCACTGTCGGCCCCGATGCCGACTCGGTCAAGCTGTTCCGCAGCGAGTCGCAGAACGGACACCTGGTGCAGGGCGGACTCAAGGTGTGCTGGGACGAGGACGCGGAGAAGGCGCGCAAGACGGTCCATCGGCTGTGGGCCAACGAGGGATTACCGGGCGAGCTGGCTCAGGTGCTGCCGACGCCGGAGCACTTCGAGCAGGCCTCAGAGCTCGTTACCGAGGACATGCTGGCCGAGGACACGCCGTGCGGGCCCGATGTCGAGAAGCACGTGGAGGCCATCAAGGCCTACGAGCAGGCCGGCTTCGACGAGCTGTACGTCAACCAAATCGGTCCCGAGCAGGACGCGTTCTTCGAGGCCTACCGAGAGCACGTCCTGCCGCGCGTGCGGTGAGTCCCGGGCCGCGCCACGCCGTCCCGTTGCTGCGCCGCGTGGCGGCGTGGTCGATGGCCTGGATCGCGGCCGGCGCGGCCTACCTGCTGCTCATCGACACGACGTCCCTGCCTGAGCTGCTCGTCGGCGCCGCTGCCGCCACGCTGGCCGCGACAGGGTTCGAGCTCGTGCGCGAGCAGCACATCGCCGGCGAGACGATCCGTCTGGTCTGGCTGCGTCGGGTGTACAGGCCGTTCGTCAGGGCCGGCTCGGACGTTGCCATCGTGTCGCTTGCTGCGCTGCGGCAGACCATCCGCCGGGAGCCGCACTGCGGCGAGTTCCGTGCCGTCCGCTTCGCCTGTGGTGAGGAGGAGCAGCTGGAGTCCGGCCGCCGGTCGCTCGCCGAGGGGCTGGGGTCGTTCGCTCCGAACACGATCATCGTCGGCATCGATGGCGACCGCGAGCTGATCCTGGCCCACCAGCTCAGGCGTACGGGTGATCGGGAAGCGATCGACCTGCTGGAGCTCGGATGAACGAGTGGGAAGTGGCGGCCGCCGTGCTCGGCTTCGCATTGATCCCATGCCTGGCGGTTTGCGTGCTGGCGCCGGCGCGAGACGGGTTGGTGGCGTTGCAGGTCGGATCGGTGCTGCTCACGACGATCCTGATGCTCTTGGCCGAGGGCTTTCATCGCCAGTCGTTTATCGATCTGGCCGTGATCTTCGCGCCGATGTCGCTCGTCGGCTCGCTCCTCTTCGCCCGGCTGATGGAGCGAGAACTGTGAGCTGGCGCGCTGTCGTCGCGGTCATCCTTCTGATCGCCGGCGGGGTGCTCGAGCTGCTTGCGGTACTTGGTCTCTGTGCCATGCACAACGTGTACGACCGCTTGCACTACGTCGGGCTGGCCGGGTTTGGGGCGTTCTTGATCGCGGTGGCGATCCTCGTGCGCGAGTCGTTCTCGTTGATCGGCGACAAGGCGCTGCTCGTCGGCGTGCTCCTCGTCGTGTGTGGACCGGTGCTCGTGCACACGACGATGCGGAGCTTCCTCACGCGCGAGCTGGGCAGCTGGCGCGCCAGGCTCGATCGCGCGAACAGGGAGAACGGTCAATGACTGTGCTTCAGATCGCCGCACTTGCCGCGGTTGCCTTGGCCGGCGGCGCTGTGGCTATCACCGGACCGCCGCTGCGCCAGACGATGGTGCTCGGTGTCTATGGCCTGTCGCTGACCATGCTCTTCTTCGTCTTCCAGGCTCCGGACGTCGCTCTGTCGGAGATCGTCATCTCGACCGTCGGGCTGCCCGTGATGATCCTGCTCGCCTTGCGGAAGGTCGCCGAGCACGAGCGCGACGCCGACGAGGACGAGGAGTCGTGAGCCGCTCCGCGCGCCTGGCCCTGTTCGGGATCTCGGCGGTCGCGCTCGGCGTCGTACTGGTCTACGGCCTGGCCGGCCTGCCCGGCTTCGGCCACTACAACGGCGTCTACGGCCAGATCATCAACGGAATCGGCGTGACCGAGCGCAAGGCCACCGATATGGTCACCGCGCTGAACTTCGACATCCGCGGCTTCGACACGCTCGGCGAGGAGTTCATCCTGTTTGGGTCGGTGCTCGGGGTGGTCCTGATCCTCCGCCAGATCCGCGGCGAACAGGAGGGCCCGCACCAGGAGGAGGCCGACGAGCACCATTTCGCCGGCGCCAGCTCCGTGCTGCGCGCACTCGCTCTCGGGCTGGTCCCCGGGCTGATCGTGCTCGGTGTCTACATCGTCGTGCATGGCCACCTGACGCCGGGCGGGGGATTCCAGGGAGGCGTGGTCCTGGCCGCGGGTCCGCTCGCCGTCTTCCTGGCCGGGCGCTTCATGCGGATGAAGTTCGTCGCTCCGCACACGCTCGTCGAGGTCGCCGAGACGCTCGGCGCAGCCGGCTACGGGCTGGTCGGACTCGGTGGGCTCGTGTTCGCCAGCGTGTTCTTCAAGAACTTCCTCCCGTTCGGCACTCCAGGCCACCTGCTCTCAGCCGGCCAGATGCCGCTGGCCAGCATCGCCGTGGGGCTCGAGGTCAGCGGCGCCTTCCTCGTTGCCTGGACCGAGTTCTTCGACCAGACGCTGCTCGTCAAGGGAGGCAGCGGCTCGTGAGCTTCCTGCCGTTCGCCGTCGCGGCCTGGTTGTTCCTCGTCGGGCTCTACGGCGTTGTCTCGAGCCGCAACCTCGTTCGCACGATCCTGTCGCTGACCGTCGTCCAGTCGGCTACTTACGTACTGCTGCTCGGGATCGGCTATCGGACTGGCGGCAAGGCGCCGATCTTTGCCGACATCCCGGCGGTCAGCAACGCCGTGGATCCGGTCGTGCAGGTTCTCGTGCTGGTCGACATCGTCGTCGAGGCGACGGTCACGGCGCTGCTGCTCGCGCTCGCGGTTCAGGCCCACAAGCGGTTCGGGAGCCTCGACCCGCACGATCTGCGCGCACTGCGCGACTAACGCAAAATGCACATCACCGCACT
Source organism: Solirubrobacteraceae bacterium (assembly GCA_045805545.1). Lineage (GTDB taxonomy): Bacteria > Actinomycetota > Thermoleophilia > Solirubrobacterales > Solirubrobacteraceae > Palsa-465. The sequence continues at coordinate 7,617 of JBJMLD010000038.1, read as the reverse complement.
CCCGGTGGTTGTGCCACTGGTCGCGGCGGCTCTGCTCACCGCCGTCAGGCGCCTCGCCAACCGCACGTTCAACGACCTCTCGGCAGGTGGAGTCGCCGTCGGCGTAATCGCACTCTGCTCGATCCTCCTCGCGCGGGCCGCGCATCATCCGTTCGCCTACTGGATGGGAGGCTGGCGACCCAAGCATTCGGTCTCAATCGGGATCTCATTCTCGATCGACCCGATCGGCGCTGGATTGGCCATCTTCGCAGCGGTGCTCATCACGGCGGCGATCGTCTACTCGTGGCGTTACTTCGACTCGGCCGACGGGCTCTTCCACTCGCTGATGCTCGTGTTCCTGGCCGCCATGGTCGGCTTTTCGCTCACCGGCGATCTGTTCAACCTGGTCGTGTTCTTCGAGCTGATGGGTGCCGTGGCGTACGCGCTGACGGCCTACCGGATCGAAGAGCGAGGACCGATTCAGGGCGCGATCAACTTCGCCATCTCAAACAGCGTCGGCGCCTACGCGATCTTCGTCGGCATCGGACTGCTGTACGCCCGCACCGGCGCCCTGAACATGGCGCAGATCGGTGCCGCACTGGACGGGCACCACGTCGACGCGCTGGTCATCGTGGCCATGGTCCTGATCTTCATCGGCTTTTTGACCAAGGCGGCGGCCGTCCCCGTCCATTTCTGGCTCGCCGATGCTCATGCCGTGGCGCCGACGCCGGTCTGCGTCCTCTTCTCCGGCGTCATGGTCGAGCTCGGGATCTACGCGATCGCTCGGATCTACTGGACGATCTTCGCCGGACCGCTCGGCGCACATGCCGTGCAGCTGCGGGCGATCCTGGTCGCGCTCGGCACGGTCACGACGCTGTGGGGCGCCGTGATGTGCTTCGCGCAGCGCCACCTCAAGCGGCTGCTCGCGTTCTCCACGATCAGTCATGTCGGGATCTTCGTGTGCGGGATCGGTCTGCTGAGCGCCAAGGGGATCGCGGGCGTGGCGACGTATGTCATCGGACACGGTCTGACCAAGGGCGCGCTGTTCATGCTGGTCGGCGTGCTGCTTCATCGCTTTGCCACGATCGATGAGTTCGACCTGTTCGGACGGGGGCGCGAGGTGCCGGTGGCCGGGGTCCTGTTCGCGGTCGGCGGGCTGTTTCTCGCCGCCATGCCGGTGGTGACCACGTTCTTCGGCAAGTCGCTGGTCGACGCCGCGGCGCTCGACGGCAACTACCCGTGGCTGCCGGCCCTGTTCGTCATCTCCTCGGCGGTCACCGGCGGAGCCGTCCTGCGGGTGACAGGGAGGGTGTTCCTCGGGTGGGGAGGCTCTCACCCGGACACGAGCGATCAGCCACAGGTCGCGGAGGCACGCGAGAGCGCACAGGAGGACGAGGAGACGACCACCCGCGACTACACGCCGCCGCTGATGTTGATCGTCCCCGCCGTCCTGCTCGTGGCGGCGGCGGTGATCGGCCTCATCCCCGGCGTCGTGCCGGGCATCGAGCGAGCCGCGCACCACTTCACCGACCACGCCGCGTACGCGCGCTGGGTCCTTCAGGGTACGGCGCCGCTTTTTGCTCCCGCCGCCACGAGTCACATCGAGTCCTTCGATTACCTCTACGGCTTCGCAGCGGTTATCGCAGCGGTGGGGCTGGCGGCGCTGTCGCTGTTCGGGCAGTCGCTGCGCGACCGGGTGCCGGCGTCGCTGATCGCGTCGCTCAGGAGTGGCCTGCGCGGCCTGCGCGAGCTTCACTCCGGGCACATCGGCGACTACATCGCGTGGTGGACGGCGGGGGCCGCGGTACTCGGCAGCGCGTCGCTGGTCCTCCTGACATGAGACATCGCAGGGCCTTACTCCTCGTCATCGCGGCCTTGGCCATCGCCGGCTGCGGCGCCCAGCAGCCGCAGGCGCCGCTGCCCGCCGCCAAAAAGCTCGACGAGGCCACGAGCGGAATCTCGACGGCCTGCGGCTTGACCTACCAGGCCACGGCGTTCCCGGGACGCCACGAGCCCGACCTGACGGCGCTGGAGGCGACGGCCTCGACCGCCGCGGAGAAGCTGGCCACGGTCTACAAGCGCAATCCCGGCTGGATCTACCAGGGCGAGCCGGTGCATGCGATAGTCGAGGACAGCCTGACCATGCTTCGCCAGTGCGGCCTCCCGCAGGCCGCCCGCACCCTGACGCAGCGGACCGGACTGCACTGAGGCGGCGCGGTTTCGCCGTGGGGAGCCCGGGTAGGGAAAACGATATGGCAGGCATTATCGACAGGATCAGCGGCCGCCTAAAGAAGGCGGCGGGTGACATCACCGACGACTCCGGACTGCGAGAGCAGGGCGTCCGCGACGAACGCAAGGCCGACGCCAAAGAAGACTTGGCCCGGGCCCAGCGCGAGGCCGACGAACGCGCTGCCGACGTGGCGCGCCTCGAGCGCGAGACGGCACGCGCCTCACACCAGCGCCGTGAAGGCCGGCCTCAGCGCAGCGACGTCTCGTCGAGCTGAGCCAGCAGTTCGCCGACTGACTCGAACACCGCGGCGGCGCCCGACTCGTGCAGCTCGTCTGCGCCGAAGCCGCCGGTGCGGACAGCGATCGTCGGCACGTCGGCCGCTTTCGCCGCCTTGACGTCCCAGGTTGTGTCGCCGACCATGACGGCATCGTCGGCATTCGCCTCGGCTTTCTTCAGCGCCGAATTGACGAGGTCCGGCTGGGGCTTGGTCTCCTCGACGTCGGCCGAGGTGGTCCAGGCGTCGGCGATGTTGCGCGCGTCGAGCAGCTCGAGGTAGTGGTCGACCTCGTCTGACTTGGCCGAGCTGGCCAGCACGACGGTGTGGCCGCGGCGCTTGAGATCCTCAAGCAGCTCGCGGGCTCCCTCCATCGGCTCGACCTCGCCGATCAGCTCCATGTAGAGCACCTTCTCGGCGTCGCGGATCGAGTCGCCTTCGCGCTCCTCGAAGCGCTCGTCGGTCAGCGCGCCGATCAGCTGATCGCCACCCATGCCGATGTGGCGATGGATTCGCCAGATCGGGAGCACGATCCCGTGCTGGCGAAACGCCCGGTACCACGCGATCGCGTGGTGGTAGTTGGTGTCGACGAGCGTCCCGTCGATGTCGAGGATCGCCACGGCCATGTCCGGGGCGGTTTACCCGCGTTGGCCCAGGTTGCAATCACGCCACTCGTGGGTAGTGAGCGCCTGTGAGCGAGGAGCGCGACCCCACCAAGCTGGCCGACGAGATGGACAAGCAGGCCGACGAGATGCAGGAGCGCGCCGAGGAGTTCGGTGGCGACGTCGCCAACGTGCGCCAGGACTGGCAGCAGAAGCAGGGCGCGGCCGACGTTCCGGGGGCCAACCCAGCCGACCTGGGAGCCGACGATTCCGACGAAGAGGTCGACGACGACGAGTCGGCCGAGGAGGAGGCGTCGCGCGAGGGTTCGCCGGCGCCTGAGGCGCCACCGGAGGAGGAAGGGCCGGCGTCGGCCGAGATGGCCTCGGAAGGCGCGGCCGGGCCGCCGGCGGATTCGGATTCCGACTCCGACGGCGACGGGTCTTCCGACGACTAGCCGGCGGAGGTCGAAGGGCGAGAACGGCGCATCGAGGGAGGGGATGCGGGTGGATCGCGGTCTGTGCCGGCGGCGGTGGCAGGCCCGAACGACCGCAGCGTTTGTCAGCCGGGCGCTCTCCGGGGGCTTCCAAACGCTGTGGACAAATAACGACCGTCCCGTTTGAAAGCTGCTGAAACCACCGTCGTTTCCAAACGTTATGGCGGTTCGGCCGCCCAAACACGCCCGCCTGAACGCCAGAGCACCCCATCCACCCCCTCAATGCCGCCGTTCTAAGCCGCCCGCCCGGACCGGAGCCGAGTCGGACGCGCAACAGCGCAGCGGCGCACCACGCCAAGCCGACTAGTCCGACGACTCCGGCGCCACCGGGATCGCGGTATCCGACCGCTCGGCCAGGTCGTTCTGGCGATCGGTGATCCACTCGCCGCTCGGCGTGCGGCGGATCGCGCCGATCCGGGCGCCCGATTCGTCGTGTAGGCCGCCACCGTCGTCGACCGTCAGCTTCTGCTCGCCGCCCAGGGCGCCGTCGACCAGCTCCTGTACGCGGCCGCGCTCGTACTGCTCGACCTTCTGGTCGTTGAGCGTGGCGCTCACCACGGCCAGCGCCCGATCGATCTCGACATCGGTAGACATGTCATCGCCAATACCCACCGGCGATGCACGGCAACCCGCCGCCGTTTGCGGGAAAACCTGACCGGGAAAGCTGGCGCTGCGATGCCCAACCACCGCCGCCTGGTCGCCCCCTTCCTGCGCCAGCTCGCGGGTGACCCGCTCGGCCTGGGCAAGGCGGCGCAATCCGTCCGCAGCGAGCAGCTGACGCCGCGGACGAAGACGGCCGACCGGGTGGTGCAGTCGATCTGCCCGTACTGCGCCGTCGGCTGCGGCCAGAAGGTCTACGTCAAGGACGAGAAGGTCGTCCAGATCGAGGGCGATCCCGACTCGCCGATCTCGCGCGGGCGCCTGTGCCCGAAGGGAGCCGCCTCGGAGAAGCTGGTCAACTCGCCGATGCGGGAGACCAAGGTCCGCTACCGCCGGCCCGGTGGCACCGACTGGGAGGACCTGAGCCTCGAGCAGGCGAGCGACATGATCGCCGAGCGGATCATCAGGACCCGGCAGGAGACGTGGGAGGAGGAGACCGACGACGGTAAGCCGCTGAAGCGCACGCTCGGGATCCACTGGCTGGGCGGCGCCACGCTTGACACGGAGGAGAACTATCTGATCAAGAAGTTCTTCACGGCCGCCGGCGCACTGTCGATCGAGAACCAGGCCCGTATATGACACAGCTCGACCGTCCCCGGTCTGGGGACGTCGTTCGGGCGTGGTGGCGCCACCGATCACCAGCAGTCCCTGCAGCACTCCGACTGCATCCTGATCATGGGCTCGAACATGGCCGAGCAGCATCCGGTCGGCTTTCAGTGGGTGATGGAGGCCAAGGAGCGGGGCGCCAAGGTCATCCACGTCGACCCGCGCTACACGCGCACGAGCGCGATGTCCGATCTGCATGTGCAGATCCGGGCCGGCACCGACATCGCCTTCCTGGGCGGGATCGTCAACTACATCTTCGAGCACGACGCATGGTTCAAGGAGTACGTGCAGCACTACACGAACGCACCCGTGCTCATCAACGAGGACTTCCGCGACGTCGACGACTCGAGCGGCTTCTTCTCCGGCTGGAACCCGAATCACAGCGCCTACACGATCAAGAGCTGGTCCTACCGCGACGTGGAGACGGAAACCGCCGCCGGGAAGGGTGAGCAGCAGGCCGACGTCTCGGGCGAGCAGGCGCACGGCGCCCACGGCGTGGGGCTGAAGGGCGGGCGCCCACCGCACATCGACGAGTCGATGGAGGACCCGATGTGCGTGCTTCAGATCGTGCGCCGGCACTTCGCTCGCTACACGCCTGAGGTGGTCGCGGAGATCTGCGGCTGCACGCCAGAGCAGTTCGAGGCCGTGGCGCGCACGATGTGCGAGAACTCGGGTCGCGAACGGACCTCGGCGATCTGTTACGCGGTCGGCTGGACACAGCACACGCACGGGGTGCAGAACATCCGTGCCGCAAGCATCGTGCAGCTGCTGCTGGGCAACGTCGGGCGGCCCGGCGGAGGCGTCATGGCGCTGCGAGGCCACGCCAACATCCAGGGCTCAACGGACATCCCGACGCTCTACAACATCCTGCCGAGCTACATCCCGATGCCGCATCCCCAGTCGCATCCCACGCTCGACACGTTCGTGGAGAAGAACGCGCCGACAACCGGCGCCTGGGGGAGCCTCAGGTCCTACACGGTGTCACTGCTCAAGGCGTGGTGGGGCGAGACGGCGACGGAAGACAACGACTTCTGCTTCGGCTACCTGCCGCGCATCAACGGCGACCACTCGCACTACGCGATGATGATGAAGATGCTCGACGGGGGCGTGCAGGGGATGCTCTGCGTCGGGCAGAACCCGGCCGTCGGCTCGGCTAACACGCGCCTGATCCGCGCCGCGCTGGCCAAGCTCGATTGGCTCGTCGTGCGCGACTTCATGCCCAACGAGACGGCGCTGTTCTGGAAGGACAGCCCCGAGCACGAGAACGGCGAAGTCAGGACCGAGGACATCCAGACCGAGGTGTTCTTCCTCCCGGCCGCGGCTCACACCGAGAAGGACGGCTCGTTCACGAATACGCAGCGGCTCCTGCAGTGGCATCACAAGGCGCTCGAGCCGCCGGGCGACTGCCGCTCCGAGCTGCACTGGATCTATCACCTCGGCAACGCGATCCGCGAGAAGCTCAATGATTCGACCGACCCCAAGGACCGCCCGATGCTCGACCTGACCTGGGACTACCCACTCCAGGGCGAGCACGACGAGCCCGATGCCGAGCAAGTGCTCCAGGAGATCTCCGGGCGGAACGCCGACGGATCGTTCGTGCCCAAGTACGACGACCTCAAAGACGACGGCTCGACCACGTGCGGCTCGTGGCTGCACTGCGGCATCTACGCCGATGGGGTCAACCAGGCGGCGCGCAAGACACCGCACACCGAGATGAACTGGGTGGCCAGCGAATGGGCGTGGGCGTGGCCGAAGAACACCCGCACGCTGTACAACCGCGCCTCGGCTGATCCGGAGGGCCGGCCGTGGTCCGAGCGCAAGAAGCTCGTGTGGTGGGATGAGGAGAACGGCGAGTGGACGGGCGTGGGGGACACCCCCGACTTCCCGCCCGACCGAAAGCCCGATTACGTCCCCGAAGATGACGCCACAGGGATGGCCGCCATCGCGGGCGACAAGCCGTTCATCGCCCACCCGGATGGGACGGGATGGCTGTATGTGATGGCCGGGCTGGTCGACGGCCCGCTGCCGACGCACTACGAGCCGCAGGAGACGCCGTTCAAGAACGCTCTGTACGCGCAGCAGCAGAACCCGACGCGTCAGGTCTTCCATCGCCCGGAGAACGCGTACCATCCGATCGACGGCGAGAGCGGCGCCGGCGTGTTCCCGTTCGTGCTCACGACCTACCGCCTGACCGAGCATCACACGGCTGGTGGGATGTCGCGCACCGTGCCCTACCTCGCGGAGCTCCAGCCCGAGTTCTTCTGCGAGGTCTCACCCCAGCTGGCGGCCGAGCGCGGGCTGCAGCACGGGGACTGGGCCACGATCGTGACCGCGCGCACCGCGGTCGAGGCGCGCGTGCTGGTCACGTCGCGCATCAAGCCGCTGATCATCCAAGGCCGCACCATGCACGTGGTCGGGACGCCGTATCACTGGGGTGGCGTGGGGATCGTCAAGGGCGACTCGGCCAACGAGCTGCTGCCGCTCGCGCTCGACAACAACGTGCACATCAGCGAGTACAAGGTCTCGACCTGCGACATCCGGCCGGGCCGCCGCCCCCGCGGACCGGACCGCCTCAAGCTCGTAGAAACCTACCGCCAGAAGGCCGGAGTGAAGAGCTGACAATGGAGCTCCAGACCTACGCATGGCCGAACACGTACGGCGACAAAGCCAAGCCGCGCATGGGGTTCTTCACCGACACGTCGGTGTGCATCGGCTGCAAGGCGTGCGAGGTGGCCTGCAAGGAGTGGAACCAGATCCCGATGTCAATCCAGG
>JBJMLD010000037.1:0-17111 GCA_045805545.1 Solirubrobacteraceae bacterium | reverse complement strand
GCTGGCCGTCATGGCCGCCGAGTTGACGCCCCAACAGGTCGAGCGGGTCGTCGACCGTGCCGAGGGCAACGCGCTGCTCGCAGTGGAGACCGCGAAGGTGCTGCGCGGCGGCAGTGATGATGTGGCGCCGAGCCTGCGCGGAGCGATGCGCTCGTCATTGGCGCCCTTGCCCGCCGGCGTCCGCGAGTTCGTGGATCTTGCCGCGGTGGCCGCGCGCCCGCTCTCCTCGCTCGAGGTCCGGGCGCTGGCCATGGCGGAGGACCCCGAGCGTGCGGCGGCCGCCGCCGTCGAGTCCGGCGTCCTCGGCTCGGCCCAGGGAGGCGTCGGCTTCCGCCACGCCTTACTGCGCGATGCTGTCTACGAGGAAGTTCCCGAACCTCGTCGCAGCGCACTTCACCGGCAGTGGGCCGCGGCGCTCGAAGCGACTGACCGCCACGGCGCCGTGCCGCGCCCGGCTGAGATCGCGCGTCACCTGCGCCTCGGCGGTGCGGCGCGCGAGGCCGTCCCGCCGCTGGTACGCGCCGCCGCCGAGGCCCGCGCGCTGGCCGCGCTGGAGCAGGCGGCCGATTACCTGCACGAGGCACTCGAGCTGGCCGGCGAGCGAGCCGATCTCTGGCTCGAACTGGGCGAGGTCGAGGCCTGGCGCATGCGCCGCGACGCAGCCGAGCAAGCATTCGATCGGGCGGTGGCGCTGCTGGAGGGCGGCGAAGCGGTGCAGCTCGCGCGGGCTTGGCTACGGCGCGCCCGGGCCTACCACGGCCCGATCTGCGTGCCGCGAGCCGTGCTCGACAGCGCCGGCAACGCGCTCGACCTGCTCGCCGCGTGCGAGTCGCCGGAGGAGCTGGCCGCCGAGCACAGCGAGGCGCTGGCCGCACGCGCCTGGGCCGAGGCCGTCGCCGGCGACGTGGGGGAGGCCGAGCGGTTGCTGGCCGAGCTCAGCGCGATGGACCGCAGCGCCGACCCGCTGCGCACCTACGACGTCGCGCACGCGCGAGCGCTGGCGCTGATGCGGCGAGGCCGGTTCGTCGAGTCCTACGGACCGTCGATCGCCGCCGGCGAGGCGATCGGACGTGCCGGGCGGCCGGACTTGGCCTACGGATGCTGGGCCAACGCTGCCAGTGCCGCGGCAGCCGCCGGGGAGCACGACCGCGGGCTCGAGTTCCTCCAGCGCGGGATGGACGCGATCGATCAGCGCGGCCTGCAGAGTCTCGAGATTCACCTGCTCGGCGCGAAGTCGTTCGTCCTGCGCAGCGCGGGGCGGCGGACCGAAGCTCGCGCGGCCGCGGCGGCCGAGCGCGAACTGGCCGAGCAGGTGGGCCAGCCCGAGCTCGTCGCGATGGCATCGCACGATCTCGGTCTAGTTGCCCTCGACGACGGCGACTACGCGCTCGCCGCCGATCTGCTGCAGGCGTCGCTCCTCGACGCCGCGCCGATCAGCCGCCCGTTGACCCGCCTGGCGCTGGCCGAAGCGCTTGCCCGATCCGGAGAGCGCGGGCGCGCCGAGGAGCAGGTTCGCGCCACGGTGCTCGAGCCGGTCCGGCCCTCCGACTTCCCCGACACGCTGGTGCCGCGGCTGGCTCGCGTCCAGGGTCTGATCGCGCTGGCAGGTGGCGACGAGGCCGAAGCTGAGCGACGGTTGGTCGAGGCAGTCAGCGGCTGGGAGCGTGTCGTCGCCCGCACCGTCCGCGCCGACACGATCACCGTCGTGCTGGCCGACCTCGGGCGGCCCGTCGTCGGCCTCGTCGAACCCGAACGCGAGCTGGCCCAAGCCCGGGCTGACCTGCAGTCAATCGCTCTTAAAGGAAGATCGAATGCCGTCGTTCCATGACACCGTCACCGCCGCTGCCCCACCGGAGGAAGTGTGGAAGCTGCTGTACGACCCGTCGCGGTTTCCCGACTGGTGGGCCGGCGTCGGCACTGTCGACGTGACAGGCGACGCCGAGTACACCATGTATCCCGACGGCTACCCGGACTTCCCGATGGCCCAGCTGCTCGACACCCGGCGTGAGGAGCAGCGCGTCACAGTGTCATGTCTGGTGTCAGATCTTCGCTTCGAATGGCACCTCGCGCCGGAGGGATCAGGAACCCTGATCACCGTCGACGTCGAGATCCCGGACGCCGAGGCTCACCGCCTCGACACCCAGCGCGAGGTGATCAGCGAATCGATGCGGCGGCTCGCTCAGATGGCGGTTTCCTGACACGTTAAAACGGAGTGGTGCCGGGGTAGGACCTGAGCGCAGGAGGCGTCGAAGCGCGCACTGAGGCGCATCCAAAACACGATGGGCTTGTATCCAGGCCAGCCCACGGAGGAGACCATGAGAAGTTCGCGCTCGGCCGCAAAACGAGTGGTTGCGGTCACGGTGATGTGCGCCGCGGTGGCGGCGATAACGGGTTGTGGAAGCAGCAGTAGCTCGAGTTCTGACCCGGTAGCCACCGCCCTACAGAACCCGGGCGTGAGAACCGTGGTCATCCCGAAGCAGCACAACCCGCTGACCCTGGCCGTGCTGTCGTGTTCGGAGGCGTCGGTTGCGCAGTCGGGCAGCAGCGCGATCCCGCCGGGTTCAAACGAAATCGTGATCCCGCGGAGCACGCTGACTCAGACGGTCGCGATCGAGCCGTGCGGCTCGAGCTCGTCGAGCAGTTCCAGTTCCAGTAGCTCGAGCAGCAGCGCGGCGATCGCGCCCCCGCCGGCGAGCACTGTGTTGATAACTCCCGGCGGCGCCTCCGGTGGGGCGGCGTCGGGCGCCGCGCCGCAAGATCAGCTCGTGCTGCCGGCCAACAGCAGCGTCGCGACCCTGATCGTGCCGCCATGCCTCCCGCCGCCGGAGTCGAGCAGCTCCAGCAGCTCGAGCAGCTCCAGTAGTTCGAGCAGCGCGAGCTCATCGCTCAGCCAGGAGGCCGTGATCCCGTCGAAGAACAAGACGGTTGCCACCGCCGCGCCATGCCAGGCGGCGAGCAGCAGTAGCAGCAGCAGCTAGGACGAAGAAGTGCCCGAGCAAAACCGGACGGTTTGGGTGGCGATCGTGGGACTGTTGATCGTGTTCGCCGTGGCCGGATCAATCGCGAGCAGCAACAGCGGGAGCAGCGTCGTTGAGCCTGGCATGCGCGCGCTGATCGTGCCGACAAATGATGCAGCGCGGACGGTCGTGGTCGCCCCGTGCGGCACCGGAACACCGACGCCCTCGGCCAACGCCGCGGCAGTGATGCAGACGACAGGCGCCACCAGCCTAGAGCTGCCGCAGAGCGGCGGCGCGCGCCTCGTCCTGGTCCCCAAATGCAGCGCAGGCAACGGCGCCACCGCCGGCACGACGGCGCTGCCCTCGGCGGCGTTCGTGTCGGCGCCCGGGACCGCCGTTCCGCCCGTCGGGTCGGCGACCAAGAGCAAGACACCTCAGGCCGCGGCGCCGGACTCCGCACAGTTTCACCTGGCCGTGCCGAGCCCCAGTCCCATCAGAACGATCCTGGTGACCCCGTGCGAGAAAACGAAACCGTCTGGACCGGCCGAGCAGATCCTGTCCGTCGCGGGCAGCTCGACGACGGCCATCGCGCCCGCCTGCTAGCCGGGTCGGGTCGGCTGGTCCGCCGCGTCCCTGCGCGGGTGTGGCTGGTGCTCCTCGTCGCCTTGGCCCTGCGGATGACGGTGGTCGGGCTGACGTTCGATACGCCGTTGGCCCTCGACCCGGCCGACTTCAGCCGCACCGGCCTGGCGATCGCGCAGGGGCACGGCTACCCGGGCACCAACCGCGCTCCCGGAGGCGGACCGAGTGCGTTCCGGCCACCGGCGTACCCAGCGTTGCTCGCCGGTGTGTATGCGGTGGCGGGAGAGGAGTCGCCAGGCGGCGCCCGGATGGTGGAAGCACTCCTCGGCACGCTGACGGTTGCTCTGATCGGTGGGATCGCGGCGCGGCTCTGGGGCCGGCGCGTCGGACTGCTCGCGCTCGGCATCGCGGCGGTTGCCCCGCCGCTCGTGATCATGAGCACGGCGCTGGTCTCAGAATCGCTGTTCGTCCCACTCGTGCTCGCCGCCGTCGCGGCGGCGCTGGAGGCTCGACGCTCTCGGTGTTACCTCCGCTGGGCGGTTCTTACCGGCGTGCTGGTCGGCCTCGCCGCGCTCACCCGCACGAACGGGATCATCTTGCTGCTTCCGCTCACGCTGGCGGTGGCGGGCTCTACGACGGGGCGGCGCCGATTTGGCTGGGCCGCGCCGGCCGGACTCGTGGCGGCCACGGTCCTCACGATCGCCCCGTGGACGATCCGAAACTGGTTTGAGTTCCATGCCTTCATTCCGGTGTCGACGGAGGTCGGGTACACACTCGCCGGCACGTACAACCAGGCATCACGCGCCGACCAGCACTGGCCGGCGGTGTGGAAAGAAGCCGAGCACGGTGCCTCACCCGAGTACGGGCAGATCCTGTTCAACGCCGACATCCAGCGATGGAACGAGCACACATTCGATGACCATCTGACGGCGGCGGCGATCAGTGACATCCGACACCATCCGGCGTACGTCCTCAAGGTCGGATATTGGAACGCGATCCGGTTGTTCCATCTCGGGGAGCTCGACTTCGCCGTCGCCAACCTGCGTGACACCGGCATCCCGCGGATACCGGCTTGGTTCGAGATCGGCGGCTTCTATCCGCTCGCCTTGCTCGCGCTCGGAGGTGTGATGACCCGCCGTGCCCGCCGAGCGCCCCGGTGGCTATGGCTCGTTCCGGTGTGCCTGCTGCCGACCCTCTTCATCACCGGGTTCATTCGCTTTCGCTCTCCGATCGACCCGTTTCTCGTGATGCTCGCGGCGCTGGCCGGGGCGACATTGGACGACCGTTTGCGCCGCCGACGCAATCGTCGTCGTCGACGCGAGTCAGGTGGCCTCGACGTTGACCTCGATGGCGATCGTGTCGGTGGCGCCGTCTTGGTTGGTAACGGTCAGGCTCGGCCACCACACCCCGGAAGTGTTGTACGTGTGCTGGACCTGGGCGACGGCGGCGGGCGGGGTGCCGTCGCCGAAGTCCCACTCCCAGCCGGTGATCGTGCTCCCGGCGGCCACGCCGGAGCTGGTGCCGTCGAGCGTGACTGACAGCGGAGGCGGTCCGGCGGCCGGGGTGGCGGTCGCCTCGGCGAACGGCGATTCCCAGCCGCCGCTTGGATCGCCGACGATCGTCGTGTTGTAGTCGCGATAGTTGCGGTAGCTCCCACGCATCCACAGCACGTTCAGGTCTCCCTCGTGCTGGTTGCGGGGGGTGACCGGCCGGACATTCTTCTGCGGTGATCCGGCGGTGACGGCAGTGTGAGTGAACGATCTCCCGCCGTCAGCTGTGCGCCAGCGCTCGACCTCCCACTGTCCGGTCACCTGGCGCGAGAGATAGACGACCTGCGGATCCTCGTGATCAAACGTGATCCCGCCGGAGTACTGCACCTCGTTGCCGTCGTCATCGATGAATCCGCCGGCGGCGGTCACGAAATGATCTTCCCAGGCACTGCCCGTCCAGCGCGCGTAGTGATAGTGATGGTCGGTCGGGGATCTGAAGATCGCGAACACGATCAACGGACGCCCTTCGGCGTCGAATGCCACGTCGTGAACCCAGGAGCGAAACCGACGTTGCGTCACGTCGTACACGACGTCAGCCTGGTGCGGCGCGAACGGCAGCTGCTCGACCGTGCAGATGTGTTGGGCGTTGGCACGCGACCATGCTCCGTTGCGATAGCGCGCGTAATAGACGCTGGTCGGTGTGTTGCGCGGATGGCCGTCGGTAAACGCGAGATGGATCCGGTCCTCGCCGTTACCGGCGACCTTCACGTAGGGCCGCTGCCCGGGCGCATCGATCACCGTCCGGGCAGGCGCCCAGCTCAGGCCGTCAAGCGAGGTGGAGAACGCCGGCTCCCAGTCGCCACCTCGCCAGAAGAGATGGATGCGGTCAAGCTCGGCGCGAAGCCGCACGGGGTTGGGATACGTAAAGCCACGTCCGCCCGGGGTGTTCGTCCCGAGTGACCTCTCCGGGCCCCACGCGCTGACGTCCTCCGGCGACTGCGCGATCCGATAGTGCATGGCTGACCCGTTGTGCGCCGAGTAGAACACCTGCAGGCGTCCGTCGTGGCGCAGCAACAGCGCCGGATTACCGTGGTCGTCGATCCCGAGTCCGTGCCGAACGATGGCCACGGTTCGCGCACCGGTGTCGTGATCATGCGCCGCGACCCGCACGTTGCCGCCCGTGTCCAACCAGCCGACGTACGTGCGGCGATGCACGCCGGCGTGAAACAGGGCGCGCGGGTCGGCGAACCACGACCACGCTCCGGGGCCTAGGGCGGCGAACTCGGCCACGCCCCACCCCCGTTACCGCGAGGCGGCGATGATGATCAACACGATCACCACGACCAGGATCCCAGCGGCAGCGATTCCGACCGGGCGCTGCCGCCACCAGAAGTCGGGCTTGGCACGATCGCGCGAGTAGCGACCCTCGGGCGGCGTGCCGACCCAATCGTCCTCGTCGTCGAAGCGATTCAAGGTTTTAAGGCTACCCTCGCGCTCTGCGGCGCAAGCCGCGCTCATCCCGCGTGCTGCGAGCCCCGCCGACCCGTAAAACCCGCCTTTGCTGCACCGACCCGTCGAGCAAAGCGCGCTTGTCCGGCTATATCCCGTAGAACCCCTCTCTGCTCCGAGCGTCCCCGGGGCAGAGCGCACTTTTACGGGTCGGCTAGGCGTGGCGATTGCTTGGCTAGAGCGACTCACATACGGCCGCCAGCTCAATCGCCAGCTCGTCCTGCCCCGGCCGCGCGACGCTCTGCATCCCGTACGGCATGCCCTCGTGCACCCCGATGGGCACCGACACGACGGGGGCGCCGAACTGCGCGGTGGGGGCGACGCAGGTGAGCAGGACGTCGCGGTCGGGCCGGGTGACGCCGCGGACCTCGATCTCGGTCTGATCCCGGGGCGGGGCGGTGCAAGGGGACGTCGGGGCGATCAGAACCGGGGTCTGCCGCATCGCCTCGGTCGCGCGCCGGCGGAGCTTCGCGCGCGCGTCTACGGCGGCCAGGTAGGCGATGGCGGGGAGCGCGCGGCCGGCCTCGAGGCGCTCGCGAACGCCCTCGCTGTAACGCTCGCGCTGCGACTCGAACCACGGCTGGTGAACGTGGGCTGCTTCGGCCCACTGGATCACGCGGTGGATCTCGCCCGCGTGCTCTAGGCCCTCGATCCGGACCGGCTCAAGCGTCGCGCCCGCCTCCTCGAGGCCACGCGCAGCAGCCATGACCCCGTCGATCACGTACCCCTCGGCGGCGTCCATCAGCTGCTCGAGCACCCCAACGCGCAGGCCAGTGAGCTGCAACGGCGATTCCACAGCCCGCGATCGGCGTGGGGTCGCGACGACGCCGAACAGAAGCCGGAGGTCGTCGACGTCACGCGTCAGCAACCCCGGCACGTCGTACGACGGCGCCAGCGGCACGACGCCGTCGGCGGGAATCCGGCCCGGCGTCGGCCGCAGACCGACCAACCCGCAAAACGAGGCGGGGATTCTGATCGAGCCGCTCGTGTCGGTACCGAGTCCGGCCAGGGCCATGCCGCCGGCGGCCGCCACAGCCGGACCCGAGCTCGACCCGCCGGACAGCCGATCCGGGTCGAGCGGGTTGGCGGCGTCACCCCAGTGGGGATTCCGGCCGTCGATCCCATAGGCGAACTCGTTCGTGTTCCCGGTGGGGATGATCAAGGCGCCGGCCGCGCGCAGTCGGCGGACGGCGGTCGCGTCGCGCCGCGGCAGTCGGCTCCAACTGGCCGCACCGGCCGTGGTCGGAACCCCGGCGACGTCGATCACAGCCTTGATGCAGATCGGAATGCCGAACAGCGCCTTCACCGAGTCGCCGTCCGCGAGCGCTCGTGCATGGGCGAGCGCAACCTCAGGGTCCAGCTGCAAATACGCGTTCAGCCGCGGATTCAGCTGGTCGGCGTGCGCCAGCACGGCTTCTGCCAGCTGGACCGGCGACAGATTCCCGGCCCCGAGCTCGCGCCGAGCCTGTCGAACGCTGAGGAAGGCGGCATCGGTCATATGTCTAGGCAGCATCACAGACGGCTCGCCCACGCGTCCACAACATCGCCATCACGTATCAAGGGCACCTCCAAACGCGCCGACTCCCTCATAGGAGAGCAGGGATCAGTCTGTACGGAGGGAACGACGCATTTCGATTCCGAGGGCAGTGCCCGGCCGGATGGCCGTGAAGGTGTGGACCGCGCTCATGGTCTCGGCGGTCGCGATGCTGTGCGCTCCGGCGGCCCACGCTGACGACCTCCTCCTCCTTAACGGCGACAACGTCACCCTGTCCGGCGCCCATCAGTACGGGTTCGTCTACGTCGACGGCGACATGCGCCTGTCCGGCGACACCTCGATCAGCGCGACCTCGATCTACATCGGCCCGAACGCGTACGTGCCGACGTGCTACGTCCCCGGCTCGGGCGACAACGCCTGCGCGAACGGCCGCAGCCTCACGCTCAGGGCGACCGGCAAGCTCACGATGTCATCGAGGATCGACCTGACCGGCGGCACGGGCTCGCCGCGGTCCGCCGGCAACCTGAGCCTGAGCGGCAACCCGGTCACTGTGGGTGGCGACATCAACACCTCAGGGGAGAACGGCGGCGCATCGGGCCAGATCAACATCTCCTCCGCCGGCTCGATCGCCACCGGGTCGCTGAACACCCAGGGCGCGCCGGTCAACCTGGGCGCGATCGGATCGATCGACGTTGGCGGCGACGTCAACACGTACGGGTCGAGCAGCACCTATCAACCCGACCCGACCCGAGTCCAGTCCGGCTCCCCGGTCACTATCAACTCCACGGCCGGCGACGTCCGGGTCGACGGCAACGTCAACGCCGGCGGCCGCGACGCTCCGGCTGCCGGGGCGATGAACGGCGGCAACGGCGGGCAGGTCTCGATTGCCGGCTCGAATGTGCGCGTCGGCGCGATCGACTCCACGGGCGGCGGCAGCGCGGCGGGGGCGGGCGGCGCGTCGGCGCCGATCACAGTCACCGGTCGCAGCGCGGTCCACGTGCTCGGTCGGCTCTCCTCGAACGGTCAGAACAGCAGCGCTGCCGGCACGCAGGCCACGCCGGGCAGTCGCATCGCGGTCACTGCCGGCGGACAGCTGATCGCCGCCGGCGGCGCGACCGTCGACGGCGCCACCGGGCCATTCGGCGGCTCAGCAGGCGGCACGATCAGCCTCACCGGCAACGGCACAACAGCCGGCGATCTCTCCGCCGACGGCGGCAATGCCCCGAACGTGACACCTTCCGTAGCGGCAGGCGCCGGCGGCACGATCTCGGTCTCGTCGTCGGGCGGCGCCTCGCTCGGGAGCCTGAGTGCGCAGGGCGGCAACGCCTACAACGGCGGCGTCCCCGGACATGGCGGCGCGGTCGCCGCCTCGGCCGGCTTCGGCTCGCTCGCCACCGCCGACGTGCAAACCCACGGCGGCTACTCGTCGAGCGGGCCGGCTGCAGACGGCGGTCCGATCGGGCTCTCTGCACTCGGCGATCTCACCGTGAGCAGCAGTCTCAACGCGGCTGGCTCGGACAGCAGCAGCTCAGGAGATCCGGCCCGCGGCGGCGGCAGCGCCGGCAGCATGCTGCTGAGGGCGGCCTCCGGGACGCTCAGCCTCGACGGCGGCGCCTTCGCGACCGGCGGGCGGGGTCAGTACAACCCAACCAGCGGGCACCGGGGCGGCCCCGGCGGCCGCGGCGGCCGCATCGATGTGATCGCGCATGCGCTCGGGCCGATCACGACGATCTCCTCAGCCGGCGGTGACGGCGGCAGCTACGGATTGGACCAAGGCCCGGGTGGCGGCGGTGGACCGATCTTCGCGTGGACCGACGCGCCGCTGTTCGACAGTCAGAAGGTCGTGGTCAGCGACGGGGGCGACGGTAACCCGGTCGGGCCGGCCGGCCTCCAGCGTCAGGACTCCTCGCCGGCGGCGCTGACCCTGAACCCGATCACCGGAACTCTCAGCTTCACGCCCCGCAGTCCCGACGCGCAGCGCTACCGCTTGCTCGCCAGCATTGCCGGGGCGGCTCCGCGCGCAATCCTCCAGACAAGCGGGAGCACCGGGCTCAAGCCGAAGACAGCCGCCTGCGTGCCCGTGAGGTTCTCCGTGGTCGCGGTCAACGACCCGCTGGGGTGGACGTCAGACCCCTCGCCGGCGGTCACCTACATGAAGCGGCCCTCGGCGAACCAGCGCTGCGATCAGGCCCCGCCGCTCACGACGAAGCAGTCGGGCCGACGGTCGCTACGAAAACTGCGGCGCGCCGGCTGGCGGACGAAGATTGCCTTCACCGCGCGAGGCATCGGTGCCCTGGTGGCGCGGCTGCACACAAAGCGGAGCGCCGCCGCGCTCTGGTCCTGGTCGACCCGGATCAAGCGTGCCGGTGCTCTCGACGTCCCGCTCAGGCTGCCCGCGCGAGCCCGCAAACGCGGCAGCTACGTCCTCACCATCGTCACCACCTCGCCTGACGGCAAGCGCCACGCGAGAACGAACCTGACTCTGGAGATCGTCAAATGAGGATCAACCGCCGGTCCATCGCCACCTTCGTAGCGCTCGTCGCCGGAGCGGCCGCCGCACCGGCTTCGGCCTGCGTCACGGTCGGCGTCTATCAGGACGATCCGGCGCAGTCCTGGCACGCGCTGACCAAGAGCACCGGCCGGGGCGTAACCGCGATCTCCACCTATCTCACCGCGGGTCAGCCGCTCGCGAAGGACCTGATCGCGACGGCCAACCAGTCCCACGCCAAGCTCGTTGTCACCTGGCAGCCCGACAGCGGACGCGACGGCGCGAACCAACCGAAGTACCGGTTGAAGACCGTCGCCCAGGGGCGTTACGACAAGTCGCTGAAGGCACTCGTGGCGCAACTCAGCCAGGTGCACAAAGGCGCGGTCCTGCGGCCGATGCCAGAAATGAACACGCCCTGGTACGCGTGGTCGGGTGCCGTCAACGGGAACACGCCGGCGCAATACGTGGCCGCGTGGCGGCGCATGCGCCACGCCGTGCGGGCTGCGCACGGCGGCAGCCGCGTCGCGCTGTTGTGGGCGCCCTATGCGCAGTCGATCCCCACGACCGGCGCCAACCAGCTCGGCAATTACTTCCCGGGTGCGGCACAGGTCGACCTCGTCGGTGTCAGCGCCTACAACTTCGGAGCCTCGGGCGGTCTCAGCTGGACCGATCCGGGCGCGCTGTTCTCCTCCGCCTACGCATTGATCGAGGCGATGGCGGCGAAGCCGTTCTGGATCGCCGAAACAGGCTCGACGGCAACCGGCGGTGACAAAGCGGCCTGGATCCGGACGCTGGGCTCGCTGCACGTCGGCTCGATGCCGAGGCTGGCCGGGGTCGTCTGGTACGACATCCGCGACCCCGACGGCGACTTCCGCCTCAGCGGAGCGGCGGTCACGAGCGCATTCCGGACGCTGCTGAAGGGAGCCTGCCGATGAGACACCGGGCGACCAAGCACGGGCCGACCAAGCACCGCTCGAAGCACCGGAGCAAGCACCACAAGCGGCACGTAAAGCCGCGGCGGCATCGGCTGCACCGGCCGCCGAGGCCGTCGAGCCCGACCGGGCCGACGACTCCGCAGACACTTCTCACCGGACCGATGGTCGATCGGTTGTTCTGGCGCGCCGGCTTCGGGCCAAGCGCGGCCGACCGTGCACGCTGGACCGGGAAGCCGCTCCAAGCGGCCGTCGACTGGCTGCTCTCGACGCCCGCAGGCCTGGCCGGACCGCCGCCGACGCGCGCCGGCAACCCACTCGACCCGACCGGCGACGACACCGATCTGGTGCTGAGCTGGCTCGATCAGATGGTCCGGGCGACCAACCCGTTCGTCGAGCGGCTGACCTTCTTCTGGCACCGGCATTGGGCCAACTCACGCGACCAGGTCTCACCGCCCCAGCTGCTGATGAGCCAGAACAGCCTGTTTCGCCGCTACGCCGACCTCGGCTCGAACTCGAAGGCGACCTTCCGCGAGCTTGCGCTCGAGGTCACGGTCGACCCCTCGATGCTGCGCTACCTGACCGGTGAATCCAACGTCAAGGGCGCACCGAACGAGAACTACGGGCGCGAGCTGATGGAGCTGTTCTCGCTCGGCGTGACCGATTCCGGCGGGCATCCGAATTACAGCCAGGGTGATGTGCAACAACTGGCCAAGGCGCTCTCCGGCTGGCAGATCAACGACGACAACCCCGACCACGCGTACAGCTACTTCACGCCGTCACGCTGGTACAACGGGCCAAAGATCGTCTTCAGACAGTTCGGCAACTGGAGCGCGGGCGATGCGGTCAACCTGGTCCTCGGGCATCCCTCGCATGCGCCGTTCCTGATCAACAAGCTGTGGCGCGAGTTCATCGTCGGAGCGCCCGACGCCACGAGCTTAAGGCGATTGATCTCCACCTACACGGGCAACGCGCTGCAGCTGAAGCCATTGCTCCAGCAGATCCTCACCCACCCGGCGCTGTTCGCCTCGCTGGATGAGCCTGACATGGTCAAGCCGCCCGTCGTCTACGTGGTCGGCGCGATGCGTGCTCTCGGTCTGACCGTCACCGACTCGACGGCGGCCGACGATCTGAACGGGATGGGCCAGACGCCGTACTTCCCGCCCAACGTCTCCGGCTGGGAGGGCGGGCTGTCTTGGCTGAACACGAACACCGCGCTGGCGCGGTTCAGCTTCGTCTCCCAGCTGCTCACGAAGACTGTGATCGCGGACGTCCCCGGGGAAACGGCATCCGCCGCCTACGACCGGGCCTACGCCGCCGCCGGGCAGCCATGGCTTGCCGCCGGCACCCAGAGCGCAATCCGCAATTTCGCGCAGACCGCCCCCTCGGCCGGGGTCAGCCAACGCAAGCAGCGACAGCTCGCGCTGCGGGCGCTGATGCTCGCCGGCCCCGACGCCCAGGTGATGTGATGACAAACCCGCAAACAAACGAGGTTCGGGCGCTGAAGTGCGCCGACTGCGCTCGCTCGGACAGCCGCGTTACCGATCTCACGCCGACCTCGCGAGTCGAGATCCCCGCGGAGGCGCTGGCGGGATTTCCCGATGGTCCGCCGCGTCAAAAGAGCCACCTGAGCCGACGCTCGTTCCTGCGCGGTGGTGCCATCGGCATGGCGTCGGTGTACTCGGCCACGCATCTCAGCTGGGAGAAGATCTGGGACGCCGCCGCCGCCGACGCGGCCGCCGGGCCGAACAAGACCGTGGTCTGCATCTACCTGAACGGTGGCAACGACGGGCTGAACACGATCGTCCCGGTCGAGTCGAGTCAGTACGCGGCCTACCTCTCAGCGCGCGGGAACATCGCGCGGGCGCTCGGCCCGAGCGGGGGCGGCAAGGTGGGCACGACAGTCATGGGCGGGACCGGCAGTGGGCTCGCCTTCGCCAACCCGGCCGTCTCGGGCGCCGGCAACAACGGCGACAGCAAGGGCTTCGACACGCTGTACGGCGACGGCTCGGGAGGCGCCGGGTCAGACCTGGCGATCTTCCCGGCCACCGACTACACGCCGCCCAACCTGTCGCACTTCGAGAGCCGCGACTACTGGTTTGCGGGCGCGCTCGAGCAGCTGCAGACCGGCTGGCTCGGACGCTGGCTCGACCGCTACGGCTCGACTTCCAATCCGCTCCAGGCGATCTCGTTGGACTCGTCGTTGTCCAAGCAGATCCGCAGCTCCTCGGCGCCAGTCTGCGCGATCGAGAGCCTGTCCGGGTCCGGCTTTCAGATCGCCAACACCAGCTTCAACGCCAACAATCTCGTCGCCAACCTGGCCTCGGTGCCGGCCAGCGCCGGCAATGACGCGCTCGCCCGTTCGCGCTCCATCTTCGGCGAGACCGTCGACGTGTCGAATCGGCTGCGCGGACTGAGCAGCGGCTCGGCCGGCGCGGGCTACCCGCCGGGGTCCGACTTATCCCGGAAGCTCCAGCTCGCGGCGACGCTGCTGAGCGCCGGGCTAGGCACGCGCATCATCACGATCGACTGGGGCTCATTTGACACCCACGGTCAGCAGATCGGCTCCCAGGATCCGCAGCTGTCCGTGCTGTCCCGCGCGCTCGGCGCGTTCAAGGCCGACCTGGCCACGCGCGGCGTGGAGCAGAACGTGGTCACCATGGTGTTCTCCGAGTTCGGCCGGCGCATCGGCTCCAACGACTCGGCCGGCACCGACCATGGCGCCGGCGGGCTCGTGCTGGTGAGCGGATCGAGCGTGCGCGGTGGTCTGGCGGGCGAGCACCCCGGCGTCAAGGTGAACGACGGCGAGGGCAACCTCGTGCCCAGCACGGACTTCCGCTCCGTCTACCAAGCGCTGATCAGCGAATGGCTGGGCGGCGACCCGACCGCTGTGCTGCCGGGCGGTCCGTTCCCGAGCGTCGCCCGCTACGACGGCGGGAACACGCTGATGAAGTGATGCGATGGATGGTGTTGGCCGTCGCGGTGGCGTTCGCGGTGTTCCCGGCGGGCGCTTCGAGCCGCCGCCACCGCCTGCACCTCCCGCCAGTGCAGCTCCCGCGCAGCCTGACCGTGGACGAGAAAGAGTGGGCGGTGCAGCCGTCGAAGACGATGGTCGGCGCCGGCACGGTTCGCTTCCAGGCCCACAATCGCGGCCAGGATGACCACAACTTCGTGATCATCGACGGCGCCGGCAACGCGTTCGGGAGCGTCTCGCTCATCCCCGGCGGCAGCGCCGAGGTCGTCGCGAAACTTCATCCCGGGACGTATCGCCTGTTCTGCTCGCTGTTCGCCGACACGCCCGAGTCACACGACGCGCGCGGCATGCACGCGTTACTGACTGTTCGGTAGGGGGCGGTCGGTCTTCGCCGCCGAGCCGGTCCCCGTCTACGTGCTCGACGCGCCCCGCCGGCGCAAGTAGAGTCGCCGAACACAGCTCCCCACGCACAGGAGGCGATGGTGACCAGCTTGCTCGACCTGACGGTACAAGGCGATGTCGCGACGATCACGGACGAGTCGAAGCTGCCGCAGGTGAAGCTGATGACGCCGCCGCAGCTGTATCGGCTGTGGGAGCGCCAGAACTGGATCTCGCATGAGATCGACCTGACCCAGGACAGGCGCGATTGGGAGGCGATGTCCGAGGAGATGCGTGACGAGATGGTCTGGGGCCTGTCGGCGTTCTTCGTCGGCGAGGAGCGGGTGACAAGCCAGTTCTCCGGGCTCGTGCTGGCCGCCGAGGACAAGCACGAGGAGGCGTTCCTGCTCACCCAGCAGGTCGACGAGGCGCGCCACGCGCAGCACTTCAACCGCCTCTACGAGGAGGTGTTCCAGTACGACGGCAGCTTCGAGGACCGGCTGCAGCGGGCGCGCCAGGACCTGACGGCCGACTACTTCAAGCTGTTCGACGGCTATCTGGTCGAGTCGCACCAGGCGCTGCTGGCGGATCCGTCGGACATCGCCGCCAAGGTCGACTTCGTGACCCTCTACCACATGGTGATCGAGGGAACGCTGGCGCTGACTGGTCAGTACTTCCAGACCGACAACATGGAGCGCCGCGGGATCCTGCCCGGCCATCTGAAGGCGTTCAGCCTGATCTCACAGGACGAGCACCGCCACGTGGCCTATGGAACCTGGTTCCTGCAGCAGAAGGCCCGCGACCCCGAGCTGGCCCGCCGGATCCAGGACAAGCTGAACGAGACGCTTCCATCGGCGGCCGGCGTGTTGGTCCCGCCGGGCTACCAACTCGGCGAGGACTACGAATACCTCGGCTACTCGGCTCAGGAGCTGAACGAGTTCGCCTTCACGGCGCTGTCTCGCCGGCTGAAGGTGATAGGCGTCGGCCTTCCGGCCATCGCCGCCTGAACCGGCGCGCCCAGGCTCACGCGGCGCGCCCAGACTCACGCAACCCGAGCGCCGCGTTTCTGATTTACGGGATTCGGGTATATCAAGCACCCCGCGCATGGGTGATTCGCCCCACGCATGCGCGGGGCAGGCACCACACGATCCGGAGAGGGAGACCCGAAGATGACTTGGCAGCGATGGCGGCGGCGCGCCGCGACCGTGCTCACCACGACGACGGCCGCGCTCGCGGCTTGTGCGGCCCTCACCGCGTCGTCGGCAGCCGCGGCGCCTGCGCCGTTCGGCCACTCGTGCACGGCACAGAACGGCGTCCGCTTCTGCCCGACGAGCTCGCTCGCCCAACGCGTCCCCACCTTCGACGGGATTCCGCTCGACGTCGACGTTACGCTGCCGCCGAACGGGAACGGCCCGTTCCCGACGATCGTGATGCTCCATGGCTGGGGCGGCGACAAGACCTCGTTCGAGTCGAGCACGCCAAACGGCGACGGTAACGAGACCTACCACTACAACAACGTCTACTACGCCCAGCAGGGCTACGCCGTCCTCAACTACAGCGCGCGTGGCTGGGGCAACTCGTGCGGCACGCCGAGCTCGCGGACCCCGGATTGCGCCAAGGGCTGGGTCCACCTAGCCGATCAGCGCTACGAAGCGCGCGACACGCAATATCTGCTTGGGCTGCTGGTCGATCAGAAGATCACCAACCGCAACGGGATCGGCGCCACCGGGATCTCCTACGGCGGCGGGCAGAGCATCGAGCTCGCCTACCTGAAGAACCGGATCAGGCTCCCGGACGGGACGTTCGCGGCGTGGACGAGCCCGAAGGGTCAGGCGCTGTCGATCAAGGCCGCGTATCCGCGCTGGCCCTGGTCAGATCTCGTCGACTCCCTGCTCCCGAACGGGCGTTTCCTCGACACTCAGGTGGCGCCAGCGGATCAGAGCCGCAATCCGATCGGGGTCGAGATAGAGAGCTACGTCAGCGGTCTCTACGCCGACGGGCAGGCCGGGGGCTACATCGCGCCGGCCGGCGCCGACTTGCAGGCCGACCTGACGACGTGGTTCGGCCTGATCAACGCGGGCGAGCCGTACGGCGCCGATGCTCAGGCGGTCGGCGATCAGATCTACACCTACCACCAGGGCTACGGACTGCCGGGCACGCCGGCGCCGATGCTCCTGCAAAGCGGCTGGACCGACGATCTGTTCCCGCCCGAGCAGTCGCTGCGCGTCTACAACGCAACCCGGGCGAGCGGCGGTTACGCCGCGCTCCAGTTCGGCGACCTGGGCCACAGCCGAGGGTCGAACAAG
>JBJMLD010000036.1:0-15106 GCA_045805545.1 Solirubrobacteraceae bacterium | reverse complement strand
TTCGGCCTAGCTCTACGGTGCTACGAGCGCCGGTGGCGGATAGATGACCCTGAGCAGTTGGAACTTGCCGTTGCGGATTTGGTAGATCGTGATGGCGTCGGCGGTGGTGTCGCCGCTCGGGGTGATCGCGAAGTTGCCGACGATCCCGTCGGATACTTTGGCGGTGAGGAGCTCGTGGGTGACCGACGCACGGGTGCCGTCTGATCGCGCTATCGCTTCCAGCATCACCTGAGTGGCCTGCGCGGCGTAGACCGTGTCGGTCTGGGCCGGGCCGATCAGCGAGACCCCGAATTCGGAGAGGAATTTGCGGCCGGTGGCGGGGAGCGCAGCGATCGGCGCGCCCGGGATGCTGATCGTCATGCCTTCGGCGCTGCTGCCAGCCACGGCCCCAACATCCCGAGCCGTGAAGCCGTCCGGTGCGAGCACCCTTACTCTGCTGTGCAAGGTCGCGCGTAGCGCTTTGAGCAAGGCGTTGCCGTCCTCAAGGTATCCGCCAAGGAATACGCCGGTGGCGCCGGAGCGTTGGACGTTGCCGACCAGTGAGCGGTAGCTGCGGCTCGGGTATCGCCAGTGGCTTGCGCCGACGACGCGAAGTCCGAGTCGCGTGGCGGCGGAGTGAAAGCTCGCCGCCACGCCGCGGCCGTAGAGCGTGCCGTCGTCGAGGACGAACACGCGGTCGGCACCCAGCGTCCGGGCCAGCAAGGCGTCGGCCGCGCCCTGGACGTTGTCGGGGGGTATGACCCGCGCGAAATTGCGCCGTCCGGTGGGGTAATAGCGGTCAGGTTCGCCGTGGGCGGCGCCCTGTCCGGCGTGTGTCAGTCCGGCCGCGGTGGCCGCGGGGGCGATCATCGCGAGCGGTCCATGGTTGGCCCTGTTGGCGATCGGGATCTCGCTGGCCGCGCAGTTGGAGTAGAACGGGCCGATGACCGCGATCACGCTCGCGTCGTCGGCGAACGCCCGCGCATTGGCCGCGCAGCGAACCTCGTTCGGCGGTCCGCGCGGAGAGATGAGCGAGTCGTCACACGCCTGGTAGCCGAGTGTGAACCGCCCGGCGCGGAAGTGATCGCGACGCAGAACGAACCGGATCGCGTCGGTCATTTGCAGCGGCAGCGCGCTATCGGCGCCCTGGAGCGGCAGCTCTGAGGCGATCAAGTAGCGCGGCCTCTGCCCGGCCGCCGACAGCACAGGCGCACAGGAGGAGGCCGGCAGCGGTCGCACCGAGGTGACGTCGGATCCGCTCACCGGAGCGCCGACGCCTGTTTCGGGGCCGGGCCCTGGCCCAGCCGTGACCCACACGCGCCCGTCCGCGACGGCGACATCGGTCAGACCATGAGCGATCGGGAAGTTCGTCGGGGCGTTACTACTTGCGTCGATCCGCGACAGGGTGCCGTCGCCGCTGGCGACCCACGCGGCGCCCGCCCCGGCTGCGAGCCGAAGCGGGCCGCGATCGATACCGATCTGGATCGTGGTCGCTATGCCAGGCAGACTCGGATCGATCTTCGTCACCGTGCCGCTGTTGGCGTTGAGCACCCATACGAACCCGGCGCCGGCCGCGATCGCAATCGGATACGGTGACGCCCGTCCCGGACTGCTGACGATCGAGATGCGTGCCGTCACCCTCCCGGTTGCCGGATCGAGCCGCAAGACGCTCGCCGCGCTACCGCTGATCGCCCACAGCGCGTTCCCGGCGGCGGCGAGCCCGTTGATCGGCGTGCCGAGGTTCGGCGCCCGCGTGACCTGAGCGCTTTGAGGGGCGATCCGATACAGGCGCGATGACCCGTCGCTGACCCACACGCCGCCGGCGGCCGCGGCAACCGACCACGGGTCAAACGCGGCGCGGTCGGGAATCGCAACCTCCCGCGCGGCTTCCGGCAGCGACTTGCGGGCCTCGATCGTCCCGTACGCGGGGTTGGCCTTGACGAGCGTGCCGCGGAGCGCGTCGACCATCCACAACGAGCCCGCGCCCATCGCCAGCCCACTCGGGAACCCCTTGGCAGCAACTACCGTCGGTGGCGAGCCTGGGTGAACACGCTGCAGCGTTTGGGACTTGTCGCCTCCGACCCATAGCTGCCTTCCGTCCGTGGCCAGCCGCGCCGGCGCGCCCGGGACCAAAACACTCGCCAGGACTTCGCCCGTCCGCGGGTCGATCATCCCGACGCGGTCAACCGCCGCGAGCACCGGCGCGCTGCTCGTACTCCCGCCGAGACTTAGCGCCGCCGCGACGGCAGCCCCGGCCAGAATTAGCCCGCCGAGCAGGAGCGGTACAGCTCCGCGGCGGCCAGGTGGCGGCCGCGGCACGCGCCGCGACCGCGCGCCAAGCTCGGGGTCCTGGTTGAGAATCGCCCGCTCGAGTTCCTGAAGTTCCTGCCCGGGCTCGATGCCGAGCTCGTCGGTCAGCTTGCGGCGGGTCTCCTGGTAGCGCTCCAGTGCGTCCGCCTGTCGGCCCGACCGGTACAAGGCGAGCATCAACTGCGCCTGAAAGCGTTCCCTGAGCGGGTGCTCGCGCACGAGCGCCTCAAGCTCGCCGACCAGCGCCGCGTGCCGGCCGAGGGCAAGATCCGCGTCAATCCGGTCCTCGAGCGCCGCCAAGCGCTCCTCCTGCAGCCGGGCAGTCTCGGCTTGCGCGAACGGCTCGTATGCGAAGTCGGAGAGCGGCGGTCCACGCCACAGCGCCAACGCCTCCCGCAGCCGCTCGCTCGCCCGCCGGGCGTCCCCTTCCCCGAGCGCGGTGCGCCCGGCATCCACCAGCGCCTCGAAACGGTCCACGTCCAGCTGCCCGCGCTCGGTCTGCAGCAGATACCCGTGCCCCCGGGTGACCAACAGACCATCGCCGAGCGCCCGGCGCAGATTCGACACGTACGCCTGCACGGTCTTGGCGGCGCTCGCCGGCGGGCGCTCGCCCCACAGTTCATCGCTGAGGCGCTCGGTCGAGACCACCTCGCCGCGATGCAACAACAACACCGCCAGCAGCGCCCGCTGCTTGGGGCCGCCGAGCACCAGTGGCCGGTCATGCTCGACGACCTCCAGCGGCCCCAGGATCCGAAACTCAACCACAGCCTATTTCCCCCGCAGGCAACGCTACCACCGCGCCGGCAGCCGCAACAGGCTTCCAGTTCGCCCTTTTTGCCGTTCTCCAACCTTTTCCAGCCGCCCCCATACCGCCCAAGCGCACCGTCCTATGCCGATCCGATCGCACCGGGCGATCGGCAACCGCAGGAGGTACACAAGATGCGCCACGGCCAACACGTCAAGTCGGGGCTCGCGGTCACGCTTGTGCTCGCCGCGATCTCCGCGCCGGCAGCGTCAGCGCACGGCGCGCAAGCCGGCCGGGTCGTGCAACCCAACCCCGACCAGCAAGCTGCTCAGTTCGCGCCCGCCGCGGCGACGCGACCGGCCCAGAACGCCCGGGTCGTGCGGGCCAACCCCGACGAGCAATACCCGCTGCCCGCGCCCATCACGACCGTGCGCGTGACGGACCCGAAGGGCGGGTTTGACTGGGGCGACGCGGGCATCGGCGCCGCCGGCGCACTCGGGCTCATCCTGGCCGCAACCGGCGGCACGGTACTGCTCGCGCGCCGTCGAAACGACCCGCCCGCCGGAACCCACCTCCGGACACGTAGCTGACAAAACCAAGCGGCCAGCATGCGCACCACAACACGACAGCGCCCGATCCTTCAGGTCGGGCGCAGTCGCTCGAACCCACGGTCCCGATGACAAGCCCGAAGTCGCGGGACCAGCAACACTGTCCAATTCGCGCCCAGCCGGTGCGAGACCGTCAGTGGCCGCGCTATTCGTTGGGCCGGCGTCATTCGACCTCGGCTAGCTCTGCTTCGGAGAGCGCGGTGCTGGGCAGGGCGAGTGAGAGCAGCGCGGTCGCGATGAAGAGCGCGATCGCGATGGGGATCGCGTGGCGGAAGGCGCTGGTGAATCCGCCGCCGGCGGCGACGCGATCGAAGAACACCGTGCCGACGATCGCGATGCCGAGCGCGCCGCCGATCTGCTGCATCGTGCTGAGGGTGCCGCCGGCGCCGCCGGCGACCTCGCGCGGCACCGCGGCGAGGACGACGTTGGCGAGCGGGATGATCTGTAGCGACAGGCCGATGCCCGCGATCGCGAGGCCGGGCACGATGGGCCAGAAGTCGGTCGGCCCATCGACGTGCGATGCGCCGATCCTGACAGCAAGCGCGCCGAGCGCCATCAGTACCCCGCCGCCGAACAGCACGACTCGGCCGTAGCGCCGAGCGAGCGGTACTGCGAGCGCCGCGAGCGCGAAGCTGCCGATGGAAAACGCGAGTGCGGTCAGCCCGGCGGCCAACGGTGAGAAGCCGATCCCGGTCTGCAACCAGACGGCGAGAATCAGGAAGAAGCCCTGCAAGCCGGCGGCGAAGGCGGCCATCACGGCCAGCCCTGCTGAGAACGCGGGGATTCGCAGCAGGCTTGGGCGCAGCAACGGCGCGACGCGCGTGTGGGTGCGGCGCTGCTCGATGAGGCCAAGCCCGACGAGCCCGGCGACGCCCGCGGCGAGCAGCAGCCAGCCCCAGGCTGGCCAGCCGTTGCTTCGGCCCTCCACCAACGGATACGCGATCGCGACAAGCGACGCGGACAGCAGCAGCGCACCGATGAGGTCCGGGCGGCCGGCCTGCGGGTCGCGCGTTTCCGGCACCGCGCGCACGGCGAGGACGAACGTCGCCAGCGCGATCGGCAGATTGACGAGAAACACCGTGCGCCAGCCCCAACCGAATAGGTCAGCATCGGTCAGGACGCCGCCCGCGATCAGTCCGACGGCCGAGGCGAAGCCGAGCGTCGCACCGTAGATCCCGAACGCCTTGCCGCGCTCCTCATGCGTGAAGATCGCCCTGAATGTGGCGAGCAGCTGCGGCGTCATCGCGGCCGCCGCCGCGCCCTGTACGACCCGCGCAGCGATCAGCTCGTCCGGACGCTGCGCCAGCCCGGCGGCCAAGCTCGCCGCGCCGAACACAGCGATTCCGGCGAGGAAGATGCGCTTTCTGCCGAGCAGGTCACCGAAGCTACCGGCGATGATCAGCAGCGCGGCAAACGACAGCATGTAGGCCGAGATCACCCACTCGAGTTGGCTCGGGCTGGCCTTCAGGTCGGCACGGATCGTCGGCAAAGCCACGTTCACGATCGTCAGATCGATCAGATCCATAGTGACCGCGGCGATCATCACGGCCGCCGCGAGCCACCGCTGTGGATAGACGGCGACCGCATCCGAGCTGCGGTCGGCGGCGGCGGTCATCGACGAATCCGACACTTGCGAGCGTCCGAACGAGGGCCGCTAGGCCCGATACGTAAGGACGACGATCCCTGAGGTAAGCGGGATTGTGTCGGCGAGCTCGAACATCGCCCCCGAGCTCCGGCGAAAGAGGAGGTCGTTGGGCGTTGCGTGTCCCACGAGGAACGGGTGGACCCAAAGCCGCAGCTCGTCGATCAACCCGTGCTCCAACAGGGTGTAAGAGAGCTCGCCGAAGCCGTACTGGACGATGTCGCCGCCGGGCCGCTCCTTGCGCGCGCGAATCTCGTCAACGACGTCAGCGTCAATCACCACCGTGTTGTTCCATTTCGGGTCGCTCAGGGTCGTGGACACCACCCACTCCTCGATCGCGTTGATCCTGTCGCTGTAAGGATCGCCAGACCGCGCCGACCAAACCGGTGCAAAACCCTCATACGTGCGGCGACCCATCAACACCGCGTCGCAGCTCGACAGCAGCTCGGTCTGGATGTCCAGTCCGCGACCGTCGTCCTCGTGGCGGCCCGAAGGCCAGTCCTGAGGGTTCTCGATCGCACCGTCAAGCGACACATATGTGGAGTTCACGATTCGACGCACGTCACCCTTTCTTCGCGGACCTTCGACTCGCGCCCATCATGGCGCCGCAACCGAGGCTCGTCTTGAACGAAACCGACGTACCCTGTTTTCGGCTCGCGGCGCAGACGTCTGTCGGTCTTGACGAGCCGGTAGAGTGTTGCTCACCGTGCCGGGGTCGGGGCGCGGGTGGGTTTGCGCGTGCGTGATTCGAGGAGAGATACACGGATGTCATGTGGCAATGGTCGGCGGTCCCGCTGCCGGGTCGTTCTTGGTCTGGTCGCGGTCCTCGTAGCGGTTTGGACGCCGCCCGTGGCGGCGGCGGTCGCGGCTCCGCCGCACCTCGCTGCGGTTGCGCACGCGTTGAGGGAACGCTCGCCCGGCACTGAGGGGAAGGTCTGGTGGCTGAGGCACGGAAACGTGCTCCCTAGCCCAAGCGCCACGTCGCCTGGCTGGCTGCTGCAGAGCGTCGACTGTTGGGGGAAGCCGTCCTGTGGGTCCGAGCCACCGCCTGGCGGCAAAAGCTTCCTGCAAAAGACCGAACAAATGATCGCCGTCGCCAGGAAGAGCGTCGACATCGCTCACTTGATTCAGTTCAAGTTCGGTAATGCCGGGTATCCGGACGGCGCTTTCCTAACTGCGATCGTCGATGGCCTCAAGCGGGGACACAGGGAGCACCCGCATGACATCCCGGTGGTCCGGCTCTTAGTCGGCGTGCATCCACCGGCTTTTGCCGACGAGGTTGCCTTTGTTGACCAGCTGACGAAACATGTCGGATCCTGGGTGAAGGTCCAGTCCGGCGGGATGAAAACGACCCCGTTGTCGTGGAATCACGGGAAGGTGGTGGATGTCGATGGGCGGGAGGCGATCGTCGGGGGTGAGAACTACTGGGCGAGCGATTACCTGCACACCAACCATCCGACCAACGACATCTCGATGTGGGTCAAGGGTCCAGCGGCGGCCGACGTCTCGCGGTACATGGACGTGCTCTGGAAGTGGACCTGCGATCACCGCTTCATTCCGTTGAACGGTGTTGCCGTCAGGTTCCACAACATCCCCGGCTTTCCGACCGCAGACTGCGTTAAGGACATTGCCATAGATCCCGCCCCTCCCGACCCGCATGGAGCGTGGGTTATGACCGTCGGCAAGCTCGGTCACGGGATCGACGTCCCCGGCGAGGCAGGGAAGCAGTCAGCTCCGATCCACCGTCCGAAGTTGAGTGGCAACACGTGCAACAAGGACCAGGCGAGCAATGACAACAAGGATGTCAACAACAAGCGCGACTACGAGTACCGCAATCCTGGGGAAACTGCCCTCCGGACCCTGATCGCCAGCGCCCACCAGTCAATCTTCATCTCCCAGCAGGATCTGCTCTCTTGCCTGCCAAAGCCGTTCGCGGCGACCGAGGCGAAATTCGACGAGCGCGTGTTCGCGGCTCTGGCGCAGAAGGTTGTGTCCCGGGTCCCGATCAAGATCGTCTTGTCCAACTATTCGACTGAGGCGGGTGGTTACTCAAACGGTTGGCACCTGGCGGACGTCGCCCACGTTTTCATGCAGATGCTCCAGAAGAACGATGGTCTGTCCGAAGCCGCGGCGAGAGAGAAGCTGTGTAAGGACGTGGGGCTCACCACGATCCGAAATGACGCCGACGTCGCCAAGTGGAAGGACGGCACGCCGTTCTACAACCATGCGAAGCTTCTTGCCGTCGATGACGAGGCCTTCTACATCGGCTCGGGGAACCTGTACCCGTCCGGGCTGCAAGAGCTCGGCTTCATCGTCGAGGACCACACGGCCGGCTCGCAGCTAAAGAAGGCCTACCTCGACCCAATATGGAAAAACTCTAGCCCGGCTGCGCTGATCGATCCCGGGCGTGGCCGCTGCGACGCGTTCCCCGGCTGATCCACCTTCGGACTCGGGTGCGGCGCGGCCGACGGGCGGCTCTGGCCTAGGCACGAGGAGGATGAGAAATGAGAAAGCGGCTCAGCGACCGGCTTCTCTTAGCGCTTCCGACCGACGAGGCATTTCGGCTGTTCAGTCCGGCGAGAGGGCAGGCATTGTCACTGTCACGCTCGACTCGACCGAAGGCGGCAGCGACGTCGAGGTCGTATACGAGCTGACGCCTCTCAGCGAGGCGGGCGCGCGCCACCTCGAGCGGTTCGCCGGCGGCTACCGCGACTACCTGCGCTCGTGGCAGGACGCGATCGCGGCATCTCTGGAGACGAGGGCTGCGCGGTAGATCGCGGTACTACGATCAGTTGATCGGCCGGTGCAGATACGCCGCGATGTCGTACGGGTACGTCGCCACCGTCGCCTGCCCAAGGTGGTACTCGTGCTGTGGCCGGGGAAGATCGGGCGGCACTTCGGCCGGGAAGACGTCGTCGCCCGGCGCCAGCACGAGGTAACTGGGGGTGTTTCGCCGCGGGCGATACCAGGCCGCGACGCGCGCGATGCTCATCGGTTCGGTGTGGCCGAAGACGCGCGTCAGCGGGTACACGTGCAGGCGCTCGTGCGAGAGCCAGTCGAGCGGGGCGGCGTCCCAGTAGCCGGCGTAGCCAATGCTTAGGTGGTGCGCACGGACGAGCGCCTCGATGCGACCCGCCTGCCGCGCCACGACGCCGCGATACGTGCCGTTGCGGTTGTCGCCGGCGGCGAGCGAGACGATGCTGGCGAGGATCACGATCGTCGCGCCCGCGGCGATAGTGCGGGCACGGCGTCCGCCATCGAGGAGCAATGACACGCTTACCGCAACCAGCGGGATCTCGACCAGGAAGTAGCGGTCAGCGGGAACCAACGTGGTCAGCACATAGGCACCCGCGGCGCAGATCAGCGAGGTCGCCCAGAAGGTCAGATATGCGGAGCGCGCCCGCTCGCGACCTGAGCCCGGACGGGCGACGCTGCGGCACGCGAGGCGGAACGTCGCCGCCAGCGCGCAGATCATCACGATCGCGGCGGCCACCGTCAGCGGGGCACGGATCGCCGGCTGCGGGCCGTAGCTCAGGCCGTTGCCGAGGCGTACGAGCCCCTGGCCCAGCCACTTGAGGTGCAGCGGGATCTTGCCCGCGTCGATCTGCAGCGGCGACGGCGTCGTCGTGAAGTGCAGCGCTGCCATCACCCGCGAGATCAGACTCGAAACCGCGACAGTGCCCGCGACAACCGCCACCACCGGGAAGACGCTGCGCCAGTCGCGGGCTCTGAACGCCAGCACCAGCCCGGCGATCAGGAACGGCATGATCCCCTCGGCCACTAGCAGTTGGTCGGAGGCGAGGAACGCTCCCACCAGCGCGCTCAGCGCGAGTACGGCAAAAGTGAGCCCCTTTACGCCCCGCGGGCCGCCGTCGCCCCCATGCAACCAGGCGAGGAAGCCTCCCAGCAGCGCCGCGCCGAGCAGGGTGGCGTTGTGGGCCCATGGTGCAGTGAAGTTCAACAGGCCCGTCGGGCTGGCCGCGACGATCAGCGCGAACGTCAGCACGCCCGCCGTCCGAGTCGCCAGGCGCGCCACCGAGAAGCCGATGAGGCCGGCCGTGGCCAGCGAGAGCAGGGCGGGGGAGATCTCCCAGAGAATGCGGTGAAAGCTCAGCCCGTGGGTGGCGAGGCCGAACCACAACGAGACCCAACCGCCTTGGGTGCTCATCACGACTTGGCCGCTGTGGCCGTGACTGATCGTGTCGGTCAGGACGTAGGCGGAGGCGTAGTCACCCTGAGAACCCAGCCAGCCGATCAGGGTGGGGAAGCGGACGAGCAACAGGACGAGGTAGGCCGCGGCCAGCACCAGTGGCACCAGCAGTGGCGTCCAAGCTACGGGGTAGGAGCGGCGCGGCGCAAGCGTTGTCGGGATCCCGAGCGTGGCGCGGCCGGCCGTCACCGCCGGCGACTCGGCAGCCGTCGCGGCGCGGTCGTCCACGACGACCGCGTACGCCATCCGCCAGCGTCGCAGTCCGACCATCACACCGCGTACTCGGCTGCCGCGCGTACGGCTTGAGGCGCGGGCGCCGTCCTTGCGCTGAGCAAGCTGCTGACCCTGTGCCCGCCACCAGGCGGCCTGCTACCGTCGTGTCAGCGGTCGGCGCCGTCGGCCGCGACGCAGCTTGCTTGGGTCCCGCTCTCAGCGGTTCGGGTCAGCCATAGCGTCCCGAATCGTTCGCGGCCCAGTTGCGCCGCCCAGGAGTTATGCATGTCAATAGAGTCGTTCGCCGATCTCGGTGTCTCGCACGCCGTGATCAGCTCACTTTCCGAAGCTGGAATAACCCGTCCGTTCGCGATCCAGCGCTCCGTAGTCGGCGATGCGCTCGCCGGCCGGGATGTGATCGTCAAGTCCCCCACTGGGTCTGGCAAGACGCTCGCGTTCGGAATCCCGCTGGTTGAACGGATCAACGCCGAGGACCCGCGTCCGGCGGCGCTCGTGCTCGCGCCAACGCGCGAGCTTGCGACCCAGATCGTGGATGACATTCGCGGGATCGCGCACGCTCGGGCGCTGCGGGTCGCCGCGGTCTACGGAGGCGCGGGCTTGGTCAAGCAGGCCAAGGCTGCGGCCACGTCGCACGTGCTGGTCGCGACCCCGGGTCGGCTCGAGGATTTCCTTGCCCGCGGCACATTTGGACTGGACCGAATCCGGATGTTGGTCCTCGATGAGGCTGATCGGATGCTCGACATGGGCTTTCGCCCGGCGATCGATCGGATCGTCGCGGCCTGCCCGCGGGCGCGTCAGACGCTGTTCTTCTCGGCCACGCTCGACGGGGAGGCCGGTCGATTGGCCGCGCTCTACGCGCGTGAACCTGTCACCCATCAGCACGGCCCTCGCGAGCGGCGCGCGAACGCCGAGATCGAGCACAGGTTCGTGAACGTGGCACACGAGCATCGT
Organism: Solirubrobacteraceae bacterium; assembly: GCA_045805545.1. Lineage (GTDB taxonomy): Bacteria > Actinomycetota > Thermoleophilia > Solirubrobacterales > Solirubrobacteraceae > Palsa-465. The sequence continues at coordinate 4,427 of JBJMLD010000036.1, read as the reverse complement.
GTGGAGGCGCTGGTGGGCGAGCTTCGTCGCGACCGCGACCTCACCCTGGTGTTCGTGCGAACCAAGCACGGCGCCGACCGGCTGGTCAAGCAGCTGGCGGCGCGCGGGGTCAAGGCGGTAGCGATGCACGGCAACAAATCGCAGCGCCAGCGCGAGCGGGCGCTCTCCCAATTCGAGTCCGGCGCGATCGACACGCTCGTCGCGACGGACGTCGCGGCACGCGGGATCGACGTGGCGCGAATCTCGCACGTGATCAACTTCGACCCGCCCGCTGACAGCGAGACGTACGTCCACCGGATCGGGCGCACTGGCCGCGCGGGTCGCAAAGGCGTCGGGATCACGCTCCTTTCAGCAGACCAACATCGAGATGTCGCAAAGCTCGCCGGTCAACTCGGTCTCGACCACGGCCTGCACAGCAGCACCCCCCGCCGCGTCACAACGAAACCTGCACCCCACGCGACCACGCCGAATGGCCGGCAGTCGCGCCGCCGGCCTCGTCGCCGGCGAGGCGCCGCTCGCGCTTGACGCCGCCGATCCGGCGAGGTCGAACGATGGCGGCGGCCGGCGCGGTGGACTACGGTCAAGCCCCTGGTGCCAGGTGCCGATACTTGGGTTGAGACGCTGGCGGGCGTCTAGGCTGGAAGGGCCGCCAAAGTAGCAGGTGAGCGTCGGCGACTCACCGTCCGCCTCCATCTCAACTCTCTGGAACCGGTGTTCCGAGCATTAACCGATCGCCGTCGGGCGACCGCAGCGCAGGGAACCTTCCGGCGGCTGCTGACGGTTAATGGTGTGTGATGACCGACTTCGACGAGTTCGTCGCCAACCACGTCGATGAGCTCCTGCGCACCGCGTATCTGATCGTCTGGGAGCAGGCCGAGGCGGAAGACCTCGTTCAGGATTGCCTGCTGAAGGTCGCGCGCCGCTGGTCACGTATCCGCCGCATGGAGCAGCCACGGGCGTACGCCCGGCGGGTCCTGGTCAACCTGGCACTCGACGGGGCTCGCGGCCGGGCGCGCCGTCGCAGCGAACTGGAGGCACGGCCGCCGGTGAGCCCTTGCGCGGTTGACCCGCTGCCTGCGCTCGACACCCGCGCCGAATTGGTTCAAGCGCTCGGCGAGTTGACAGCTCGTCAGCGCGCGGTACTCGTCTTGCGGTACTTCAACGACTTGACAGAGGCCCAGGTTGCCGAAGTTCTCGGCTGTTCGCCCGGGACGGTCAAGAGCAGCGCCTCGCGTGGACTCGCGCGGCTGCGCGAGACGCTGCAGCCGGTTCCAATCCAAGCCAGGAGCACCGAAACATGACCGATGCACTCGAACACGATCTGCGCGAAGCCCTCGCCGACCGGGCGGCACTTATCACCCCCGACGCGAGTGCCCGGCTCCGTGCGACCGACTACCGTCCCCGATTGCGCTCGCTCCCGCCGCGGCCGGTGCTAGGGGCGCTGGGGCTGAGCGGCGCGGCCGCTGCCGCCGGCGCAGCCATCCTGCTCGGATCGAGCGCCGCGCCTGCATTCGCCGGATGGACGGCGAGGCCCACCGAACCGCGGCCCGGCCAACTCGCCGCGGCCGCACAGCGCTGCGGCACCGGTGCCGGCACGCCCGTGCTGACCGACTCGCGCGGCCCGTACACGGCGTCGATCTATGCGAACGGCTCCACGTGCGTGGCCGGCAATGGCATCACGATCAACTCGGACACCGGTGGCGATGGGAACCCCGGCGTTCCACCAGGAAAGATCGAATTGAACGGCGCCGGGCAATCCGACTCCGACGGGCACGCGCTGACGATGGTCGATGGCCCGATCGGGGCCGGGGTGACGGGCGTCACGATCACCCGCAGCGACGGAACCGCGGTCCGGGCGACTGTCAAGAACGGCTGGTACCTGGCTTGGTGGCCCGGTAGCGTGCACGCCGTCTCCGCTCAGGTGACCAGCACGAGCGGAACCAGCACGAGAGCCTTCCCAACTGCGCCAGACCACCACAGCCCGGCCTGTCCGGCGGGCGCGCAGTGCAGCAGCGGTTACAGGTTTGGGGCCGCGCCGGGGCACGGCGCTGGGCGCTCGACGGTGCGGATCAGCGGCAGCAGCGAAAGCGGCAAGCCGTAGACGTCCGAGTATTGGTGGTGGGCCGGCCAGCCCACCACCAATCCATCCACCACGGGAATTGGGGGCGTCGTTATCGTCTGCGACGTGGACGGATCGTTCGGCCTAATCGAGTTTCCGGCTGATGATCCTGACCGTGCACGTCGCTTCTGGTCGGGCCTACTCGGCGTCGAGCTCGCCGAGCGCATCGAGACGCAGGGTCGCGGCTGGCAGACTCAGAACGGCGCTCCCGTGCTTGGCATTCACGAGCGCGGCGCCGGTCCGGGCGACACGGCCTCGCTGCCGTACTTCACCATCGCCGATATGGAGGCCGCGCTGGAGCAGGTCACCGGGCTTGGCGGAAGCGTGATCCATCCCGGGGTGCAGTGGTCGATCTGCCGGGATTCCGAAGGGAGTCCGTTCGGCCTGGCTCTTGCGTCGCATTCGTAGTCGGTCAGTGCCGGCGCCTCGGCGGCGCGACCTCGCGGACGTCGGCCTGCGTTGCGCGTCGCAGGGCTCGCGTCGCGGGATGGCCGGGGGCGCGTAGGACGCGTCGGCGGGCCGGTAGTAGCACCACGTCGCACTGCCTCTGCGTGATCCACGCGGGCAGCGGCGGATCCCTGCCCTCGACGAGCACATCGAAGCTCGTCCGCGGGGCGGGCCAGCCCAGCAGCCGAGCAGCCTCGTCCAGCTCGGCCGCTGCCTCGTCGCGGACCGCGCAGTTGAACGCGGCCGGAGAGGCACCGCAGCACCGGGGCAGGGGAGCTTGCGGGGCGAGCACGACTACGTTGAGCTCGGCGTCGCGCTGCTCGGCAATTGCCGCCGCCTGCGCGAGCGCTTCGGCGCCGCTCCGTCCGGGCTCAAATAGGACCGCGATCGGAGCAGCGGCCACATCGGTCGGGCCGGTGTTCTCGAGGATCCCCGTCGTGTCCTGCACTGACGTACATCATCGCACCGCGTTCGTATTAGCCGACGAGCGCGCGGGCGCGGCTGGTCCACTCGACGACTACGTCGTCGGCCTCAGCCAGCATGCGCGTCACCTCGACCTGGCTTGAGCTGGCGTCGAGGAGCGTGCCGGCAGTAGCGAAGAAGCCTTACCGTCGGTCGGGTGACCCGCCGGCGCCGCGTCTCCGATCGTCAGGACCAGGTTGCCGCGGACCCGGCGTCCGACCAGGGCGTCAACGGCGGCGGCAGCGTTCGACCAATCCTCGGCAAGCCCGATTTCGGGGTGCAGAAGATCGTGCTCGACAAGCCAGACGAGCGTCTGGAGGTCGTCGGCCTCGGTCGCGGTCGAGTCGAGGTAGTCGAACTTCCGGATCGACACGCTCATCGCTCCGTCCCAATCGAAGTAGTCGAGCTCGAGTGGTTGGCGGCCTGCCTGACCGAGCCAGATCAGCAGCCCGTGCGGCTGGAGTCGATGCCATGCCGCGATCGCCTCCTTACCGCCGATCGACTCGATCGCGACGTCGAACGGGCCCCGGGCCTGCTCGACCGACGGGAGCACCTCGGCGGCGCCGAGCTCCCGCAGACGCTCGCCGCGACGGCTGATCGCCGTAACGCGGGCACCCTGGGCAGCCGCAAGCTCGGTGAAGTAGTGCCCGACGCCGCCCGACGCTCCGGTGAGCAGCACGCGGCGGCTGGCCAGCGGGCCCGCGACCCGGGTCAGCCGCAAGGCGGTGAGGCCGGCGAGCGGAAGCGCCGCGGCGCTCTGAAAGTCCACGCTGTCGGGCAGGCGCGCGAGCCGGGCCGTGGGTACTGCCGCCCGCTCGGCCCAGCCGGACTGGTCGGCATGGCCCACGACGCGCTCGCCCTCACCGGGGCCACTGCCGTCGGCCGCTGCCCGGATGACGACTCCGGCGACATCTTTTCCGGGGCGCCAGTTCGGGCGGGGCCGCTCGAGCTGGTAGGTCTCGCCGCGGTTGATCGAGAACGCCTTGACCTCGATCAGTGCCTCATCCTGACGGGGTTCGGGCTCGTCGACCGTGTCGGGCTTGACGGCGCCGTCACTCGCAACCAGTGCCTGCATCGTTTCCTCCGTTCGCTGGACCTCGAGGGGCACAATAAGTAACCAGCATCCAATCGGAAAGATGGCACCTAGATGTGATATAGGTACCTCATGGAAACCATCAGGTGGGACATGCTCAAGCAGCAGTGCCCGACGCGCCAGGTCCTCACGCGCATCGCCGACAAGTGGACGATGCTGGTGATCACCCTGCTCGCTGAAGAGGAGATGCTGCGGTTCTCCGAGCTTCGCAGGCAGATCGAGGGGGTCAGCCAAAAAATGCTGACGCAGACACTGCGCGGGCTCGAGCGCGACGGCCTCGTCACTCGGACCGTGTATCCGACCGTG
>JBJMLD010000035.1:0-29938 GCA_045805545.1 Solirubrobacteraceae bacterium | reverse complement strand
TGCCGGAGCGATCACTGTTGCGCCCGCGGCCGCAGCCAGCTGGACGGCGAAGCTCCCAACACCCCCCGTTGCGCCCATGATCAGGACCGTGTCCTCGGGGGAGAGCGCGAGCGCGTCGACGGCGGTCATCGCCGTACTCGCGGCCAGCGGCGCGGCACCGGCTGTGGCAAGGTCGACGTTCCCGGGCCGGTGTGCGACAAGGCTCTCGGGAACAACGACGAGCTCAGACCAAGCGCCGTCGCGAACAACGGGACGCGCCGGCGGAATGAAGCCAAACACCTCGTCGGTGTTGGACAAGCGGTCTACGTCGGCGCCGGCATGCTCGACGGTGCCGGCGTAGTCGCGGCCGAGCGTGATCGGGAATTCGTGCTCGAATATGCCCTTGAACATGCCGTTCGCAATCGCGTTGTCGACCGGATTGACCGACGAGGCCTGGACACGGATGAGGATCTCGTCCGCGCAAGGCGCCGGGACTGGAAGGTCAGTTGACAGGACAGGTCGGGCGTCGGGTCGATCGAGGAGGATCGCTTTCATCGTGAGTCTCCTTCTGTTGAGGCGTCGTGGATCAGGGTGCAGGTGAGCTCATGAAAAGCGCTCCGCAACGGCGCCGAGCTGTCGCATCTGTGAGAAGACATCGACGACCGCCCAGCTCTCCGTGATCCGGCCGTCTGAGAAGCGGAAGATCACGATCTCCTCGATCGAGAACGATCTACCGGTCGGCGGGACCCCCATGTATTCGCCCCGATGCGTCCCGCCGAACGCATTGCGCCCGACCACCTTGTCTCCCTCGGCGATCAGATCCTCGATCGTCAGATGCACGTCGGGGAACGCGCGCAGGAGCAGCGCCATCGCTTGCTTGAGCGTTTCCGCACCCGTCGTCTGGACCGGCAGCGGCGTGTGGACAATCACGTCCGGGTCGGCGACCTCGTCGATCGTCTTCGACATCACCTCGACGTCACCGGTGTTGATGGCGTCATGGAAGCGTCTGAACGTCTCTTGGTTTCTTGTCGTCTCGGGGGTTGACATTTGGTTCCTCCTTGGGGTCCGATGAGGATGTAAAGAAAGCCAGCGCCGCCAGGAGCGCGGCGGCGACGCGCGCGACGGCCGATGCCCAGATTGCACGGTGCAGACCGTGCAGAAAGTTGATGCGCTGCACAGACGGGAAGCGATGACCGGTGTCGGGCCGGTGCGTCTCGATGGGCTGAAGCCATCGTGGTCATGAGAGCGAAGCTACCTTCGGATCTCATGCCTTCCAAGACCAATTTCGCCATAACGGCATAACATCTGCGGCATAAGGATTCGGCCCGATGGATCTTCTCCAGCTTCGTTACTTCCACGCGGTCGCTCGCCATGAGCACGTGACTCGCGCCGCCGAGGAGCTCCACGTGGGCCAGCCGTCGCTGAGTAGAACGCTTGGGCGCCTCGAACGCGAGCTCGGCGTGCGGCTGTTTGACCGCGATGGACGCGCGCTGCGACTCAACCGCTTCGGCCAGGCGTTCCTGACCCGCGTGACCCGCGCCTTGGGCGAGCTGGAGGAGGCTCGCCGCGAACTAGTCGACACCGCCGGGCTCGAGCAGGGCGTGGTCGCCATCGCCTCTGAGACACTGCTGACCGTCAGCGACCTGCTAGCCGAGTTCCTGCGCTCCAACCCCGGTATTCGCTTCCGTCTCTACCAGTCCACTGCTCATCGGATGCTCGAACAGCTGAAAGCCGCCGAGGTGGACCTGTGCTTTGCCTCGCAGCCGCTCGAGGGAGCGTTACTGCGATCGGTCGTGCTCGCCGACGAGGATGTGCTGCTGGCGGTCCCTCCAGCACACCGGCTGGCGGGCCGCGAGCGCGTGCGAATCCGGGAACTGGCCGGCGAGCCGTTCATCACGGCCCGAGAGGGCTATTGGCTACGTGCCCTGGCCAATCGGCTTTTCTCGGCCGCACGCGTTGAGCCGAGCTTCGCGTGCGAGAGCGACGAGCCAGCGGCGATTCGCGGGCTGATCGGAGCCGGACTCGGGATAGGGCTGCTTCCAGTAATCGCCCGCGAGACAGCGAGCGAACCCGTCGTTGCCTGGACGCGTGTGCAAGCCTCGGGTTGCCGCCGAACCGTCAGCCTCGTATGGCGACGCGACGCGTACCTTTCACTGGCTGCCCAACACTTCCGTGACATGGTGATCAACCGCTTCGCCGATAAACGCACGCGCTAGCGCCTGTGGCCCTGTGAGTTGATCCAGGGTCGTTTGAGAGTCTCGCGGCCCATGTTGCGAGCAGCAAGCTGGATATCGACACCACAACGCGGAAAACGCACCCAAAAGCAGGACGTCGCCAGGCTCGCTGCCGAATTGGCGACAGGCAAACTGTTCCTAGAACACCTGCCGCCGGCTCGCTTTGGCTTCCGCAATGGGTCGGTGACGGTAGAGGCGCGGGGGCGCAAGCAAGGGTTCCACGTCCAAAGAGATGTTGTCGTGACACGACCCACCAGAGAATGAGACGCTTGACCAAGTTCCCGGATCCGCAGTCGCTGACGGCGAGACGAGCTGACATCTCTCCTTCCCCACCCGGGACCGGCTGGAGTCCGCGAGCCACGTGATCCATCCCCCAACAACTGCTTCGACGACACCGCCGTACCCGACCCCCTCGAACCGATGTTGGGCCGGACACACCGCGTAGCGAACCTCTCAAGGGATAGGAGGCTCCGACCACTACTGCGCGTCGATCGAAGGGGAAGCCCAGTCGCGTCGGACTCCCGGTCGAGAAGCGCTAGTCGAGACGCCGAAAGCTCAACTTCAAATCGTCCTGCCAGTCGCCGGGCGTGCGGGCGAGCTGCCACTGGCCCTCGAACGAGGACTGGCCCAGCGCGGCGGAGAATCTCTGGGCGAAGCCGGCTTCATCGCGCCAGATTCGTAATACGTCATCGTCAAGGGCCACACCGTAGGTCCGTCGGACGCCGCGGGAGTCGAAGTACTCCATGACGAGCCCGTCGCCGGACTCAGGGGCGCCGATAACGCTGATTCCGTCGGGAAATAGCTCGTGTTCGCTACGGGATCGCTGCACGATGAAGTGACAGCCTTCAAGCCACTCGAAGGTAGTGCTGCCGGGCACGACCACGTCGACCGACGGGTGCGATGCCTCCGTGGCCCACGTGCCGATTAGCTCTCCGAACGGTTCAAGCACTGGATCGCAAGTCATGTCCTTCATGACCATGACAGATCGCGCGGCTCACCGACTCGCGACGAGTGGCGATTTGGAGCTACAAGCGGTAGCGGCACAGCGTGGTGCTCTCGGGCTTAATCCGGCACAGTACCCTCGTCGTCCGAGAGCTGCTCCACCTTCGTCAGGAGCATCTCGGTCGCGACGCCGAGTTCCCTGAGATGCGCGATGAGCAGGTCTGGTCGCCCGGTTCGGCCGCGACGCCGGCGGGTCGCTCGCGCTTGGCGATTAGGTGGTATGCGGCGACGCGCGGGACGCGATCCGCTTTCGTTCTCCTGGGGGGCATCAGGACCACGACCGTCGTGGCCGATTGTGTCCCGAAGGCAGTCACGGAAGGCGCCGGATCACCTGGAGCGTTGCTGCTGCCGGACCAGAAGGAGCAACGCGCTTCGGGTCCCGCGGTTATCGCGTGAGCTAGCGAGTCGTCCGTGCGGCTACTGATAACGCCGCGCGAGGGCTGCTGAGTCTCGCGGGCGCTGGCTGGGCGTCAAGCCGCGCAGCGTGCCGGCTCGTGTCTTAGCCGCGGTTGGCCACCGCGGGGCGCAGCGAGCATGCGAAGAGCCCGCGCCCGCGCTCCGCCAGCTCCGGCTCACGGGCGAAAGACGTTTTCCGCTCGCCTTCGTGCTCGACCACGATGAGCGGCTCGTCCGATGCGATCACGCCTTCGCAAAACAGGCAAGTCGGGAAGGAGCCAACCATCACCCCCGAGCATTGCACGCAGCTGCACCGTCCGGAGCGCTTCCGTTTGTTTCCAACACCGGGGGTGCCAACAGCGGCAGCTCACGGCTAGCGTTGAGAACTCGCCGGGGAACTGCGCCCCCACTTCCCTGGCTCATCCTAGGGGAGCCCAGAGGGATCTGGGCTCCCCTAGACGTTCGTTTTGCCAGCTTGAACCAAGATCCCCGGCCCCTACGTCTGGGTCAAGACGCGGAGCAGATCCTCGATGGCGGGGGACTCGACCGGGGGCACCAATGCCGCACCCGGGCTTTGCCACGCTTACGCTCGCCCGCGCAGCGCCGGCCGCGGTCGGAAGCAGGTCCCGATGCTGAAGGTGTCTCATCTTGCTCGTCGCCACAAGAGTGCATCTCAGCGACCGGCTCGAATGCGGTTCTCGAACGAGCCCGAGGCGTACCGTGCTAACTGACTTCGAACGAGCTGCTAGCAGCGGGCGGAGACGCGGCGTCAGTCGCCGGCGCTCCCGAAGCGGCCGCGCCAGCGGCGTGACCGCTGTAGGCGTGGAGCAGCCGTCAAGCCAAGACAGGCCGTGCGGGTTTTGCATCGGCGTATGAGAAGCACTCACCCGCATCGCGCCGACCGCGCACTCCCTGACCGATGCCGACCAAACCCTTCGGTCGTTGCCCGCCATCGTTGCCCGCGCACCGATCCCCACCTCTTATCGCCCCAGCCCCTCATGCAAAGCTTGCGCTTTGCAGGCATTTCTGTCAGTACCCCCAGCCGGATTCGAACCGGCGATCTCCTGCGTGAAAGGCAGGCGTCCTAGGCCACTAGACCATGGGGGCCAGGTAAGGCAATTGTAGGTTGCGGTTGGCCGCCCGCCCAGTCGACGCTGAGCAGCGAAGCGGCGCGCACGGCGCCGGGAAACTGAGATCCAGCCGGCCGCTCGACGTTCGCTGCGCGCCGAACCCGAGGACGAACACGGTCACGCCCAGCAGCCGCCGCAGCCCCGGTCCCATGGGGCGAGATCTTACGCTCTGGCCACCGCCGTGCCCAAGCCATCTGCGCGTCCGCGCAGTGCCTCGCCAAGCCGCTCCAGGCCGCGTCCGATCTCGTCCGGATCGTGCGTCGTGAACGACAAGCGCAGGCTGGCGCGGTCAGGCGGCCCGGAGAAGAAGTGCTGGCCGGGAACGTACGCGACGTCGCGCTCCAACGCCCGCGGAAGCAGCGCCGCCGCGTCCCAACCGTCGGGCAACCGGGCCCACACGAACATGCCCCCCTCCGGCCAGTTGTGCGTCGAGCCCGGGGGCAGCGCGTCGCTCAATCCGTTCAAGAGCGCGTCGCGACGCGCACCGTACGCCGCGCACAACCGCGCGACGTGCGCGTCGAGGTCCGTCGCGGCGAGCCATACGGCGGCGGCGGCCTGGTCGATCGTTGAGGAATGCAGGTCCGCCGCCTGTTTGGCGATCGTCAGCGGCCGCAGCAGCGGCCCCGGCGCACGGACCCACCCGAGCCGGAGCCCCGGCGCGACCGTCTTCGACAGCGTCGAGATCGAAAGCACGCGTCCACCGGATTGCGGCAGTGAGGCCAACGGTGCCACCGGCACGCCGGCGTAGCGAAGCTCCCCGTAGGGGTCATCCTCAACCATCCACAATGCGGCCTGATCGGCCAGCTCGACCAAGCGCCGTCGCCGCTCCAGCGGAAGTGTGCGGCCCGTGGGGTTGTGGAATGTGGGCACGGTGTAGAGCAGCTTTGGCCGGTGCTCGTCGATCAGCGACTCCAGGGCCTCCGGGATGAGTCCGTCGTCGTCGCATGGCACCGGCACGCATCGCGCCCGCGCCAGCTGAAAGCACTGCAGGGCCGCCAGGTACGACGGCTCCTCGACCAGCACTCGGTCGCCGGGCTCGAGCAACACGGTCGCCACCAGCATCAGCGCCTGTTGCGAGCCGTTGGTTATGAGGAGGTCATCGGCGTCGGTCGGTACCCCCCGAGCCGACAGCCGATCAGCGATCGCGGCGCGCAGCAGCGGGTTGCCCTCAGTCGTCGAATACTGGAGCGCCCCGGCAGCGCCGTCGCCGCCGAGCACCGTCGCGAACGCGGCTCGCAGGCCGGTTACGTCGAACAGCTCAGGCGCCGGCAGGCCACCGGCGAACGAGATCACCCCGGATCGTTCGGTCAGCGCGAGCAACTCGCGGACCGGCGAGCTCTTCGCGCTCCGCATCCCGCGGATCGTAGAGCCTGGGGTCACCCGGTCCGGCGGCAACTCGGCTACAGCAGCCCGAAGTCCTCCAGCGACCTGCGCAGCCGCCGAGGCGTTGAGAAGTGGACGGTCTTCATGCCGAGGCTGGCCGCGGCTTCGACGTTCCGCCGCGCGTCGTCGATCATCAGCGTCCGCTCCGGAGCTAGGTCGTAGCGCTCCAGCAGTCGCTCGAAGATCTCCCGCTCGGGCTTGATGACACCCTCGTGAGCCGACACGACCGTGCCATCGAACCAGCGCATGAATTCATAGCGGGCGGCGCGCAGCGGGTACGTCTCGGCCTCCATGTTGGTGAGCGCGTAGCAGCGGACGCCGGCGTCCTTCAGCTCGCGCAGGATCTCGATCGAGCCGTCGATGGTCCCGGCGATCATCTCTTCCGTTCGCTCGTGCCAGGCGTGGATCAGCTCAGCGTGTTCCGGATGCTCGGCCGCGAGTTCGGCGCACGACTGCTCGGCCGGGACGCCGCGATCGTGCTGGGCATGCCACTCGATCGTGCAGAGCTCGTTTAGGAACCGTTCCATCGCCTGCTCGTCGTCGAACAGCTTGCGGTAGAGATGGCGCGGATCCCAGTCGAGCAGGACGCCACCCAGGTCGAACACGACGGCGTCGATCGTCACAGTGGTGGCCGGCGAGGCTTGGGCTCTGAGGACACGAAGCTCAGCGTACGACGGTGGCGTCAGGATGCCGGCGGCGACGGGGTATCGCCACCGTCCGCTGGCGCATTCGTGAAGTCGTCCTCGTCTACCTGCACGTAGAAATGCCGAGTCATCTCGGGTTCTACGACGGCGTCGATCCGCTCATGGCGGACCTCCTCCGCGCCTTGCGGAAGTCCTCGTAGGTCATCCCTTCCCGCAGGCGGCGGGACAGGATTGAGATGATGATCAATCGTTCCCCTCGGAGATCGCTGGAACTCAGTCGCTCATTGCGCGTGTTGTCGCCTCGAGCGTCTCCTTGATCGTATTCGTGCCGCGATCCATCAGCCCGCTCGTCCTGGCAACGACCTCGTGGGGCAGGACGTCCGCGATCCACACGAACCGCGTGCCCCCGCCTTCGCCGTCGAGCACCTGCGCCGAGGCGTTGTGGTGCGTGTAGGGCCCATCCAGGATCGACCAGGCCAAGCGACGCTCTTCCTCCTCGATGCCGACCAACCGCTCCCGCACAACGGTCCCGGTGAAGAACGTGATCACACGGTCGCCCTCATCGAGCTCCAAATCGACGACAAAGCCGGGCACCAGGCGCGTGTGGAGCGCGCCCCAATCGCGTAATGCGTCCCACACCTCAGCGGGCTCCGCATCGATTTGAATTTCCTTTCGAATCGTGGCCATCGGTTCTCCTTGCTCGGTAACAGCCACTCAGGATGGGGCGTCGCGCCGGCGCCGTCTTGAACTTTCTTCCGCGGTTGCAAGAATCGATTGATGCTTCACCAGCTGAGCCTGCTTCGTCGAGACGGCATCGAGATCGCCGACGTATCGTGCCGGCATCGCCGGGGACGCGGCGAGGTGCTCGAGCACGGCGGCGTCTACGCGATCGTGTTCGTTCGCCGCGGCTGCTTCGTGCGTAGCGCAAACGGGTCCGAGACGACCTACGACAGCACGCGCGCGTACTGCGTGGTGCCCGGCCAGGAGCAGCGCTACGACCACCCCGACCACGACGGTGACGACTGCACGGCGCTCTTCCTCGCGAGCGAATTGGTCGAATCGCTGTCAGGCGGCGAGCGGGCGCTACCGGTGAGTCCGCTGCAGACGACCCCGCAGGCGGATTTGGAGCACCGGCTGCTCTTGGCGAAGGCCATGAAGCAGATGGACGATGAACACTCGCTCGTGGAGCGCGCGCTCCAGCTAGCCGCGGGAACGCTAGAGCGTCACGACCCCAGGCGGGTGGCATCCGGTCGGCCTGCGACGGCGCGGGCTCGGAGAGGGCTGGTCGAGGCAGCACGGGAGCGACTCGCGGTCGATCCGGATCGATCGCTCCCGCAGCTCGCCGGCGAGCTTTCGATCTCGCCCCACCACCTAAGCACGATCTTCCGCCAGGCGACCGGGGTCACTTTGGCGCGCCACCGGATTCGCCTGCGCGTGCGCGCGGCGCTGGAGCGGTTGGCCGGCGGAGATCACGACCTGTCTCGACTTGCTGCCGAGCTGGGGTTCGCCGACCAGAGCCACCTCACGCGGTGCATCCGGGCGGAGACCCGGAGCACGCCGGCCGCGCTCCGTCGCGCCCTCGCCTAGCACTCGCATTGCCGCCAACGCTGATCGGCGCGCGCCTTACGTACGATCCCGCCGGCAATGGCAGTCCGTCTCGCCGAAGCCGAAGACCACCCAGCCTTGACGGCGGTCCTGGCGCGCGCATTCGACGATGACCCGATCCTGCGATGGGTCTTCCCCACCGCCCGGCTGCGAGAGCGCTACGGGGGAGAGTTTTTTCGCTGGTCGCTGCGGCGAACGGCCGATCAAGGCGTGACCTGGACGACCGACGATCACGTCGGCGCCGCGGTGTGGGCGCTGCCCGATCGCTGGCAGGTCACGCTGCGCCAGCTCGGCAACCTGGTGCGCGGCACGGGCCGAGGCATCGGGTGGCGCGCACCGGTGATCACCTGGGGCTTCAGCAAGGTCGAGCGGCATCATCCGAAGGACAAGCACCTGTATTTGGGGGTGCTTGGGGTCGACCCGGTCCGCCAAGGCGCGGGCGTCGGGTCGGCGCTACTCGCGCCCGGACTCGCGCTGTGTGATCGCGAAGGCCTGGCCGCGTACCTGGAGACGGGCAAGGAGCGCAACCTCGCGTTCTACGGCCGGCACGGCTTCGGGGTCATCGATCGGCTCACGCTCCCGACCGGACCTCCGGTGTGGCTGATGCGGCGCGAGCCGCAATGAGCAACGCCGCCGAGCGGGACCAGTCAGATACGGTGTCGCCGGTGCAGGCGATATCCCGGGTTGCCTCGATTCCCGGCTGGATGGAGCCCGGAGACGCTGACAAGCTGTACGAGCTGGCCGGTGCTGCCGACGGTCCGATCCTCGAGATCGGTACCTACCACGGCAAGTCGGCGGTTCTGATGGCGCTGGCGGTCAAGGACGCCGGACGGCACGTCACGATCTTCACCCTGGAGGTCGACAAGGCGGCCATCCGAGCCGCGACGGCGCAGGCCGAGGCACACGGGGTCGCCGAGACGATCGTCTTCGTCCGGGCCACGGCGGACGCGTTCGCGCGCGCGTACCCCCGTTTGCAACCCGCGTTGTCGTTCGTCGACGGCGACCATCGTCGTAAAGGTGTCGAAGCTGACCTCGCCGTGCTCTCCACGGTGGTGCCACAGGGCGGCAGGATCCTTTTTCACGACTTCGTCGACCCCCTGAACGACGACCCGACATGCCACGAGATCAAGGTCCGCCCGACGGTGGAGAAGAGTTGGGTCGCAGCAGAATGCGACTTCGATGGTGTCTACGGGGGTTCAGGTCTTTACACGAGACGCACCGAGCCGACGCTCCGGCCAGGACCGGCGGAGATCGACCTCATGCCGCTTGCCAGCCCCGCCGATCAGTACCTGCATCGGCTCCGCTATCCGGCCGGACGGGTCTGGAAGCGCCTACGCGGCGTGAACCCCCGTGTCCCCGCCACCACCGAGACGCCGCGGTAGCGGCGCCCCGGGGCAGGGTGAACCTGAGGTCCTACGGGGTGGGATCGGGATAGGACCCGCCGAAGATGTCCGAGTTGCCGAACGTGGGCGGGCAGTCCTGTTGCGGCGCCGGCGGTGTCGCGTCCGTGTTGCCCTGCTGCAGCTGCATCCGCCAGCTGTCGATCGCCGGACAATCGGCCTCACGGCGCGCATCGTTCCAGACCGCCGCGCCGTAGGTTCGGGTCGCGGTGGCGTAAACGTAGTCGCCAAGGAACTCACTGTCGAGCGCGTTGGCGCTCGCGCCACGCGGGTCGCCCGGTGCGCCTCGATGCAGTGCGCTGAACGGCCCGGTCGCGGCGCTCAGCGCGCCCGAATCCGCGTGTAGCACGACACCTACCAGCGAGCGGGGATCGGTGGTGTTTGTCCGGAACGGCGTTGTGAACGCGTTGTAGACAACGTACACGTCGGTGCCGTTGGGGGAGATCGACGGCGCAGTGAACAGGCCGCGGTCGCCCGCGCTCTCGATGGCACGCGGCGCCGACCAGGTCGACCCGTGATCGGTGGATTCCGTGAAGTACACATGCGGCGCGTCGACGCTGCCGCTGACGTAGGTCATGACGATCCGGTCGGTGGCGTCAGACCCGGTCGGCGACCCATTGGCGATATCGACGCTCGGCGCCGGCGCGAGGTCGCTGCGCGCCCCGGCCACGCCATCGATCACCGGCCGCCCCTGCACCGGATCGGTCACGCCGGGCTGGGTTACAGGCCCCGCCACGGGCGAGAACTTCGACCAGCTCCTGCCGCCGTCGGTCGAGCGTGACATCAGCTCGAAGCTCTGGTGCCCGGAAGAGGAAACCGACCCCACGCCGAACACGTACGCGTTGCCGCGGCTGTCGGTGCGGATCGTGCAGCCGTCCGGCGGGGCCTGCTGCGCGTTCGCAGCGGCAGGGCTGATCTGACGCTGTGTCCAGCTGTCGCCGCCGTCGTGTGAGACCGCCACCTGCAGCGGCGCCGGCGATCCGTTCCCCTTCTCCTGCCCCTTGAACGCGGCCCAGCACACGTAAACGGTGCCGAAGAACGCGCTCGACGACGCGTTGTCCGCCCATACCTGTTCCTTGTCGGAGAACGTCGTGGACGATTGCTTGCTGAGGAGGACCGGCGCGCAGCCTGCCGCGCCGACGCACCAGGCGTTCTTGTCGCCGCCGGCCGCGGCCGCCAGGTTGTCCGTACGCGACACCGCGATCGCCTCGAAGCCCTTGAACGTCTGGTCGGTGCGCGTGGCCGCGAAGTTCGAGGTGAGGTTGGCGTAGTAGAGCCGCTCGCCGTTGCTCCAGCTGAATCCACCCGGCCCGGGCTTCGGCCCTATCGCCACGGCTGGGTCACCGTCGGACACCAAACCGTTCTCGTAGTACCAGGGCAGCGTCCCGATCGAGCCAACTGTGGCGCTACAACCGGGGTCTGGCCCGACGACGCCTTGGCAGCCGCGCGCGGTCCACCCGCTGTACGTCGGCTGAGTCCACGTCGTACCGCTGTCGAAGGAGAAGTAAACGCCCGAGACGCCGACGCCCTGGGTGAACGGGCAGGTGGTGTCGTCGCCGGCGTTGCAGGCCTCCATGTCGACCTCGTCGTTGGACCCGGCGACCAGGATGCCGGGGGAATGCGCGTCGGCTGTGATCGTCGGCTCGTTCTGCTTGTTCTGCGAGAACGGCGTGACGGGGCTGCCAACCGTGATCAGCGCGTCCGCGTTGAACGCGAGGGCCGAGGCGGCCAGCCAAAGAACGGCGCCGGCAACCACCAGCGGTACTGCTAGCAGACGTTTCATGTCTTCCCGCTCCTCCTCCGACGATCGGCCGCCGAGGGGATCGACGCCGCCTGGCGGCGCGGGATCTTATTCCCACCGCGCAGCGAACAGAAACGTGAGGGCGGAGAAGGCGCGGCCGGCGGCGGCGGCCAAGCGCCGCCGCCAGCGCTCGCAAAGCCGTCTACTTGCTGTAGGGATCGACCTCCAGGTCATCGACTGCCAGGCCGCCACCGGTGGCGGCTGGCACGAACTGGATCCGCACCGACAACGTGCTCCCGGGCTGCCACAGAGGCAGCATCGCCCCGAGGTTGTAGACCTCGCTTGGGGCCCAGCTTGTCGTTAGCGATAGTCCGCCGGCAGTCGTGACGTGGGCGCCGGAGCTGTCGGACCACAGCACGTTGACGTTCACCTCTGCCCATCCTCCGCTCGTCTGACGCGCGAAGAACCGAAAGGTCGGCGTGCTGCTGCTCACGCAGATCGGTGCGGAGATGGCTCCACCGCTCGCCGGGATCGACAGCGACCGCGAGTCGCTTGCCGCATTGACGTGATAGGCCTCGTTGCCGCTTTGTACGGAGGCGCCCGTAAGCGTCCAACCGCTCGTGCCGGACTCGAATGAGCCTCCCGAAGCGAGCGAATACGACGACGTGTCACCGAACTGCTTGAACGCCTGCTTGGTCGGAGTTTGTGCCACTGTGCATGCCTGCGCCAAGCCGGGGACGAGCACACTCACGCTCGCCGCCGCCATCACGGCCAAGGCAGTTCTGCGCGGGCGCAGACGGGAAACCAGTTTCAGCATTGTCGTTTGCCCCCTCACGTCATGCGTGGGTCGATGTACAGGTTGTAGAGCTGGTATTCGCTCTGGGTGCCCGTTGCCACGAGCTTGAACTGCGCGAGCTGCCAGCCCGGCTGGTTGCCCGGCACGATCTGGAAGCTGCGGGACAGACTCCAGGCCGTAGTGGCTGAGCGGATGATGCCCGTTCCTTGCTCGATTCCGCTGCCGCCCCAAGTCGGATAGGCGACGCTCACGTTGACGCCTGCTGATCCGGCCACGTTTCGCACCATCGCGCGGGCCGTCGGATAGTCGCTGGTGACGCACATCAGCGGACTGCTGGCGGTGGACCCGCTCGGCAGGTCGAGCACCTGGCTCGGCGTGCCGTCGGATAGCGTGGTCGAGACGACCCTGGCGCCGCCGGTCAGAACCCAACCGGTGGCCGTGAACCTGTTGTACGTCTCGCCCGGCGCGAGCGCGTACCAGTTCGTGTCCCCGAAGGAAGCGAACGTCTGGGTCAGAGTGGGTGACACGCACCCGGTCGCCGTTGTCGCTGCGGCAGCTGCCGCAGGAACGGCGAACAGCGCGGTCGCCGCCGCGCACAGCCCGACGAAGTGTCGGGAAAGCCCCTTGATATTCAATGCACACACCTTCCTTGGTGAGTGCTGGCAGCCGAGCTATCTCACCCAGTGTGAGACCTCTAGCTTTGCGCCCCCGGCTCACGCCGAGTTTGCCTTTTTCAGCTGATATTGCTCCCCCGTAATCGGCCGCGAGCCAAACCTCCTAAGACCTAACTACGTCTGTCTGGACATTTGTTCGAGCAAACACCCTAAGTACCAGCGTCCTGCGACCGACTACCTGATCAGGATGTCGATCGAGCCGAGCCTGGAGCACCAGCAGCTGCTGGAAGATACGAAGCGACGGGCTCGGTTGGGCCTGAGCGAGCGCGAGCGCCTGGCCGTGATCGTGTCGACCGCGGCCTTCATCGTCGCAACCGCTGCGCTCTGGGTAGCGCAACCCCCGCATGGCTTGCAGCTCGCGCCGGCGATCATCTGCACGGGCGTGCTCGCGCTCGCCACGCTGGTCCGGTTCGAGACCCCCTTCGGGTTCACGGTTCCCACGCAGTTGGCCTTCGTCCCACTGTTGTTCTCGGTGCCCGTAGCGCTCGTTCCAGTGGCCACCGTCGCTGCCCTTGGCCTCGCCCGTCTCCCGGACGTGCTCCGTGGCAAGCTGCGGCCGAGTCGGCTGATCCACACAATCGGCAATGCCTGGTTCGCCATCGGACCGGCAGCCGTGTTCGTCATTTCCGGCGTGGCGCCGGCCAAGGCTGGCCCTGGGCTTCTCCTGGCTGCGCTGGCGGCTCAATTCCTGGTCGATTTCGTCTTCTCGGTGCTACGCGACGCGATTGGCCGCGGTGCCTCGCTCGTGCAGCAGCTGAGCGAGGTGTGGGTATACGCGATCGACGCGGCCCTGTCCGGGATCGGGCTCGCGGTGGCCAAGAACATGCAGTCCAGTCCAGCCTGGGCGCTGGCGCTGGTGCCGCTGCTCGGCTTTCTGGCCGTCTTCGCGCGTGAGCGCCAGCAACGTCTACAGAGCCTGCTTGAGCTCAACAGCGCCTACCGAGGCACCGCGTTGGTCCTCGGGGACGTCGTCGAGGCGGACGACCGCTACACCGCCACCCACTCCAAGGGCGTGGTGGGGCTGGCGCTCGAGGTCGCCGATCGGCTTGGCCTCTCGGCGGTCCAGCGCCGCAACCTGGAGTTCGCGGCCCTACTGCACGACGTCGGCAAGATCGCGATTCCCAAGGAAATCATCAACAAGCCCGGCAAGCTCGATCCCGATGAGTGGACGGTGATCAAGACGCACACGATCGAGGGGCAGAGGATGCTCGACCGGGTCGGTGGATTCATGCGCGATGTTGGTCTGATCGTCCGCTCCCACCACGAGCGCTGGGATGGGCTCGGCTATCCCGACGGCTTGTCCGGCCACGCCATCCCGCTCGAGGCGCGCATCATTGCCTGCTGCGACACGTGGAACGCGATGCGCACGAAGCGCTCCTACCGCGATGCGCTGGACCACGACCAAGCGCTGAAGGAATTGATCGCCGCCACCGGCACGCAACTCGATCCGGAGATATCGGCCACGCTCGTCGCGGTCGTCGAGCCCTCGGCCCACGCCGAGCCCCCGCTGCCGCCGCCGTCGACCCCGGACGATGCGCCGGCGCCCGTTCTGGAGGACGCGCAGGCCGCGGATCCCGTCGAGCGGCTACTGGAGGAATCGTGGGAGTCGCGCTCACGGCGCTCAGACCGCCGGGAGTTGGTAATCGAGGCGGGCGCCGCGGCCGCGTTCCTGGGCGTGGCGATTCCGTGGGCGCTGCCGACCATCCTCGCGGGTCGGTTGCCGCTGCTGCTCACCGGCTTGCTCGTTGGTCTCTACGCGCTGGCTCGCACGATCAAGTTCCCGATCGGCGCCGGATCGGTCGTGCCCTCGTATCTCGTGCTGGTGCCGATGCTGTTGCTGTTGCCGCCCAACGTCGTTCCGCTGCTGACCGCGGGCGCGCTGGTGCTCGGGGCCGGACTGCGCGTCTTGACGCGGACCGGGCCGGCGGAAGAACTGCTCTTCTCCGTACCGGATGCCTGGCTCGCGCTGGGCCCGGCGGCCGTCCTGTCACTGGCCGGCCCCGTGCACGGAATCACGCGCGCGGTCGTCTACGTGGCGGCCTTGCTTGCCGGCTTCGCCGTCGATCTCGTCATCTCGACGCTGCGCGAGGCGCTGGCGCGCGGGGTCGCGCCCTCGCTGCAGGGCCGCGTGATCGCCGTCATCTGGCTGATCGACGCCTGCATCGCACCACTCGGGCTGCTCGTCGCGCTGGCCACTCGAGGTGATCCGTTCGCCGTCCTGCTCGTCGTGCCTCTCCTGGGCCTGCTGCGCGTGCTCGACCGCGACCGTAACGCCCGCATCGCCGAGGCCCAGCATCGCCTGCGCTTGGTCGCACGCGAGCGGACCCGGCTCCAAGCCGCGGTTCACCGACTGGGTGACGCGCTTGCCGCCAAGCTCGACCTGCGCGCCCTCAGCGATGTCGTGCTCGGCGGGTCAATCGACGCGCTTGACGCGGACGCCGGCCGCCTTTTGATGACCAAGCCGGTCGGCATCGATGTGCTCGAGGGCCCGCGGGCCGGGGAGTTTGCCTCGCTGCTCGACGCCGCCGGACGGGCGGCGCTGGCGAGCGGCCACTTTCACGAGATCTCCGTCGACGGAGCCTGCGCGCTGGCCCTGCCCTTCGCAGTGGACGGCGGCGGAGCAGCCACGCTCGCCGTTGCCCGGCGCAACCGGTCCTTCCGCGAAGACGAGCGCGCGCTGATGCTGGGGCTGGTCGAGCGCGCCCAGCGGGCGATCAACGAGATCGTCGCTCACGAGGCGCTCCGCGAGCAGGCCATGACCGATCCACTGACCCGGCTCGGCAACCGGCGCAAGCTCGCCGGCGACCTGCGGCGGCTGCTGCAACCGCAGGACGGCGACCCACTCCTTCTCATGCTGTTCGATCTCGACGGCTTCAAGAGCTACAACGACACCTTCGGCCATGTCGCCGGCGACGTCCTGCTGGCCCGACTCGGGAACAAGCTCGCCTGGGCGGTTGGCGCGCACGGCAGCGCCTATCGCCTGGGAGGAGACGAGTTCTGCGTGCTCCTGCCCGCTGCCGGCGAGGATCTCCACGACGCGGTCGCGGCCACGGCGGGCGCGCTGGAGGAACGGGGGGAGAAATTCTTGATCACCGCCTCGTGCGGGACGGTCCTGCTCCCCCACGAGGCGAGGACGCTCGAGTACGCGCTACAGCTCGCCGACGAGCGCATGTACGCCCACAAGGAAGGTCGGCCGTCGGGTGCGCGCGAGCAGGCGCACGACGTGCTCATCCACATCATGCGCGCCAAGCAACCCGCCCTGCCGGACCATGCGGATGGAGTGACCCGTCTCGCCGTGGCGATCGGGCGCCGGATGGGGTTGCATGGCGAGGAGCTCGACGAGCTGGCGCGGGCAGCCGCCCTGCACGACGTCGGCAAGGTCGGCGTACCCGACGCCATCCTGTCCAAGCCGGGACCGCTCGATCCCGAGGAGTGGGGCTTCGTCCGCCAGCACAGCCTGCTCGGGGAGCGGATCTTGGGCGCCGCACCCGCGCTTCGCCCGGTGGCCACAATCGTCCGGGCCACGCACGAGCGGTGGGACGGCACCGGCTATCCGGATGGATTGCGCGCAAACCAGATCCCGCTTGCCGCCCGGATCGTGTCGGTTTGCGACGCGTACCAGGCGATCACCACTGAGCGCTGCTACCGGACCGCGCGGACGCCCGAGCTCGCGCGGGCCGAGCTTCGCGCCCAGGCCGGCCACCAGTTCGACCCGGACGTCGTCGACGCGTTCGTGCAGGAGCTCGACGATCCCTCGGCCTCGCCAAGGCGGCGCGCCGCAGGCACGGAGGCGCGCGTTGCCCTGGCCGCAGCCGTCGTGTCGCACGTCAATGAATTGCTGGGCGAGGCGGCGTAGCGCTACCGAGACTGGCTGAGTGCCGCCGCGCGGTGGGGCGCCGGCGTCGAGCCGGTGAGCGTGAACGAGGAGAACGCGAACGCCGCCACGAACAGGGCAATCGTGGCCGTCCGCAACCGCTGCGGCGTGAGCCACGTCATGTGTCGGGCTTGCAGCCATGAGCGCACGCCGCTCGCGCCAGCCGCCGCCGCGATAACACACCCCGCGCACATGCCGTGAGGGTACACCGGCGATGCCCGGTCCAGCCGGGGCGACGGTCAAGATCCCGTCGGCACGACGGTTATCCGGCTGCTGTGGCCACGATGAACATCAACGATCCCGAACCCGCTGAGGAGCGAGCGTTCGATTACGCGCGGACGGTGTCGCTGAGCGATTGCGTTTTCTCGATCGCGATGACGCTGCTCGTACTCAACATCACCGTCCCCCATCTGACGCCGTCACACACCGGCGACCTCGGCAGCCGGCTCATCAAGGAGCATCAGCAGTTCGAGGCCTACGCGCTCAGCTTCGCGGTCATCTCGCTGCTATGGGTCCGCCACCACGCGCTGTTTCGCGGCCTCGACCGTATCGACGGGAGGATTGCGGCCCTGAACCTCGTCTACCTCGGGTTCGTCGCCTTCCTCCCGTTTCCAACCCGAGTGCTGGCCACCTACACCTCCGAGCCGGCAACGGTCATCCTCTACGCCGGCACCGGAGTCATCCTCACCAGCATCGCGGGGATCCTCCGCGAGCACGCGATGCGAGCGCATCTTCTATCTGCCTACGGGCGGCGTGAATATGCCCGGCGAGAGCACTGGGCGATCGCGCCTCTGATCTTTCTTGCCTCGATCGGGATCGCGTTCGTGTCTCCCCGCGTCGCGGCGTATTCGTGGCTGCTGTTGCTTCTCGTGCCACGCGCGCGGCGCTTGCGCCCGCATGGCGCAGGCTGATCGCCCCCGACTGCACCCGGCCGCCGCCAGGTACTCAGATCTCGATTGCCGAGCCGAGCAGCACCGTGCGGTGCCGGGGCAGCTTGAAGTATTCGACCGCGTCGGCCGCGACGTGCGACGTGGCTAGGAACAGCCGCTTTCGCCATGGCGACATGCCGGGGGCGTCCGTGGCGACGATCTCGATCTTGGAGAGGAAGTACACGACGTCGTCCACATCGATCGGCGTCTCGAACCCGGACGCGGCGGCCTCTCGTACGAGCGCCGGCACGTTGGGTCGCTCCTGGAAGCCGTAGTGCGCCTTGACCATGATGATGCCGTCATCCCGGTGGTGCAGGTCGTCGACCCTGAACCGATCCTCGGGCGACACATACGGGATCGTCTCCGTGTTGATCGAGACGATGATCACGGATTCGTGGAGGGTCCGATTGTGCTCGACGTTCTCGCGCATCGCCAGCGGCGTTGTCTTCGGGTTGCGGTTGAGGAAGACGGCGGTCCCCGGCACGCGCGCGACAGCCGGCTGACAGACCCGCAGCACCTCGACGAACTCGCTCAGCGCTCCTTCCTCTCGTTCGCGGTTCCGGCTCACGATCTGGCGACCACGGTGCCAGGTCGAAAGCACGGTGTAGACGCCGATCGCGACGATGATCGGCAGCCAGCCGCCGGTAAAGAGCTTGACCAAGTTCGCACCGAGGAATCCGAGGTCGACAATGCCAAGCAGCGCACCTACCAACACGACCTGCCAGATGTGCCACCCCCGCCGGATCCGCGCGAGCGTCAGGAACAGGATCAGCGTGATCGTGATCGTCCCCGTCACCGCGATCCCGTACGCCGACGCCAGCTTCGACGAGTGCTGGAACGCGAAAACGAGAATCAGGACGGCCGCGAACAGCAGCCAGTTGACGAACGGCACGTAGATCTGGCCGTGCACACGGGAGGTGTGGACGATCCGCAGCCGCGGCAGGTAGCCGAGCTGCACGGCTTGCTGCGTGACCGAGAAGGCGCCCGAAATGACGGCCTGAGACGCGATCACAGTGGCGACGCACGCCAGGATCACCATCGGCACGCGCAGCGCATGGGGGACAAGCAGATAGAAGGGATTGGCCACGCCGGCGGGGTGTTCGAGGATGTTCGCCCCCTGGCCCATGTAGTTGAGCACGAGCGCGGGGAACGCCACGAGCACCCAGGCTCGCCGGATGGGCCCACGTCCGAAGTGACCCATGTCCGCATACAGTGCCTCCGCCCCGGTCACGGCCAGAACTACGCCGCCCAACGCCAGGAAGCCGGTCAAGCCGTCCCTGGCGAAGAACTTGACTGCGTAGGTCGGTGAGAGGGCGCGCAGGATGCTCGGGTGGATGGCGATCCCGTGCACGCCGAGCGCCGCGATCGTCACGAACCACGCCAGCATGATCGGACCGAACAGCCGGCCGACCGTCCCGGTGCCCCGCCGCTGCAGGACGAACAATCCGATCAGGATCGCCGCAGCGATCGGAACCACGAGGTTGTCGAGCGATGGCGACACGATCGCCACACCCTCGACGGCCGACAGCACCGAGATAGCCGGTGTGATCATCGAGTCGCCGAAGAACAGCGAGGCGCCGAAGATGCCCAGCGCGACGAGTACCGACACAAGTGCCGCTTGCGAGCCCCGGGCGCGCTGCAGCACCAGGGCGATCAGGGCCAGGATCCCGCCCTCGCCGTCGTTGTCCGAGCGCATCACGAATATGACGTACTGGACGGTCACGATGATCACGATCGCCCAGAAAATGAGGGAGATCACGCCGAGCACCGAAGTCTGATCGACCCCGACCGGCCGGTCGGCGGTGCGGCTGAACACGGTCTGGACCGCGTACAGCGGGCTGGTCCCGATATCCCCGAAGACAATGCCGAGCGCGCCGAGCGACAGCGCCGCCTTCCCGAGTTGCTTGCCCTCTCGCATCCCCCTGGGACGGTATTCGCTCAGCGGGACGACGCGCTAGTGGGCTCCACTGTTAGCTAGTCCGGCTGCCAACGGCGCGCGATGGCCAGCGCCTCGGCCGGCGTGTCGGCCCAACGCGCGATCGGGACCGAGTGCGTGAAGGCATCGAACGTGCCACGCAGCTTGCCGTAGCTGTTGTCCGTGGCCACCGTGGGAATGCCGAGCATCAGCCCGAGGATGTGCGCGTGCAGCGAGTCGGTGACGATCACTCGCCCGCGGCGAAGGAGCCGGCAGCCGCGGTCGAGTCGCAGCTGCGTCAGTTGGGCTCGGACGTCTGCGAGTACTCGCCAATCGTCGGCGGCCTTTGTCAACGCGCGGTTTCGCGCGATGAGCTCGCCGAGCGAGGCTGACAACGGGGCTTCGCCTTGTATGGGTTGCCGCTCGTTGTCGCGCAGGTTCCAGTCAGCGCGCCAAACCCCCGCGGGCGTGGCCGGAGGGTTCAGACCGCGGGATTCGCGATCCTCGCGCGCGATCCATGCGATGTCGGCCGTCGGCGCGTCCGTCAGCGGTCTGGTCTGCGCGGCGAACGCAAGGTCCGGACCCAACCGCGCGTCGACGTCGAAGGATCGCTGGCCCAGCTCGAGGCTGTCGTGATCGCGGACCACAAGCGTGACGTTCCCGTGGCGGCGGAGCAGCTTCTCCGTGCGCGCCAGGTTGCGCGGGTGCTCGAAGTGGATGCTCTGCTGGAGCTGCACGATCCGTGCGCTTTTGAACTCACCAAGCACGCGTTCACGCAGCGACTGCGTCGCCGGCCACAGATCGCCGAAGTTCCCGCCCCCGGTGAAGACGATGAGCGCGCCGTCTTGCACGGCAGCGGCGACGGCCGCGCGCGAGTAGTCGCGCCAGGAGCATTCGTAGACGATCTCGGCTCGCAGCCGCTCGAGCGTCGCCTTCGCCCCCATCCACACGGCGTGATCCCCGGGATTCGTATGGTTCGGATATCCGAGCAGCGCGATCCTTGACCCAGGCTCGATCACCGATTCCACCGTCCGGTGGACCTGCTCGGAGAGCTCTTCCAGGACCGACGCCGCGCCCACGATCGGACTAACGTAGCGCGGCTGATGCGGGGCGCTGGATCGAAGATCGTCGTCGTCGCTTGGGACCTGGCTCACAACGCCGCCAGCTGCGCGTTCATCCTCGCCGACCTGCTGCGCCGCGAGCACGATGTCGAGATCATCGGCCCAACCTTCCTGGGACGCGACGTCTGGGAGCCGATTAGGAATGCGGACATCCCGATCCGAGTGTTCCCCGGTGCTCCGTTGCCGGGGTTCGTTCAGGAGGCCGAGCGCTTCGTCGGCTCTGTCGAGGCCGATGTGGTGGTTGCGTGTAAGCCGCGCTTCCCGTCGCTCTTGCTGTCGATGCTGATCAAGGACCAGTGCGACGCGCCGGTGATCCTGCACATCGACGACCTGGAGCTCGGCCTGGTCGGGGCCGGCGACGGGATCTCGCTCGACGAGCTCGAGCGCAGGCGTGGTTGGCCTGACTTCGCTAATCCGGCCGGTCGCTCCTGGGTGTCGGCCTGTGAGTGCCTCATCGCCGATGCCGACGCGATCACCGTGTCGGGCGAGCGGCTCAGGCGGCGCTACGGCGGCGTGGTGGTGGGGCAACCGCGGGACGAGATCCGGTTCGATCCGCGACGTTTGGACCGTCGAGGTGTGCGGGCGGAATTCGGCTATTCAGATGACGATCGCGTCGTTCTGTTCCTCGGGTCCCCGCGCGCGCATAAGGGAATCGTCGAGCTCGCGACCGCGATCGCCGGGATCGACGATCCGCGGATCAAGCTGTGCGTGATCGGCTCGTTCAACGACGCGCGATTGCGGGGCGAGATCGAGCGGCTCGACCCGACGCGGATCCAGTTACACGATTACCGGCCGATCGCGGAGGTTCCCCGCCTGCTGATGATCGCCGACCTCGTCTGCCTGCCGCAGGACGGGGCCGCCGACTTCGTCACCTACCAAACCCCGATGAAGCTGACCGAGGCGCTGGCCATGGGGATCCCCGTACTGGCTCGGGAGACGCCGGCGCTGTCGCGTTACGTGCAGCGCGGCCTGCTCGCCACGATCGGCGACATGCCGCTGGGCGACCGGATCTGCTCGATGTTCGACGAGCCC
The DNA here is from genome assembly GCA_045805545.1 of Solirubrobacteraceae bacterium. GTDB lineage: Bacteria > Actinomycetota > Thermoleophilia > Solirubrobacterales > Solirubrobacteraceae > Palsa-465. The sequence continues at coordinate 8,083 of JBJMLD010000035.1, read as the reverse complement.
GCGAGACTGCGAGAGATGACCCAGCGGGGTCGCGCATACTTCCTCTCGCACCTCAGCTACAACGCGGCTCTTCGAGCGTTCGATCAGGTGATCGCGGCCCTTCCCAGCAAGGTCGGCGAGGTCCCATCGAGCTGGGAACGGGCGTGTGAGTTGGCGAGCTCGGCTATGTCTCGACCACGATGAACCTGGCCCCGACTGACCCGCTCGCGGTCCGGCTGAGAGCTGCGATCCAGGCCGGCGACCTCGACGCGTTGGCGCGCTTGCTCAAAGAGCAGCCATCGCTCGCAAACGCACGGATCACGGGCCGGCAGTCCGGCAGCTGGCGCACACCGCTGCACGTCGCCACCGACTGGCCTGGCTATTTCCCGAACGGCCCCGCTGTCGTCCGGCTATTGATACGGGTGTGCGCCGACCCGAGCGCACCGTGCGAAGCCGGGCCGTCGGAGACGCCTTTGCATTGGGCCGCGAGCAGCGACGACGCGGACGTCGCGGCCGCCCTCATCGATGGTGGCGCTGACATCGAGGCCCCGGGCTCCTCGATCGCGGGCGGAGCCGCGCTGCAGAACGCCGTCGGCTACGGCTGCTGGCACGTCGCGCGGCTGTTGGTGGCGCGCGGCGCGCGCATCGACTCGCTCTGGCAGGCGGCCGCCCTCGGTCTCACCGACCGCGTCGACGAGTTCCTCGCCGCCCAGCCACCGCCGACGCAGGAACAGATCGACAACGCCTTCTATCAGGCCTGCCACGGCGGCCAGTTGCGGATCGCCGAGCTGCTGCTTGCGCACGGCGCCGACATCAACGCGACGCCCGATTACAGCCGCCAGACGACACCGCTCGACATCGCCGCCAGCCAGGACACCCGGCGCAGCCAACTCGTGAGCTGGCTGAAAGCCCGCGGTGCGAACTCCGCGCGCGGGCCGGCGCCCCAGGATTAGCCTCGGCTTGACTCGCCGCAGCCTCTAGCCTCGCCAGGACGCCACGCCGAGCTATTTGGCGCGGCTCTGGCGCACTTGCGTGGTCAGCGTGACCTTTGGGTGGTGTGAACCAATCTTTACCGCCTTGACGTTGAACCGCAGCGTCCCCTTGCTGAGACCCGTGACCGTGAGCAGGCTGAAGGTGGCGGTCTTGGTCGACTTGATCTTGAGCTTGCGAACACGTGCTGCCGCAGCGATCGTCTTGCCGTGGCTCACGAGCCTCAAGTGGCTGATTGCGAACCGGTCGAGAGGGCTGGACCACGTGAGCGCGACCTGGATCGACTTCGTGCGTGCGCCGATCGCGACGCTGTGCGTCTTGCTGGCGCCTTGCTTCAGCTGGTCGTTGAAGCTCTGCGGCGGCGTCTGACACGTGAGCGCCGCGCCGATCGAGTTCATCACCGACTGCAGGTGGCTGGAGTCGGTCTGGGGATAGTACGTGCCGCCGGTGCTCGTCGCGATTCCGTTCAGGCGAGCCCGATCGGCACTCAAGATGCCGGTACCGAAGCTAATGACGTAGGTCGGCACCTTGTGGACCAGATGGCCGTTGTTGTAGGTGCCGGCATTGTGAGCACCGTCGGTCAGGAAGATCCGGGCTTGCGCGTTCGGATTGTCCTGATCGGACTGGGCGAACGCCGCGTTGTAGTCGGTGGTGCCGTTGTCATGCTTGATTTTGCTGTCGAGCGCGGTGCCCATGGCTGCGGCATTCGGTCCCACCGGCTCGGGTGCGAACACCGTATCGGCAGCCGGCGTTAAGAAGCCGCCGAACTCGACGGCGCCCAATACGGTGCTTGGGCTCAGCGTATTGATGAGCAACTTGAGGCCCTTGACGCGCAGCGTGTCCGGATCGGTAACAACCATCGATCCTGAGTCGTCGATGATCGCTTCGATGTTGGTGGCCGGCGCGCACCGAGCCGCGTGCGCGGCCGGGGTGCTCGTACCGCTTGCCGCCCCCGCGCCCAAGACAAGCAAACCCGTGGCTGCGACCAACAGAACACTTCGCAAACGCTTCATAGCCCCTCCCCAATCCGATATCCGTTCGCCGATTCTAACGAGCGCGACGCAACGGTGCACGCGACACGAGCGGAGCGTTCACGATCAAAAGGCTGCGCCGCGCCTCATGCCCCACGTGGCCGCGGTCCTCGGGTTCCGAAATGTAATCGGCGGCCAACTGGAAGGTTCGGGGATGTCTATCCGTACGGGTACTCCCCAGCGGGCGCCGGATTGACCTCGTCAGCGTCCGCTGAGAGCCAGAGATCCGACGCGACGCGAAAGGTTTCAAGCGACGGATCAGCGAGCACGTCGTTTATGCAGGCTGCGGTTGCACCTACGTAGCTACTGCGCAGATCGACGTCGGTGCCAACACACCACGCGCGATCCGCCGTCCACCACAGGCTCGGGATTCGGTAGTCATGCCAAGAGAACGAAGTGGTCGCCGCTGCCAGCGGGCCGCGGAACAGAAACATGCCCCTGTTCGGCATAGGCAACTTGGGTCGCCTTGGCCAGCCGTCCGGCAGATCGCCGAACCCTTCCCAGATCGCGAAGAAACACTCCTCGGGGGTCTCCGTATGCGCGGCGAGCAGTCGCGCCCTCCGTTCGCCGCGGCCACCTGCAACCAACGGACCTCCTGATGACCTCGCTCGCCCTCCTCCAGATTCCAATCAAGCCGGCGCCCGGGCTCCTCGCGCCAGGCCGGGTGAAGGATCCGCGAGTAATCCGCGAACACCGGCGGCACCACGGACGCCACTGTCCCCCACTCGCCCATGCTCTGCACAGCCCAATCACCAACACTGACGTCGGTGACACGCTCAAGCGGATCGACGCGAAGCTCACAACTCATGGCATCGAGTATCGCGCTTGCGCCTCAAACCGGGCCACGGGCAACTCGCCGAGCCGCGCCAGGGACGTGCGGCCATGCCCCGAGATGCCGCCGGTGGGGATCGAACCCACGACCTTCGGATTAAAAGTCCGCTGCTCTGCCAGCTGAGCTACGGCGGCGTTGTGCGTCCATGATGGCGCATGCCCGCGCACACGCCGCCGCGCATCAGCCGCCACCCGGCGCCAGCGCCACCGTCTCGATCTCGACGAGCATCCGCGGATCGACCAACCCCGCGATGCCGACCATCGTCATCAGCGGTCGGATGTCGCCGAAGGCCTCGCCGTGCGCGCGCCCGACCTCTTCCGAGCGCGAGATATCGGTGACGTAGATCCGGGTCTGGATCACGTCCGCCAGGCTGGCACCGACCCGCCCGAGCTCGTGCGAGACCTTGCTCAGGATCTCGATCGTCTGCGCGTACGGCGTTTCGCCCAGGACGACGCCGTCAGGACTCACCGATGTGGTCCCGCCGACGATCACAAAGCCACCGACGACGGCCAGGCGGCTGAAGCCGTAGCGACCCTCGAACGGCGACGGGGGGTCGCCGCCAAACCGCTCGATCCGACCGCTCAATGGCGGAAGTGCCGGCGGCTCGTGAAGACCATGGCGGCGCCGGCGGCGTCGATCGCCTCGACGACGGCTGGGTCCCGGACCGATCCACCCGGCTGGATGATCGCGGTAACGCCCTGCTCGAGCGCGAGTTGCGGCCCGTCCGCGAATGGGAAGTAGGCATCGGAGGCGAGGACCGAGCCGGCGACGTCCGTCTGTGCCTTGTCCAGCGCGAGGCGAACCGAGTCGACCCGGCTCATCTGGCCGGCGCCTATCCCGATCGACGCCAGATCACGCGATAGGACGATCGAATTGGAGCGCACGTGCTTGCAGACCCGCCAGGCGAAGAGCAGCTCCTGCCACTCCTCCTCAGTCGGTCGGCGCTCGGAGACGACTTGCATCTCTGCACGCTCCTCCAAGTCGGCGTCGCGATCCTGCACGAGCATGCCGCCCACCACCTGCCGCAGATGCGGCTCGACCATGTTCGCCGTCCGGCGCTCGCGGTCGTCGAGCACGCGCATGTTCGGCTTGGAGGCGAGCACTTCCAGGGCGTCGTCGTCGTAGCCGCGAGCGAACAGCACTTCGATGAACTGCCCCACGAGCGCCTCGGCCAGCTCGCGATCGACGGTGCGATTCAACGCGATCACCCCGCCGAAGGCTGACACCGGGTCACACGCGAACGCGTGGTTGTAGGCCTCGAGCGCTGTCGAGGCCACCGCGACCCCGCATGGGTTGTTGTGCTTGACGATCACGCAGGCCGGGATCTGGAACTCGGACAACAGCAGCCGGGCCGCGTCGAGGTCGAGCAGGTTGTTGAACGACAGCGCCTTGCCGCCGAGCTGGGAGACCATCGAGAGCACGTGCGTGCGCGTGCCGATCTGGGCGTAATAGGCCGCCCGCTGGTGCGGGTTCTCGCCGTAGGGAAGCTCCAGCACCTTCTCGAACGCGCGCACCATCAGCGGCGGGAAGTCCTCGCGCTTCTCCTGGAACCAGCGCGTGATCGCGGTGTCGTAACGGGCCGTGTAGGAGAACGCCTCGGCGGCCAGGTTCTCCCGCGTGGCCGGGGACAGGCGACGCTCGGACTCGCGCAGTTCGTCGAGCACAGCGTCGTAGCTGGCCGGGCTGACCACGGGCGCGGCGAAGGCGTAGTTCTTGGCCGCGGCCCGGATCATCGTCGGGCCGCCGATGTCGATGTTCTCGATCACGTCCTCGTCGGAGGCACCGCGGGCCGCCGCCGTGCGCTCGAACGGATATAGGTTGACGCAGACCAGATCGACGGGCTCGATCTCGTGTTCGCGGGCGGCCGCGATGTGCTCCGGGTTGTCGCGCACGGCGAGCAGGCCGGCGTAGAGCTTGGGATGAAGCGTCTTGACCCGCCCATCCATGATCTCTGGGAAGCCCGTCAGATCGCTGATCGAGCGCACCGAGATGCCGGCGTTAGCCAGCTCCCGGGCGGTGCCACCGGTCGAGATGATCTCGATCCCCAGGTCAGCCAGCCCGCGGGCAAACTCGACGATCCCGGTCTTGTCCGAGACGGACAGCAGGGCTCGCGCCACTTGGACCTCGCCGGGCGCCACTGGCGCCACCGACGACACAGACTCCGTCCCCTGTTCCATGCACTCGCGACTCTAGCGCCCCGCGGCGACGCGGCGCTAATCGCTCAGCCGCACGCGGCGCGGGTTCCGAGGGTCGAGCGCGACCGCGCCCCGGGCGATCAAGCGCACCGCCTGTGGGAGCAGCTCGTGCTCGATCGGCTGCAGGCGCTCCATGACGGTCTCGGCGTCGACGGCGCCGGGCAGCTCGATTCCCCGTTGCAGGATCACCGGGCCGGTGTCGACGCCGTCGTCGACGAAATGCACTGTCACGCCGAACACCTTGACGCCGTAATCGAGCGCCTGCTGAACGGCCTCGAGGCCCGGGAACGCCGGCAGCAGCGCCGGGTGCACATTAATCACCCGGCCCGGGAAGCGCCGCAAGAAACCCGGGCTGAGCAGCTGCATGTAACCGGCGAGCACCACCAGGTCCACGCCGTGGGAGGCAAGCCACGTCGCCATCGCCTCGTCCCGCGCCCCTCGGTCGGCAAAAGCCGACGCGGCAAACACCTCCGTGGCTACGCCGGCTGCCCGCGCGCGCCCGAGCGCCAGCGCGGCCTGCTTGTCGGACGCCACGGCGACGATCTCGATCCCTTCGCGCCCGTGGACACGGTCCAGCAGCGCCTGCAGGTTCGTCCCCGTACCAGACGCGAGGACGCCGACGTTCATGCCGCGCGCGGCGCCGACCCGGCGGGCGGCGAGCCCGCCACCGGTGTCGCGCCAGCAGCCGAGGCCCGAAGCTTCGGAAACCGTCCGCCGCTGGAGCGAAGCCTTCCATCGGAGAGCAACTCGTCAACCCGTGCCAGCACGGCATCAGAGCGCAGATGCGCGAACTTCCCGTAGTCCGGCAGCCGGTCGTAGGCATGCTCGGCGATCAGCTTCGAACGGCCGCCGCGGAGGATCTCCACGGCGCGCGTTCGGCCGACCGAGGGACGCGCCGCACGGACGACCGAGAAGATCGCGCCGTCGAGATCAGCTGCATCGGCCGCACCCATCGCGGCCACTCCGGTCGCTGACGCCCCGACATCGACCACGCCTTCGCACACGTCACAGCAAACCCCGATCGGCGCCGGCTCACTGCGATCGCCGAAGTGAGTGAGCACCGCCTGCCGGCGGCACTGCGCCCGCTCGACGTACTCCCACACCGCCCGATATTGGCCCCATCGCGCGCGCTCCGCGTCGCCGGCCGCGGTCCGGCAATGCGCCAGCGTTCGGCCGTTCCACTCGCCGACGATCCGGCCGGCAACCCGATCGGGACGCGAGGGCTCGGGACGGATCAAGCCGGCCCGCGCCAGATGCCCGATGACCGCCCGGGCGGCCTCATCCGGCTCGCGCGCGCCGGTCAGGCCGGCCAGCTCGGACAGCTCCAGGTCGTACCGTCCATCCGCGCCTGCCCAGCGCAGACGCTCGCCGACCCGCTCGAACACCCCGTCCTCCACCCGCGAGCGCTGGATGAAGAAGACATGCAGCGCCTTGTCGCGCTGCTCGGCGAACAGCAGGCACCGAGCCGGCCGGCCGTCGCGTCCGGCCCGGCCGGCCTCTTGGTAATAGGCCTCGAGCGATCCCGGCACCGAGGCATGACAGACGGTGCGCACGTCGGCCTTGTCGATGCCCATGCCGAACGCATTGGTGGCGACGATGACGGGCACCTCGCCGGCCATGAACCGCTCCTGCCGGCGGGCGCGGACACCACGCTCAAGACCGGCGTGGTAAGCGAGCGCCTCCATCCCCAGCGTGCCGCCGACGAACGAAGCCAGCTCCTCGCTGGCCGCCCGAGTGCCGGCGTAGATGATGGCCGGCAACGCGTCCGCTTCACCCAGGGCGAGGCCGATCCGCCGGCGCTTGTCCGCCCCATTGACGCAGCGCAGTACGGAGAAGCTCAGATTGGGCCGGTCGAACCCGGTGGTGACGGTGATGGGATCGCGCAGGGCCAGCCGGCGGGCGATGTCGGCGGCCACGCGCGGGGTGGCGGTGGCGGTCAGCGCCATCGTGGCCCGAGCCCCCGCGGAGCGGGCCGCGTCCGCCAGGGCAAAGTAGTCGGGCCGGAAGTCGTGGCCCCACTGCGAGACGCAATGGGCCTCGTCGACGACGAACAGACCGACCCGGACACGCGCCAGCGCGGCCAAGAACCCGGGCAGCGCGAAGCGCTCGGGCGCCACGTAGAGGATCTTCACCTCGCCGCGACCGGCCCGCGCCATCGCGTCGACGTTCAGCGCGCCGGCGCGCTGCGCGTTGATCACCTCGACCGCCCCGGGCGCCACGGCGGCCAGCGCCCGCGCCTGATCCTGCATCAGTGACACGAGCGGCGATACCACGACGGTCAGGTCGTTGCGCATCAACGCCGGCAGCTGGTAGCAGAGCGACTTGCCCGAGCCGGTCGGCATCACGACGAGCGCGTCGCGATCGGTCAACGCTGCCGCTACGGCGTCGTGTTGGCCCGGCCGGAAGGCCGGAAAGCCGAAGATGCGCTGGAGCGCGGCGTGCGGATCCATGGGCGGGCGACGATAGCGCCGGCCTCGGCGGTAGCACCGCGCATAAAGCTCAGTGTGCCAAGCGTCACACGCGGCCCGGCTGTGTGCCCCACTTCACACCTGTCCGCCCGACGCCGGCGCATATTGCTGACATGCAACTAGCAGGCGGCACATTCATCTTCGCCGGCTTCGTCATCGTGTATTTCTTGGTCGTCGTGTACTCCCTGTACACGCGCGCGGGTAGCGGCATCAACCAGCACCCCTACAGGAACCCGTATGGCGACGCGCCCGGCGCTTCGCGCAAGAGCTCGCTCTCACACGACGAGCGCGAGTCGATCCGGTATCCGCGCGGACTGCGCTGAGCCCGCCCGCGAGCGGACGGCGTCAGGCCCGGACGAGGGGCAGCCCGGACTCGAGCGCGAACTTCCCATTTGCGCTCTCGGTCCCGGCCAGCGGATACTCGCCGCTGAAGCAGGCATCGCAGTGGGTCTCACGCGAGGCGCCGACAGCCTGCACTACCTGTCGCTACAGGGTGTCTATGAGGCGGTTGGAACCTCGCGCGAGACCCACTGCGATGCCTGCTTCAGCGGCGAGTATCCGCTGACCGGGACGGAGAGCGCGAACGGG
>JBJMLD010000034.1:0-7346 GCA_045805545.1 Solirubrobacteraceae bacterium | reverse complement strand
GGTAGCACCGATGAAGCCGGCCGGCCGCGACGCGCTTGTGGATCGCCGTGTTCGTGAGCCCGATCCGGCGCAGATCGTCTAGCCGAAATACGCCATGCTGCTGCAGGCCGAGGGCAACGATCGCTTCCTCCATCGCAGGGTGGCCGAGAAAGCGGCCGTATTTTCCGTTTTCTCGGCCAGGCCTCATTGGGGGTCGTCGCGGTGGCGCGGGTCGTCGGGGCGGCGGGGGCGGGCGCGGGGGCGAGGGCGGTCGGACATCGAAGGCCATCGTGACTCGAAAGCCGTTACGTGTCTGTCACGGCGTGTGCCAACTCTGTGGCAAAAGCCGCGGCCCAGTGCAGACGCGCCCGCTAGCCTTCGAGAGACCGTGGCTGAGCGCCAACACGCCACCCGTGCCCGCTCGCATCCCGGGGGCATCCGGGATGTCCTGAGCGTGCTGCAGACGGACGAGACGCAACCGCACCGCGGCCGCAAGCCGCCCTGGTTCAAGGTGCCGGCGCCCGGCGGGCCGAAGTACCGGGAGCTTCAGAGCCTCATCAACGAGGAGAACCTACACACGGTCTGCCAGGAGGCGGCCTGCCCGAACATCGGTGAGTGCTGGCAGCGCGGCACGGCCACGTTCATGATCCTGGGCGATACGTGCACCCGACGCTGCGGCTTCTGCAACGTCAAAACCGGCAAGCCGACGTGGAACGACCCGCTCGAGCCGGCGCGCGTGGCGCGAACCGTCGCGCGCATGGGGCTTAGACACGCCGTGATAACGAGCGTCGACCGTGACGACATGCCCGACTACGGCGCTCACGCGTTCGTCGGCGTGATCCGCCAGATCCGCCGGCAGTCGCCGGAGACCCAGATCGAGGTGCTGACGCCCGACTTCCGCGGCGAGGAGATGCCACTGGCGAAGGTGATCGCGGAACGGCCCGACGTGTTCAACCACAACGTCGAGGTCGTGCCGCGGCTCTACCCGGTGGCGCGGCGCGGCTCGACCTTCGCCCGCTCCACGCGCGTACTCAGAAACGCCAAAGAGCTGGCGGGCGACGAAATCACGACCAAGTCAGGGCTGATGGTGGGCCTGGGCGAGACGCATCAGGAGATGGTCGAGACGTTCGAGCGGCTCCGAGAAGCCCACGTCCAGGTGCTGACCGTGGGCCAGTATCTGCGACCGACCGAGAACCACCTGCCGATCGTTCGCTACTGGCATCCGGACGAGTTCAAGGAACTCGAGCAGGCCGCGTACGCGCTCGGGTTCGAGCACGTTGCCGCCGGGCCGCTCGTCCGCTCCAGTTACCATGCTGATCAACACGTGCCCCAGGCGCAGGAGGGCACAGGACCTTTGAGGGCGGAGGTGCTAGCGGGATGAGACGTACTGGTAAGTGGCTTAGCGTGGCGGTGGCGCTGATGATGCTCACCGCGCAGCCGGCGCTGGCGCGCTTCGGCAGCGGCAGCTCGCACTTCGGCGGCGGCAGCAGCGGCAGCCACGGCTTCGGTGGCGGTGGCGGTGGTGGCGGCTTCGGCCACGGTCACTTCTTCTTCCTGCCCATCGGTGGCGGTGGCGGATTCCTGATCCTGATCATCATCGCGATCGTCATCTTCTGGATCCTGCCCAAGCTGATCGTGTGGTGGCGTGGCCAGCAGACGGCGGGCCGGAGCAGCGTTCGCCAGCGCGTGGCCGGACGGCAGCGCATCGAGGAGCGCGAGCGCAAGGTCGAGCTCGCGGCCGCCGAAGCATCCGAAGACGACAGCGCGTTCGCGCCTGACGTCGTCAGGCCGGCCGCCGCGGATCTGTTCAAGCAGCTCCAGGCGGCTTGGGACCGGGACGATCGGGCGACCCTGAGCAAGCTCGTGGCGCCGGATCTGTACACCGAGTTCGAGCGACGGCTGAGTGACTTCGAGCGCAAGGGCTGGCACAACCACGTGCAGGTCGTGAGCGCTCCGCAGGTCGACTACGTCGGGCTGCGCAACGCGGCCGACGACACCGACGACCGCGTGACCGTCCTGATCCAGGCCCAGCTGCGCGACTACGTGACCGACTCCTACGGCCAGCGCCTAGGGCGCACTGACACCTTGTCGGACGCGACGCTCGTGCGCGAGTACTGGACGCTCGGGAAGAGCGACGGTCGTTGGATCCTCCTCTCAATCGAGCAGGGCGCCGAGGGCGAGCACGCGCTGAAGGACGAGATGGTGGCCACGCCATGGTCAGACGACCGCGCGCTCAAGGACGAGGCGCTGGTCGAGGGCGCGGTGGCGGACGCCGTGCCGGAGAGCGCCAACATCGCCGAGCTTGCCGACCTCGACTTCCAAGGCGACGCTCGCGCGGCGGCCAATGACCTCAGCCTGGTCGACGGTCGCTTCGCGCCGGACATCCTGGAGGTCGCGGCGCGGCGCGCCGTCGACGCATGGGCCGAGGCGGTCGACGGTGACGACGCCAAGCTGAACGCGGTCGCCCGGTCGGACGCCGTGCAGCAGCTACTACATCCCGGTGACAGCTCGGAGCAGACGCGGCTGGTCGTCCGCGGACCACGCGTCAAGCAGATCCGCATCAAGGCGCTCGATCCCGCGGCGAGCCCGCCGACGATGTCGATCGAGGTCGACCTGGAAGGCCGGCGCTACGTCGAGGATCGGGACACCGCGGCGATCCTGTCCGGCAGTCAGTCTCGAGCCACGAGCTTTACCGAGTACTGGACGCTGGCGCTGGATGGCGGCGACAAGCAGCCGTGGCGGATAGCCGCCGTCGGCGCGCCACTCGCCCGCTCCTAGCGCGCTCACTCCAATAACCGGAGCCGCACCGAACAAACGTCCAGACCGGCGTGATCAGCCGCGGCCCGGGGTAGCGCTCGAAGAGAAGGTAGGCAACGGCTACAAGGAGGAGTGATGTCCCCGGAGGAAGGGGAGCGCTACCGGCGAGCCGTGGACGACGCGTTGCAGCAACTCGATTGGTGCATCGGTTACCTGCACGGAATTCGCAAGGCCAAGATCTCGCGGCAGCTCGCCCGCAACCGGTCCTTCATCAGGCGCAACCTGATGCACGAGGCGACGGAGCCACTGCCGTCAGAGGTAACAACCGAAAGCTGACAAGCAGATGAAGTACGCATACGCCGACCTCGGCGCGCAGGAGCAAGGCAACGAGGTCGTCATCAACGTACGCGGCGGCGCGCACGGCGTCATGCTGATCGATGTAGCGAACTTCCTGCGCTACCGGACCGGCCGCTCGTTCCGCTTCACAGGTGGGCGCTACCGGGCCTCGCCGGCACGGCTCGAGGTTCCCGAGGACGGGCACTGGTTCGCCGTGCTCGACCTGGGCTCCTACAACGGCCGCGCCCGAGCCACGGTCGAGGTGATCAAGCCGGGCGCGAAGGACCAGCAACCCGAGCAGGAACTCGTCGAGACCGGCTAGCGCGGGCCGGAGTGGGCTAGCCGCCGGCTGGAGTCGGCTAGGCGCTGGCTGGCGTCAGCCAGCGCTCGCCGCGTCCGCCCGCAGGGTGTCACGGAGCGCCTCGAGCCCCGTGTACTGCGGCCGCCAACCCAGGTCGCGCTTGGCCTTCTTCGTGTCCATGATCGCCGGATGGCTGACTGCCTCGATCCAGTCCGCCGCAGGTGGCGCGCCCGGGATGCGCGGCAACGATGCCGCCGCCCGAGCCGTGGAATAGACGAGGCGACCCGGAACCGAGACGGGTGAGAGCCCGAGCTCGCGCGCGATGTCGGCGCCGGTCAGGACGCCGTCGCCTGCAATGTTGTACGCGCCGGGTGGTCCCTCGCCCAGCACGCATCGCACCAGGGCCTGACCGACATCGCGCTCGTGGATGAACTGGAGCTGGACGTCGGGTGCGAGTACCGGCAGCGGCAGGGGAAGGCCGCCGAAGAAGTCGAGCAGCCGGCGACCGGCGGCCGCAAGCGGCTGCGGCAGCGCTCCCTTGGCTCCAACGGCGTGGGGACCGAGGACGATCGGAGGACGGACGAGAAAGAGCGCGGGTGACCCGGGCGACGCCGCCTCTTCGCGCAGCACCTCTTCGAGCTCGGCCTTCTCCTGCGCGTAGAACAGGCGCTCGGCTGGGCGGACCGGCCAGTCCTCATCCATGCCGACCGGGTTGTCGCGATGGAAGCCGTAGGCGGCGACCGAGGATGCATAGACAAAGCGATCTGCACCGACTTCCCGCGCCGCGCGGAAGGCGTTGACCGTCCCCTCGACGTTGATCGCGCGGATTGTCTCTTCGGACGCGTTGCCGGTGATCATGAAGGCCAGATGCACGACGACGTCGCAGCCGGTGAACGCCGCGCGCAGCGCCGAGGGGTCGCGCACGTCGCCTTGGCGGTACTCCATCTTCGTCCAGCCGTGCTGACCCGGATCGAACGGGCGGCGAGCGATCCCGATTACCCGCTCGACGCGCGGCTCGGATTCGAGCAGAGGCATCAGGCCGAAGCCGAAGGTTCCCGTGGGACCGGTAACCGCGACGGTGAGCTCAGAGCCGGACGAGGACATGCGTTACCGATTACCCGCACGGCGCCAATCACGACAGAGATGTTCGTTTCGAACCTTGCGATTGATCCGTTGTAGGTGGGAAGCCAGAGCGGGAAGCACCCGACGCATCGACAGCGGATCCGGAGGAGGGGAATGACGCGCCAATGAGACCGGGCGAGCAATTTGCCCAGGTCGGAGAGATCCGGCTCTGCTACGAGACGTTTGGCGAGGACAGCGAGCCACCACTGCTGCTGGTCATGGGACTCGCGGCGCAGATGATCCGCTGGGACGATGACTTCTGTCGGATGCTGGCGGATCGCGGCTTCTGGGTCATCCGCTTCGACAACCGCGACATCGGTCGCTCGACGATCCTCCGCGACGCGCCGGTGCCGACCCGCGGGCAACTGATCCGGCGCGATCGAAGCGCCGCGTCCTACTCGCTGGACGACATGGCCGACGACGCGGCCGGGCTGCTCGATCATCTCGGGATCACTGCGGCCCACGTGGTCGGCGTGTCGATGGGCGGGATGATCGCCCAGCTTCTCGCCATCCGCCACCCCGAGCGCGTGCTCTCGCTGGTGTCGATGATGTCGAGCACCGGCAACCGGCGCGTCGGCTGGACGCACCCGCGACTCCTGCCTCGGCTCCTGCGACAGCCGCGGCTCGACCGCGAGGGATACGCGCGCGATCTCATCGAGAGCTATCAGGCAATCGGTTCGACGAGATACCCGCCGGATCCGGAGCGCATCCGCCGCCTGGCCCACCGCGCCTTCGACCGGGGCATCCACCCCGCCGGCGCGGCGCGCCAGCTGGCGGCGATCATTGCCGCCGAGGATCGCACCCCGGCGCTCAGGCAGCTGCGTACGCCGACCACCGTGATCCACGGAGACGCCGACCGTCTGGTCATGCCATCCGGCGGCAAGGCGACGGCGGCTGCGATCCCTAATGCCCGCCTCGTGCTCGTCCCGGGGATGGCCCACGACATGCCGCCACGGTTGTGGCCACAGCTCCTCGACGCGATCGAGGACAACGCACTGAGAGCACAGGAGAGTCCCGCACCACCCTGAGGGATCAACCGAGAGGAGAAGAGAGCTCATGACAGCTACCGCCACCAACCATCGGATCCCGGTTCCACGCGACCGCGAGAACGATCACACCCGCGAGGCGGCGGCACGGCGCGCCGAGTTCGTTCGCGAGCGCACCGGCGTATCGCTCGAGCACGTCACCAACTACTCGTTCGATCCGGCGATCGCCACGGGCAACGCCGAGCACTTCCTCGGTGTGGCGCAGGTCCCGCTCGGTCTGGCCGGGCCGCTGCTGGTCAATGGCGAACACGCCAAGGGCGAGTTCTACGTGCCTCTGGCCACCGCCGAAGGCACGCTGATCGCGAGTTACAACCGCGGCATGCGGCTGCTCTACGAGGCGGGAGGCGTGACCACTACGGTGATGGATGACCGGATGCAGCGCGCGCCGGCGTTCATCTTCCACAGCGCTCGGGAAGCGCGTGCCTTCGGCGAGTGGCTGGCCGAGCATTTCGATGACGTCAAGGCGGCCGCCGGGACGACGACTCGATCGGGCCGGCTGGTGGACATCGAGCAGTATTCGGCCAGCCGGATCCTGTTCACGCGCTTCAACTACACGACCGGTGACGCGGCCGGCCAGAACCTGACCGGCAAGGCGACGCAGGCGGCGTGCCAATGGATCGTGGAGCACTACCCGGGAATCGAGCACTACTTCCTGGAGGCGGCATTTGCCACCGACAAGAAGAGCTCGCAAGTGAACATGTTGCACACCCGCGGCAAGCGCGTGGTGGCGGAAGCGGTTGTTCCAAACGAGCTGTTCGACCGCGTGATGCGCTCCAGCACGGATCTGATGTATCGCGCGCGGCAGGTGTCGAACCTGGGCGGCTTCATGTCGGGCGTCAACAACAACGGCGCACACTCGGCCAACGGCATCACGGCGCTGTTCATCGCCACCGGCCAGGACGCGGCCAACGTGGCCGAGTCGTCCGCCGGCTTCGCCTATGCCGAGCGGCGCGAGAACGGCGACTACTACTACTCGATCACGATTCCCGCGCTGATCGTCGCGACCTACGGCGGCGGCACCGGCCTGGCCACCCAGCGGGAGTGCCTGGAGATGCTCGGCTGCTACGGCGCCGGCAAGGTCAACAAATTCGCCGAGATCGTCGCAGCCACGGTTCTGTGTGGCGAGTTGTCGCTCGGATCAGCCGTGGTGGCCGAGGAATGGGTCAAGGCCCACGATCTGTTCGGGCGCAACCGGCCATGACGGCAACGGCGCGCATCGACTCGTGTTGATTCGAGGATCCAGGAGGAGTGACAGATGACCAATTTCGCAGAGCAACTGTCGACGGCGGCCGCGGATTATCCGGATCATCCCGCGGTCAAGCTCGACGACTACGTCCTGACCTACGGCCAGCTGGACCAAGCCGTGGCGCGGGCGGCCGGGCTGCTGCGGGCAAGCGGGGTGAAACCGGGCGACCGCGTCGGCATGCAGCTGCCAAACGTCCCCTATTTCCCGATCGTCTACTTCGGGGCGCTGCGCCTCGGCGCGATCGTCGTGCCGATGAACCCGCTGCTCAAGGACCGCGAGGTGGCCTACCACCTGTCTGACTCCGGCGCGCGCGTGATGGTCGGGTGGCAGCAGTTCGAGCAGCCGGCGCAGGCCGGAAGCGCCGAGGCCGGCGCGGACTGCCTGATCGTGACGCCCGGAGAGTTCGAGCGCAGGCTCGAGGATGCCGAGCCGGTCGATGATGTCACTGAGCGGGCGGACGACGCTCCGGCCGTGATCATCTACACGTCGGGCACGACCGGCACCCCCAAGGGCGCCACCCTGATGCACGCCAACGTGACCGCGGGGGCGAACGTGGGGC
>JBJMLD010000033.1:0-7033 GCA_045805545.1 Solirubrobacteraceae bacterium | reverse complement strand
GTGATCGCGCTCGGCTCCTCGGGCGGCAACAAGGCCAAGCCGATCACGCCGGCCGGCAAGCGCTACACGGCAGCCACCAAGCCCGTCCCGACCAACCGCGTCACCGGAAACGGAAGCGGCACGGTCAACCTGAACGGCGACGTCGCCACGGTCGCCGTGGACACGGCCGGCCTGCTCAACGGCGCGCCACACGCCATGCACATCCACGCCGGCGGCAAGGGCATCTGCCCGCCCGCCTCGGCGGCGCGGGACCACAACGGGCATCTAGCGATCAGCACCACCAACGGGATCGCGTACTACGGCCACCCGCAGGTCGCGCTGACCTCGACCGGCGACACGAGCCCGAAGAGCATCGTCGACTTCTCGCGCTACCCGAGCACCGGCAACATCGCCTACAAGCGGCAGATCACGATCCCGAGCGGCGTCGCGTCGGCGATCCGCGCCGGCAACGCCGCCGTCATCGTGCACGGCATCGACTACAACCACAACGGCGTCTACGACAACGTGCTCGACCGCAGCGAACTGAACAACAGCCTGCCCGGCGAGGCCACGGCGCCGGCGCTGTGCGGCACGCTCGTCCCGAGCAAGACCACCACCGCCGACGGGCACACGAAGATGGTCTACGCCTTCGTCCTGCACCGCTTCATCGCGGCGGCCACGGTCGGCGACGAGGTCAACTACCTCTGCCACATAGTCGGCGTCGACGCGACCGAGATCGCCGATCCGCGCGCCCGGGGCCAAACAGCCTGAGCCGCGGCCGGCGCGCTTAGCGCGACACGACGACGGTCGCCTTCATCCAGGGGTGGATCGAGCAGTAGTAGTGGATCGTCCCGGTCTGGGTGAGGCGGATCGAGAACTTCTGACCCGGCTGGAGGATCTGCGAGGACGTGAACCGCGGTCCGCTCACGTAGAGCACGTTGTGGGGCGAGCTGTCCTGGTTCGTCCATAGGACGCGCTGGCCCACCTTGCCGGCGATGCTGTCCGGCGTGAAGCTGAGGCTCTGCATCACCACGTGGACCGTGCCCGCCGCCACGGGGGCTGTCGACGCCGCCCCGGTGGAGCTCGATGGCAGGTCCGAGCCGGTCCCGCAGCCGCCAAGCACAGCCACCACGCCGAGCAAAACCGCCACGCCAGCTCCAACGAAGCCCGAACCGCCCCCGAACGACCTCACGGTGCCACCCCGGCCGCGGCCACCAGCGCCGCCGCAAACGCCGCATTCGATGCCGGCCTGTCCGCGGGCTGCTTGGCTAGGGCCTGGCGGATCACCGCCGCCACGCCGGCCGGCAGATCGGGCCGCTCGGCCACGAGATCGGGCGGCTCGTCCTGCAGGTGCGCCCACAGGACGCGCATGCCTTCGCGGTCGGAGAACGGCGGCCGCCCGGCGAGGCACTCGAACGCCACGCAGCCCAGCGAGTACGTGTCCGCCGCCCCCGTCACCGGGTCGCCGCGGATCTGCTCGGGCGGCATGTAGTCCATCGACCCGAGCGGCTGCCCTGGACGGGTCAGGACCGTACCCGCGCTGTCCTTGGCCAGCCCGAAGTCGGTGATGTAGGCGGTCTGCGCCTGGTCGAGCAGGATGTTGGCCGGCTTTACGTCGCGGTGGACCATCCCGGCCTGCCACAGGGCATCGAGTCCCTCGGCCACCTGAGCGCAGATCCGCGCCGCGACCGGGAGCGACAGCTTCCCCTCACGGGCAAGCTTCTGCTCCAGCACCGTGCCCTCGATGAACTGGGCGGCCAGGTAGGGCAGCTCGTCGAACTCACCCGTGTCGTGCACGGGCACGACGTGCGGGTTGTGCACCGTCTGCGCGATCCGCGCCTCGCGCCGGAACCGGCGCCGGAACGTCTCGTCGCGCGCCAGGTCGTCTTTGACGATCTTGAGCGCCACCGGCGTTCCGTCGGACCCCGTGGCGCGGTAGACCTTGCCCATCCCCCCTACGCCGATAAGCGCGGTGATCTGGTACTCACCGAATCGCGTGCCGACGCGATGATCGGCGGCCAGCCCTGCCGGATCGGAGCTCATCCACCCGCCAGCACGCCGTCGAGCAGTTCGCGTGCCTGCTCGAGGATTCGCTCCAGGTGCTCCTCGCCGTTGAAGCTCTCCGCGTATAGCTTGTAGACGTCCTCGGTTCCGGACGGGCGCGCGGCGAACCAGCCGTTGCGGGTGACCACCTTCACCCCGCCGAGCGGCGCGCCGGACGGCGCCGCCGTCAACACATCCTCGATCGGGTCGCCGGCCAGCTCACGCGCCGTCACGTCGTCGGGTGAAAGGCCGCCCAATGCGCGCTTCTGCTCAGCCGAGGCGGGCGAGTCGACGCGGCGATACACCGGCGCCCCATAGCGGTCTGTGAGCTCGCCGTAGAACTCGCCCGGATCACGCCCGAGCCGCGCGGTCAGCTCGGCGGCCAGCAGGCACATGATCAGCCCATCCTTATCGGTGCTCCACGCGCTGCCGTCGAAGCAGAGGAAGCTGGCCCCGGCGCTCTCCTCGCCGCCGAAGCCCAGCGAACCGTTCAGCAGCCCGTCGACGAACCACTTGAAGCCGACCGGAACCTCCTCCAGCCGCCGCTCGAGGCCGGCCACGACGCGGTCGATGATGCTGCTCGAGACCATCGTCTTGCCCACGCCGGCGCCGCTCGGCCAATCGCCCCGGGCCCCGCCGAACAGGTAGGCGATCGCGGCGGCGAGATAGTGGTTGGGGTTGAGCAGCCCGGCCCCGCGAGTGACGATGCCGTGTCGGTCAGCGTCCGGATCGTTCGCGAACGCGATATCGAAGCGGTCCTTCAACGAGATCAGGCCGGCCATCGCGTCCGGCGAGGAGCAGTCCATGCGGATCTTGCCGTCGTGGTCGAGCGGCATGAACGAGAACGTTGGGTCGACGCGGTCGTTGACGACTTCCAAGGAGAGGCCGTAGCGGCTGCCGATGGCCTCCCAGTAGTCGACGCTCGCGCCACCCAGCGGATCGGCGCCGAGCCGGAGGCCGGCGCGGGCGATCTCGTCCAGCGCGACGACGGACGGGAGGTCGTCGACATACGAGCCGCGATAGTCATAACGGCGTACGCGCTCAGAAGCCGCGTCGAACGAAACCCGCTCCACGCCGCCCAGTCCGCCGCGCAGGAGCTCGTTGGCCGCGTCCTGGATCTGCTTGGTCACCGAGGTGTCGGCCGGACCTCCGTGGGGCGGGTTGTATTTGAAGCCGCCGTCCTCAGGCGGGTTGTGCGAGGGCGTGATGACTATCCCGTCGGCGCGTGGCGCACCGGAGGTGGCGTTGTGCTTGAGGATCGCGTGCGATACGGCCGGCGTCGGCGTGTAGCCGTCCTCGGAGTCGACCGCGAGATCCACACCGCGCGCCACCAGCACCTCGATCGCGGTGCGAAACGCCGGCTCAGACAGCGCGTGTGTATCGCGGCCCAGGAACAGCGGCCCGTCGATGCCCTCCCCCGCCCGGTAATCCGCGATCGCCTGGCTGATGGCGACGATGTGATCCTCGGTGAACGTCGCGTTCAGCGAGCTGCCGCGGTGCCCCGAGGTTCCAAACGAGACCGCCTGGGCCGGATCGGAGGGATCCGGGTGCTCGTCGTGGTAGGCGCGTAGGAGCCGGTCGACATCGACCAGCGTTTCGGCGTCAGGCTGCCTTCCGGCTGTTGTCATGGCTCGAAAGCATGACATCCAGCTGCGAGCGGCCGGCACGAATTCGTGAGTCGCCGAGGCTGTGGCGCCTCTCCGAGCGGCCGCTCACCGGCATCTCGGCCTGCGCGCGCCGGTAGGTCCGGGCCCAACCGCCGCCGTGTCCGCGGGCGATAGTGCGATAGCTGGCAGTTGCTCCTGGGTCTTGGCTGAACATGTGGCTTCTCCTGAAAAGGGGCTTGCGGTGTGGCCACATACTCCATCCAGGCGGCGTCGGCGACTAGCACCCCTAGGGTGGTTTGCGCCCACCCCCACGTCATTCGCGAGGCGGGCGACGCCCGCCGCCAGGCACCGCCTCGGTGATCAGCCGCGCGCCACGGCCGTGCGTGAAGAAGCTGACCGACCAGCGAAGCAGCACCAGGACCCGATTCTCGAAGCCGATCAAGTAGAAGATGTGCACCCCGAGCCAGAGCAGCCACGCGAGCGAGCCGCCGATCCGGATCGGGCCGATCTCCGCCACGGCCTTCGAGCGGCCGATCGTGGCCAGGTTGCCCTTGTCGCGGTAGCGGAACGAGCGACTCGACTTACCCTCCAGCCGACGCCGGATGACCTTGGCCACGTAGCGCCCCTGCTGCATCGCCACCGGCGCCAGCCCGGGCAGTGCGGTGATCGATCCGTCGGCGCCGCGCACGCGAACCATGTCCCCGATCGCGAACACCTCGGCGTGCCCGGACAGCGTCAGGTCGCCCTCGACCGTCATCCGCCCGGCCCGATCCACGTCGGCTCCGGCCCTCGAGGCCAGAGCGCGCGCCAGGCCGGAGGCCATAACGCCGGCCGCCCAGATCGTCGTGTGAGCGCCGATGCGCTGCGCCTCGTCACCGCCCGCCTGCACCGAGACGGAGCCGGAATCGATGTCGACGACGGCGTGGCCGAGGAGCAGCGTGACCCCAAGCTCTTCGAGCGAGCGCGCCGCCTTGCGGGAGAGCGACTGCGGGAACGCCGTCAATACGCGGTCGGCCATCTCGACCAGCAACACGGTCGCCTCCCGCGTGTCGATGGCACGGAAGTCCCCGCGCAGCGTGTCACGGGCCAGCTCGGCAATCTGTCCCGCCATCTCGACCCCGGTTGGGCCAGCCCCGGCGACCACGAAAGTCAGCCACGCCTTGCGCTCCTCGGGGTCTGCTTCAACCTCCGCGGCCTCGAACGCGCTGAGGACACGGCTGCGGATGTCAAGAGCACCCTCGAGCGACTTGAGCTCCGGCGCGTTCGGCCGCCAATCGTCGTGGCCGAAGTAGGAGTACTGCGAGCCGCCACCGACGATCAGGGTGTCGTAGGGAAGATGGGTTCGCATCTCCCCGTTGGGAAAGCAGCAAGCGATCACCTCACGCCGTTCCAGATCGAAGTCGACGACCTCGCCGAGCAGCACGCGGGCGTTCTTCTGGCGCTTGAACACCGAGCGCAGCGGCGGCGCGATCTCCGCCGGCGACAGCGCTCCGGTCGCCGCCTGGTAGGCGAGCGGCTGGAACAGGTGGAAGTTGCGCCGGTCGATCAGCGTCACCTCGACGTCGGCGTGCGCCAACGCGCGCACGGCGGTCAGTCCGCCGAAGCCGCCTCCTACGACAACGACACGATGCGGTTTTGCTCCGGCCGCGGCCACGGCGGGATCATGGCAGGCGAACCACTTCAACCGCCTCGGCGAGAGCTGCCTCGGCGGCCCATTCACGCAAGCGGAAGCGCTGCACCTTTCCGGTCAGCGTCAGTGGCAGGCCATCGACGAACTGGACCAGGTGCGGGTACTCGTAGCGGCGCATCCGCTCCTTGCACCAGGCCCGAAGCTCGTCTGCCAGAGCGTCGTCGCCGGCTCCGCCCTCACACTGCACGTAGGCGGCGATCCGGCTCGCGCCGCCGAGGCTGACGCCGACGACGCCTACTGCGGCCACCCGCGGGTGCTCGATCAGGACATGCTCCATATCGACGGGCGAGACCCACAACCCCCCGACCTTGAGCATGTCGTCGGTCCTCCCCACGTAGGTATAGGTTCCATTGGCGCTGCGCTCGTAGCGGTCGCCGCTGACGAACCAATCGCCCAGCATCGAGGCCTTCGTCTTTTCGTGCTGGTGCCAGTAGTAGGCGGCACACGAGTCGCCACGGACGTGCAGCGCGCCGATGCCAGGCCCATCGAGCACCGCGCCGGCGTCGTCGATCAGGCGCAGCTCGTAGCCGGGCACGGGCCAGCCGCTGGTGCCGGGCTCGATGTGTCCCGGCCGGTTGGAGCAATAGATGTGGAGCATCTCGGTCGAGCCGATCCCGTCGACGATGTCGATGCCGAAGCGCTCTCGCCAGCGCTCGACGGTCGGCGCCGGCAGCGGCTCGGCCGCCGAGACGCAGAAGCGCACCGGCTCGAACGCACCGTCGGCCTCGGGCGCGCGCACGAGCGCGGCGAACAGCGCGGGGACCGAGAAGAACACGGTCGGGCGATGCATGCGCACGCGATCGAGGATCGGCGCCGGCGCCGGGCGGCCGCTCATCACGACAGCGGTGGCGCCGGCCCACAACGGGAACGACAGGCTGTTGCCGAGCCCATAGGCGTGGAACATCTTCGTGGTCGAGAACGTCACGTCGTCGGGGTTCAGTGCGAGCACGTGACGGGCGTAGTTCTCGCACGTGACTTCGATGTCGTGGTGCAGGTGAACCACGCCCTTCGGCTTGCCGGTCGAGCCCGAGCTGTAGAGCCAGAAGGCCATGTCGTCACGGTGCGTTGGCGCCGCGTCCAGCTCGTCTGACTGGCCTCCCAGCGCCTCGTCGAGCTCGATCACGCCCGCGTCGTCGCGGCCACGGCACAGCCAGCGCACCTGCCGTCCGGACAGCGCCGCCATCAGCCGGTCGAGCACGCCGGCGTCGGCCACCACGAGCTCCGCGTAGGAGTCGTCGACGAAGTGGCGGAAGTTGTCGTCCTTGTCGAGGTGGCTGACCGGGACTGGGACAGCCCCGATGCGCATCGCGCCGAGGAACAGGATCGGGAACGCCGTGGTGTCATCGAGCACGAGTAGCACGCGCTGCTCACGGCGCACGCCGAGCTCTCGCAGCAGCCCGCCGGCGCGGTTGACCTGCCGTCGCAGCTCGTCGTAGGTCAGCGTCGCGTCATCCGCAATCAGCGCCGGCTTCGAACCGTGACCCGCGCTCACCTGCCGTTCGACCACGTCGCTGGCGTTCGAAACGATCATGCTGCCCTCTCCTCTCGCACCGCGAGCTCGCCCTTAAGCTCAGCAAAGTACTCCACCGCCTTCTCGCGCCAGCGCTCATGCCGCGCGACGAACAGATCGTGCGCCCGTTCCCGTGGCCACCCCGGCGGCAGTACCTCCGCCGGCAGGTCCGGATCGAGGAACGGGAACTTGCGCCAGGCGTGC
>JBJMLD010000032.1:0-28119 GCA_045805545.1 Solirubrobacteraceae bacterium | reverse complement strand
GCCTCGGGCAGGTAGAAGACCTTCTGCACCGAGCGACCGAGGCCGACCCCGACCAGCCCACCCGACCCGAGCGCGATCTGACCCTGCACCGCCTGATACCCGGCGCCACGACCGGCCGACCACGGATGAAGGAACGACAGCAGCCGGGCCTGCTGATACGGCTGGGCCATGACGAGCAACAGGACCAGCACGCCGGCGACGGCGCCCAGCCCGGCGAGGTAGCGCAGCGGCATGCCCGCAGCGATCAGTAGCGAGGTGATCGAGAAGGCGACGACCAGTGCGGTGCCGAGGTCCGGCTCGACAACGATCAGCAGACAGGCCGGCCCCATGACCATCGCGATCGGCGCGATTGCGGTCCGAAAGCGGCGCATCCGCCGGGGGTGGTCGGCCAGGTGGCGCGCGACGTACAGCACCAGCGCGAGCTTCATCAGCTCGGAGGGCTGGAACTGGATCGGGCCTGCGGCAAACCAGCGCCGGGCGCCGTTGACCCGGACACCGAAACCGGGCGCGAGCACGAGCACGAGCAGCGCGAAGGAGCCGAGCAGCAGCAGCGTGACGAGCCGGCGGTCGAGCAGCGCGAGCCCGCGCCGTTCCAGCACGTGCATCGCGGCGAACCCGCCGGCGGCGAAGATCAGGTAGCGGACGAACTCGCCCGTGCCGTTGCCGTGCCCGCCGAGCACGCCGATCGGTGAGGAGGCGCTGTACACCATCACCGCCCCGAACGCGAGCAGGCACAGCGTGGCGGTCATCAGGATCCGGTGCTCGAGCGGCGGCGGGACGTGCTTGGCCGGCGCCCGGGCGCGCGAACCGCGACCCAGACGCTTGCCGGAGGCCCCCGCACCGCCCGACCGCTCGGGGCGGGCGGCCGCCGCGGCACCAGCCATCAGGCAGCCTCCACTAGCTGACGGAAGTGATCGCCGCGCGCCTCGAAGTCGCGGTACTGGTCATAGCTGGCGCAGGCGGGCGAGAGCAGCACCACCTCGCCGGGCGATGCGGCCTTCGCCGCAGCGGCCACCGCGTGCTCCAGGTCACCCACCTCGTGCAGCGGCACGCCGCTCGCGTCCAGGGCCAGCGCCAGCTCCCGCGCCGCCTCGCCGATCAGGTACACGGCGCGGCAGCGCTCGGCGACGAGCGGCACCAGCGGCGTGAAGTCCTGCGACTTGCCGCGACCACCGGCGATCAAGTGGACGCCGCCGGAATACGAGCGCAGCGCGACCACCGTGCTGGCCACATTCGTCGCCTTGGAGTCGTTGACGAACGCGACGCCACCTCGCTCCGCCACCAGCTCCAGCCGGTGCACGACGCCGGTGAAGCTGCGCAGGCCGCTGATGACCGCCTCGGGGTCGATGCCCCGGGCCAGGCAGACCGCCGCAGTGGCCATCGCGTTCTGGACGTTGTGCGCGCCGGGCAGCCCGATCTCCTCGGTTGCCATCAGCGGCTGCTCGTCCCACCACAGCTGGCCTGAGCGCTCGGACAGCTCGGCGCCACCGCCGCTTCCGAACGTCACCCGCCGAGCGCAACCGCCGAGATCGTCCACCTCGAGATCGACCGGCGCCACGGCGACGCCATCGTTGCCCTGGTTGGCGAAGATCCGCAGCTTGGCCTCGACATAGGACTCGTACGAGCCGTGGCGGTCGAGATGGTCCGGCGTCAGGTTGAGCAGCACGGCGGCCTCCGGGGAGAAGTCCACCGAATCCTCGAGCTGGAACGACGACGCCTCGCAGACGATCGTGCTCGACGCTGGCAGAGCCCCGACGAGCGACGCGACCGCAGTGCCGACGTTACCGGCGACCGCCACCGGCACCGCCGCCTCGCGGTGAACGTGCCCGATCCACTCGCTCGTCGTGGTCTTGCCGTTCGTCCCGGTCACGGCGATGAACTCGTTCTCGAGGAGCCGCCAGGCCAGCTCCAGCTCACCCAGGACGGGCAGCCCACGACGTCTCGCCGCGAGGATCGCGGGAGCGTTTTGAGGTACGCCGGGGCTCTTGATGAGCGTCCTGGCACGGGCGGCAAGTACGTCGCCTGACGCATCCAGGTGAACTTCGACACCGGCCTGGCGAAGCCTTCCGGCCGCCGCCTGTAACTCGGGGTTGTCAGCCGCGCCCGCATCGCAGCCAATCACCTCCTCCCCGCGGGCGCGCAGCGCCAAGGCCGCCGCCACGCCGGAGCGCGCGAGGCCGATGATCAGATATGGACCGGGCGGGAGCGGCGGCCGCGGCTTAGCCACGAATGCTCAGCTGGTACACCGTGAAGCCGATCGCCCCGCAGGCGGCAGCCACAATCCAAAAGCGCAGGATGATCTTCGTCTCCGACCAGGCCTGGAGCTCGAAGTGGTGATGGATTGGCGCCATCAGGAACACGCGCTTGCGGAACGTCTGAAACGAGAACACCTGGATCAGGACCGAGAGGGCCTCGATCACGAAGATGCCGCCGAGCAGCACGAGCAGCACCTCGGTCTTGGTCATCACGGCGAGGCCGGCGATCGCGCCGCCCAATCCGAGCGAGCCGGTGTCGCCCATGAAGATGCTGGCCGGGAAGCTGTTGAACCAGAGAAAGCCGATGCACGCCCCGACCAGGCATGCGGCCAGCATCGTCAGGTCACGCTCGGCCGCTCCGGCGATGAAGGTGATCCCGATGTAGGCGAGCAGCACGATGGCCGCGCAGCCGGCGGCCAGGCCGTCCAGCCCATCGGTCAGGTTGACCGCGCTGGTCGTCCCGGCCACGACCAGGTAGATGAACACGGGATAGAACGGCCCGAGGTCAATGTTCAGATCGACGAAGCGGAACTTGACGTTCGGCTGGAGGTGCGCTTTCTGCGTGGCCACCCACCACAGACCGAGCGAGATGGCGATCGTCACGGCCAGCTTCGTCCGGGCCCGCAGGCCGAGCGAGCGGCGCTTGACGATCTTCGTGTAGTCGTCGGCGAAGCCGAGCAGCGCGCAGGCCGCCGCGGCGCCGAACACCCCGATGGCCGACCACCCCCGGTTGGAGAGGATCAGGAAAGGCACGGCGAAGGCGATGAAGATGATCACGCCGCCCAGCGTCGGGGTGCCCGCTTTGGCCTGGTGCCCGGAAGGACCTTCCTCGCGGATGTTCTGTCCGAACTGGTTACGCCGCAGGAAGTCGATGAACTTCGGGCTGAGGAACAGGCACATGAGCAGCGAGGCCGTGCCGGCGATGAGGACGCGACCCGAGATCGAGCCCATCAGGCGAATGCCTCGCTGCCGAGTGCGCCACACACGAGTTCCAGGCCCACCCCGCGCGATGCCTTGACCAGCACGACATCCCCCGGCTCGACCAGGTCGGGCAGGAGCGCTGCCGCCTCACCGGCGTCGCGGGTGGCGTGGACTTCGCCATCGAAGCCGTCGGCCATGGCGGACGCCAGTGGCCCGACCGTCACCAGCACATCGACGTCGGTGCGAGCGGCGTGTTCGCCGATCACCACGTGGTAGGAGCGCTCGTCGGGCCCGAGCTCGAGCATGTCGCCGAGCACGGCCACCCGCCGGCGCTGATCGCCGGCCGCGGTGGCGGCGAGGTCGTCGAGGGCGGCTTTCATAGACATCGGGTTGGCGTTGTAGCAGTCGTCGATCAGAGTCACGCCGCCCGGCAGCTCGACGCGCTGGCCTCGGCCGGGCGACAGTGTCGCCTCGACCCGGCCGCCCGGCGTCACGCCGATCGCGTCGGCGGCGGCCACCGCCGCGAGCAGGTTCGTCCGCAGGTGAGCCTGGGTGAACGGGACCTGCAGCTCGATCAGTCGGCCCCGGAGATCGATCGTCACGTGCTCGCCGTCGGCGTCAAGCAAGCTCGCGTCCCCGCCCACGCCGAACGTGACGGTTGTGATGTCGCTGCGCAGGTGCGGCGCCAGGAGCGCTTCGCCGGCCGGGATCACCGCCGTTCCGCGACCTGGTGGCAGCGCCGCGATCAGTTCGGCCTTGGTGGCGGCGATCGCCTCGATCGAGCCCAGCAGCTCCAGATGGACAGGGCCGATCGTCACGATCACGCCGACGTCGGGCTCGGCGACCGCGGCAAGTTCGGCGATCTGCCCGGCACCGCGCATCGCCATCTCCAGCACCAGCACCTCGGTGCCGGCCGGCGCGCCGAGGATCTCGAGCGGCAGGCCGATCTCGGTGTTGAAGTTCGCCCGGCTGGCCACGGTTCGCCGGTGCGGCGCGAGTACGGCCAGGAGAAGATCCTTTGTCGAGGTCTTGCCCGTAGAGCCCGTGACGCCGATCACGCGCGCGCCCAACTCGCGACGCCACGCGGTGGCCAGGTTCTGGAGCGCCCGCAGCGGATCTTCCGCCACAAAGACGACGCGGCCACGCGACCGCGCCTCGGCGACCGCGGCCCGGGCGTGCGACTCGCTGGCGATCACCCCCCACGCCCCTGCGGCGAGCGCCGAAGCCGCAAAGCGTCCCCCGTCCTGGCTCGCCCCGCGCAACCCGAAGAACAAGGTTCCGGGCCCGGCCTGGCGAGAATCGATCACGGCACTCGACGGCCCCGACGCGACGCGCTCGCCCTCTAACACGCGCGCGCCGGCGGCTCGCGCGACGTCTTCCGGCCTCCAGTGCTGCACGGGCCGGAGAGTACCCGTCGGCGCGGCGATGGCTAGTTGTTGGGGCGCGTCCGGAGCTCGATCAGCCGGTACAGCGTCTCGCCCGTCTCAGCACACCTGCGCACCGGCTCGATCAGCTGTTCCCCGACCGCCTGGTCCCACACCGGGCCTAGCTCTATCTCCGAGACGCAGAGATCCCATGCCACCAGCCCGGCGCTTGCCTCCCCGAACTCAGCGACGGTCTCCAGGACGTCCCGCAGCGTGGGAACCGCGTCGGGCTCCAGCGCGGCGCCATGCACCTCGCGCAGCTCCCGATCCGTTCCTGCGGTTTCCAAACTAATGGCAAATAATGCCCATTTCTTTCGCAAACCAGAAAACGCGGGGTCAGCAGGATGACCCTCAATCCTCAGTTCCTCAGTGCGATGCGCCGCAACGCCTCACGCGCCACCGTGGCGTCGTCGAACGGGACTTTGAAGCCGCCGGCGAACTCCTGCCCCTGCTCGTGCCCCTTGCCGGCGATCACGACGACGTCCCCGGCGTCGGCGGCGCCGATCGCCTGGGCGATGGCGAGCCTGCGATCCACCTCGTGAACCGTCCCTGGCGCGGCGCCGGCCAGGATGTCCTGAATGATCGCCTCGGGTTCTTCTGAGCGTGGGTTATCGGAGCTGACGATCACGACGTCGGCCAGCCGGCTGGCGATCTCGCCCATCAGCGGGCGCTTGCCTCGATCGCGGTCGCCCCCAGCCCCGAACACGACGTGCACGCGCTTGTCGGTCAGCGCGCGGGCGGCCCGGAGCACGTTCTCCAGCGAGTCGGGCGTATGCGCGTAATCGACTATGACGGCGAAGTCCTGGCCTTCGTCAACCGCCTCAAAGCGGCCGGGAACGCGTCCCGCGCTCCGCACCGCCTCGACTGCGCTCTCCACCGGCACGTCCAGCGCCCGGCCGGCAGCGAAGGCACCGAGCACGTTGTAGACG
Source organism: Solirubrobacteraceae bacterium (assembly GCA_045805545.1). Classification (GTDB taxonomy): domain Bacteria; phylum Actinomycetota; class Thermoleophilia; order Solirubrobacterales; family Solirubrobacteraceae; genus Palsa-465. The sequence goes on along the minus strand of JBJMLD010000032.1, from coordinate 22,590 downwards.
TTGAAGCGGCCCCGCAGCGGCGAGCTGAGCTGATGGACGCCGTCCGGACCGCGGACGCTGAACTGCGACCCATGCAGACCCAGCTCGACGTCAACTGCCTGGTAGGTCGCGGCCGCGTCGTGCAGGGCGAACGTCAACGCCCCGTCGAGCTCGGCCGCCAGCCGTGCGCCGTATGCATCATCGAGGTTGACCACGGCATGCCGCGGGGCGGCTTCGGTGAACAGCCGTCGCTTGGCCTGGAAGTAGTCCTCCATCGTCGGATGGAAGTCGAGGTGGTCCTGGGTCAGGTTGGTGAACATGGCCACGGCGAAGTGGATCGCGTCGGCGCGGTGGAGCTCGAGGGCGTGCGAGGAGACCTCCATGGCGACCGCCACGTCCCCTGCCTGAAGCATCTGCTTGAACGTGCGCTGGAGGTCGATCGCCTCCGGGGTGGTGCGCTCCACCTCGTGCTCGCGGCCGCCGATCACCGACTTGACCGTGCCGAGGAGGCCGGTCTGACGCCCGCCTGCCTCTAGCAGGTCCCGTACGAGGAAGGCCGTCGTCGTCTTGCCGTTCGTGCCTGTGATCCCAACGGTTTGGAGCGCAGCCGTCGGGTCGCCGTAGAAATTGGCCGCCGCCGGAGCCATCGCCACGCGGACGTTGTCCACGAGCACCTCCGGCACCCCCAGCCCCAGTGGCCGCTCGACCACGAGCGCCACCGCGCCCTTGGCGATCGCCTGCGGGGCGAAGTCGTGGCCATCACGCGTGAAGCCGCGGACGCAGAAGAAAAGCGTGCCCGGAGTGACCTGGTCGGTGGCGTAGGCGAGGTTCGTGATGGCTAGGCGCGGAGCATCTGCCGCGCTCGGGAGGACCTGGCCGATGTCCACGGCCGCCGAGTCTAATCGGGGCTCAGACAGGTTCCTCACGGCGCTCCGACCAGCTCTTTAGCCGCGGGAAAAGTTGCCGTTGCTAAGTTGGGACCCCTGCCGTCGGGCGCAGGTCATCACGTCCAAGTTTGTACCGGCGGCCAATGTGGTACGCGTTTAGCGCGGGAACCATGTTGACGAGCGCGAACGGGCCGATTCGCGCCGCAGGGAGCGCGCAGGGTCTTGATGGCCCACGTGCGCGTTGTGTGTGCCTTCGAGGCAGGAGAGCTTGTCCTTGATCAAATCCGACCGCGGCCGCTGGCCGGGGAGATTGATGCAGCTCAGAACCCAATACCACAGCTCAGGAACGCGCTCTGGTCTACGGCGGCCGGAGCCCGAGCACCGCGGCAGCAGCCGACCACCCCGCTCGTTCGCGCGGGTGAGCGTCGTGATCCCGACACTCAATGAGGCGGCGAACCTTCCTCACGTGTTCGCGCGGCTCCCGTTCGAGGAGCTGCACGAGATCATCATCGTGGACGGCCATTCGACCGACGACACGGTCGACGTCGCCCGCGCGCTTCACCCGTCCGTCCGCGTCGTGCTGCAGGACGGCTCCGGCAAGGGCAATGCGCTTGCCTGCGGTTTCGCTGCCGCTTGCGGTGACATCATCGTCATGCTCGACGCGGATTGCTCGACCGATCCGGCCGAGATTCCGCGCTATCTCGATCCGCTGTTCGCCGGAGCGGATTTTGCCAAGGGCTCGCGCTTCATCGAGGGCGGTGGAAGCGTCGACATCACCCCCTTCCGGAGGCTGGGGAACCGGTTTCTGAACGGGACGGTGAACGCACTGTTCGACACGACCTACACGGACCTGTGCTACGGCTACAACGCGTTCTGGACCGAACTGCTGCCGCTGATCAACGTCAATTGCGACGGTTTCGAGGTCGAGACGCTGATGAACGTGCGGGTAGCCAAGGCCGGCCTGGAAGTGGCCGAGGTGCCGAGCGTGGAGCAGGAACGGATCCACGGCGTGAGCAAGCTGCGGCCCGTCCGTGACGGGATGCGGGTTCTGCGCACGATCGTGAGCGAACGCTTGGAGAACGTGGCCGACGGCGCTGAGGAGCCGATCTCATACCGGGAGCTCCATCCGGTCGATCGCCCCGAACGCGAGGCGATGGCCAAGCAGGGCACGACGACCGGCCGCGCTGAGAACCACCAACAGACCTCGCCTGTCCGTTGACGCGCGAGACATTGATCGAACGTGCGCCGCAGCGCGCACACGAGTCCGCGCGCCCAGGTGCGACCGTTCCGACGGTCAGCGTCGTGATCTGTGCGTACACCGCCCGCCGCTGGGAGGCCCTGACCGAGGCGGTGGCTTCCGTGCAGTCACAAACGCAACCGCCGCTCGAGACGATCGTCGTCGTCGACCACAATCCCGAGCTGCTCGAGCGCGCCGCGGCCGGCTTCCGTCACCTAACGGTCCTCGCGAACGCCGGCGCGCGCGGACTCTCGGGTGCCCGGAACACGGGCGTGGCGCAGGCGAGCGGCGACGTCGTCGCGTTCCTCGACGACGATGCGCGGGCCGATCGCGAGTGGCTCGCCGAGCTGATCGGGTGCTACGAAGACCCCGCCGTCGTCGGGGCAGGAGGCGTCGTGGAACCGCGCTGGCACCAGGGCGAAGCCCGCGACTGGCTGCCGGCGGAGTTCTTCTGGACGATCGGGTGCAGCTACATGGGCCTGCCGAGCGAAGTGACACCGATCCGCAACCCGATCGGCGCCAACATGTCATTCCGACGCGATGCGATCCAGCGTGCGGGTGGTTTTCGCGAGGGGGTCGGCCGGCTCGATGCAACCCCGCTCGGCTGCGAGGAAACGGAGCTCGCGGTTCGCGTCAGCCACGCGCTGCCCGGGACGACGATCCTCCACGTCCCGCGGGCGCGCGTCGACCACCTGGTCGAGCCCGATCGGAGCAGCTGGCCCTACTTCCGTTCCCGCTGCTGGTCGGAGGGCATCTCGAAGGCGATCGTGGCTCGCCACGTCGGCCGCAACGCGGGGCTGGCCAGTGAGCGCAGCTACGCCACGCGAACGCTCCCGCGCGGGGTGATCACCGGCATCGCCGATGCGCTACGAGGCGATCTGAGCGGTCTCAGACGGGCCGCGGTCATCCTGGCCGGGCTCGCGATCACCGCGGCTGGCTACGCCTGGGGCTGGACCACGCGCTCCGCCGGCGCAGCACTGGAGGGAGAAGCATGAGCGGGGCCACCCAACCCACCCTCATCCCGGTCCTTCTCTATCACCGCGTCGCAGAAGCCGGCCACGATCAGTTCGCGGTCAGCCCGCAACGATTCGCCGAGCATCTTCAGGTGATTGCGGCGAGTGGCCGCGTGCCGCTGACGATCGGTGAGCTGGCCGCTGGGCTGCGCCGACGGGCATCGCTACCGCCGCGGGCCATGGCGATCACCTTCGACGACGGGTACGCCGACACGCCGGCCGCGCTCGACGCGCTCGGCGCCGCGAGCCTGCGGGTGACGCTGTACGTGACCGCCGGCTCGCTCGACACCGCCGGCGCGCTCAGCCGCGCTCAGCTGCGCGCACTCAGCCAACGCGAGGGCGAGGTCGAGCTCGGTGCGCATTCGGTCACCCATCCCCATCTCGACTCGATCCCGCGCGCGGCGATGCACGCGGAGATCGGCCACAGCAAGCAGATCCTCGAGTCCGAGATCGGACGCCGGATCAACACCTTCGCCTACCCCCACGGCGCATATGACACAGCTGTCCGGCAGGCCGTCATCGGCGCCGGATTCACGTCCGCCGCCGCCGTCAAGAATGCCATCTCCCACACGGCGGACGACAGCTGGGCCGTGGCCCGCTACACGGTCACGGGCGCCGATTCCCAGGAGCAGCTCGCCGCCGTCCTCGACGGCCGCGGCGCGCCGCTGGCGTGGCGGAGCGAGCGCGTCCGCACGCGGGCGGCTCGCGCCGCGCGACGGGCCCGATTGCATGCCCGCCGGCTCCGTCCGTTCCCGACCAAGCCAATACCCCAAATCTGATGCCCACCACACCACCACCCACCACGCCCGGAGCGCTCCGGGTGCAGAATCTCTCGGCCCCGAGCGCCGTGCGTTCGGTTGACGCCGAACGCGCCCTGCGCGACCTGCAGCTTCCGAAGGCCCGCTCGGGCCAGCCGTACCGCACGCTGGCGGCGCTCGTGCGCCGCGGGCCGCGCCCGATTGGATGGCTCGAACTCCCCGTCCCGGCAAGCGGAGTCGTTTCTGCCACGACGCTTCGCGAGCAGCTCGACCGCCAGCTCGCCAATGCGGCGGGATGGGCTGAGGAGCTCGATAGCGAACCGCTCGCCGACCCCCGTGCGGAGTCGGCGCTCGTGTCCGTGATCGTGACCACCTGCGCTGACGCGGCCGCGACCGTGCCGTGCGTGCATGCCATCGTGACCGCCGCCCGAGGGCCGGTAGAGGTCATCGTCGTGGAGAACCGGCCGGCCGGATCCTCGGTTGGCGGCGCGCTCGAGCGGGCATTCGGCGGCGACGCGCGCGTGCGCTTTGTCGCGGAGCCACAGCCCGGACTCTCTCGCGCTCGCAACGCCGGCTTGCGGGAGGCTCGCGGCGAGATCGTCGCGTTCGTCGACGATGACGTGACGATGGACGAGCACTGGTTCGAGGAGCTACGACGCGTCTTCTCGCGGCACCCGGTCGCGGCGTGCGTCACTGGTCTGATCCTGCCGCTCGAGTTCGAGACCGACGCGCAGTTGCTGATCCAGCGCATGACCGCCTTCGAGAAGGGCTTCGCGCGGCGCATGTACTCGTTGCGGCAGCCACCGCCCGATCAGCCGCTGTTCCCGTATACGGCCGGCTTCCTCGGCTCCGGCGCGAACATGGCGTTTCGCCGAGACGTGCTCGAAGATCTGGGTGGATTTGATCCGGCCCTCGGCGCCGGAAGTCTCGCCCTTGGCGGTGAGGATCTCGACATCTACGTCCGCCTGCTTCTGAGCGGGCGCACGCTCGTCTACGAGCCGGCCACGATCGTATGGCATCGTCACCCGGATACGGTCGAGCGCCTCGTGCGCCAGGCGGTCCACTACGGCGTCGGGCTCGGCGCGATGGTGGCCAAGCATCTGGTCACTGGCCCGGAGCGGTGGGCGATCGTTCGCCGCATCCCGCGCGGGGTGTCCTACTTGCTGAGCCCGCGCTCACGCAAGAACTCGGTCAAGGGTGGCCGTTATCCGAAGCGACTCGACTGGCTCGAGCGCCTTGGCCTCCTGCGCGGGCCGGTCGCCTATCTCCGCAGCCGGCGCCGCAGCCGCAGCATCGACATCGCCAACCAGCAGCGCGACACGGCGCGTCCGGATTCAGCCCAACCGAGCGGCGCGCTACGGACCGTCTGGTGCGGTGAGCTCGAGGTTGCCTCGCCGCGGTTCCGGCAGGACAGGATCGTCAGCTCTGACGGCAGGCCGTTTGACGAAGCTCGGCTTCTGATCAGGATTCACGGAGAGCCTGCAGGCTTCATCCACGTGCCGCTGAGCGACGGCCGGATCGAACCGGGCGCCGTGTGGGAGGCGATCGAGCAGCGACTGTGCGACGAGATACAGGCCCATCTCGCGGCGCGTGAGGCGGACGCTGCTCCGGACCGCACGCTGTCGCCGAGCGCCGACGCCGACGTCTCCGTCACGGTGATCGTCTGCAGCCGCGACCGCGCGACAGAGCTGTCAGGTTGCCTGCGATCACTGCAGCGTCTGACCCATCCTGCGCTCGAGCTGCTCGTCGTCGACAACGCACCGAGCGACGCTCAGACCAAGCGGCTGGTCACCCAACTAGCGCGCAACGATCCGCGGCTGCGCTACGTGTGCGAGCCGCGGCCCGGGCTGTCGTGCGCGCGTAACCGCGGCCTGCGCGAGGCACGTGGGGAGGTCGTCGCGTTCACCGACGATGATGTGCGCGTCGATCCGCTGTGGCTGGCCGGCCTGCTGCGCGGTTTCCGTCGCACGTCGGATGTGGCGTGTGTCACCGGCCTCGTGGCGAGCTCCTCGCTCGAGCATCCGGCGGAGCAGTACTTCGATGGTCGCGTGTGGTGGTCGTCGAGCTGTGATCCGCGCGTCTTCCGGGCTGCCAGGGGGCCCGGCGACTCGCGGCTGCACCCGTACGCCGCAGGTGTGTTCGGAACCGGCGCGAACATCGCGTTCAAGGCCGACGTGATCCGCGGCCTGGGTGGCTTTGATGAGAGCCTCGGTGCCGGGTCCCCAACGGCCGGCGGTGAGGACCTTGACGCGTTCGTGCGCGTGCTCACAGCCGGCTATGCGCTGAGCTACGAGCCAGCCGCGCTCGCCTGGCACGAGCACCGAGTCGATGCCGAGCAGCTCCAGACGCAGATGTACGGCTACGGCAAGGGGCTCTCGGCCTACCTGTTCAAGCACCTGCTGTCGTGGCCAGCAGGCCCGAGACTCGCCGCGCGGATGCTGCTCGTGCTCCAGCACGCGATCTTGCTCGGCCGCCGCTCGCGTTCTGCCGCCGAGGAGAGCGGCATGCCGGCCGGGCTGATGAGCAGCGAGGTCCGCGGTCTCCTCGCCGGTCCGCGGGCATACCTCAGGGCCCGCCGGCAGCAGGCCACGTCGCATCTACACGAGGTGGCTCCATGACCGACGTCCTGACCCCTCCACGCACTTTCGAGACCGGCGAGCGCTACGAACCGCGCCCCGAGCTGACCGTGCCGGTCGTCGCCGCGCCGGCCGGAGCGCCGTGGCGGCTGCTGCTAAGCGTCGCATTCCTCGCCTGCCTGGCGGTGTTCCTCACGGGTCGGATCGCTGCGGTGCCGAACCTGTCGCTCGCCGGCGCGCTCGGCGCGCTCGTCTTCGGTGTCGGCACCGCGCCGCTCGCGTTCTCCCGAACCGCGTCGCTGTCGGCGCGCCTCACCGTCGGCGCACTGATCGGACTCTCCACCGCGTTTCTCGTGGGCGCGCTGCTTGTGCTCGAGCCGCTCTGGTACCCCGACGTGGCCGCGGCCGTCGTGGTTGCCGCGGCGGCAACCGTCCACGCGATCGCACTGCCGGGCGCGGTCGCCGAGCTGCGCGACTGGAAGCCAGGAATCACCGCCCACTCGCTGCTTGGCGCCGTCATGCGGCCGACGCTGCTCTGCACGCTGGCCGGCACCGGGCTATGGCTCAGCTCGGCGATTGCGACCGGCCACGTCGTCCCCGGTATCGGCGGACTGCTCCCCAAGATAACGCCGCTCTGGTATGCCGGCGTCGTTCTCGTCCTGGCCGGAGTGGTGCTGGCTCGGCGCGAGCCTGAGCCCTACGCGGCGCTTGGCGTGCTCTCGCTCGTGCTCGCGCTGACGCTGACGCCGGCCCTGATCTACGGCATGCCGCGCTCGCAGTCGGCGGGCAAGCACATCGAGATCGTGCAGCTGATCCTGCACACCCACCGGCTCCACGCCAGCCAGGGGATCTACTCCGCCTACTCCGCGTTCTTCGCCGGCGTGGCCTGGCTATGTCGGACGGCCCACGTCGGCGACTCCACCGGCATCGCCACGTTCTGGCCGATGGTCATGGGACTCATTCGCATCCCGGCGCTGGCGTATCTGTTCGGGCAGGTGATCGACGACCGGTATCGCCGCTGGGTGGCGATCACGCTCGTCGTGCTCGTGGATGCGATCGGCGCGGACTACTTTTCCCCACAGGCGGCGGGGTACGCGCTTGGTTTGTGCGTGTTCGGCCTGGCGATCGGCCGGTGGTCGGGGATCGAGTCCCGCTTGAAGTGGCCGCTCATCGTCACCGCGGGCTGCGCGCTGGCGATCAGCCATGAGCTCAGCCCCTACGTCGTCGGCGGCGTGCTGATCGTGCTCGGAGTCTTCCGCCTGGCGCACCCGCGCTGGGCGGGGATCGGAATCCTTGCTCCCGCCGGGCTATGGGCGCTCATCAACCACAACGTGCTGAAGGGTTACTTCTCGCTCTCGGCGCTCGGCAACATCTCGAACTTCAAACCACCGGCGCTGGCCGCCCGACCCGGGTTGAGCCGTGACCCGATCGTCGGGCAGAGCTCACATGCGCTGCTCCTTGGGATGGTCGTTCTCAGCCTCGGAGCGCTCGCCGCCGTCGCTCGGCATCGGCGCCAGCGCTGGGCGTGGGCGTATCTCATCTGCGCCGGCGTCGGCCTGGCCTTTGTTGCGCTGAACCCGTACGGAAACGAAGGGATCTTCCGCGCGTCGCTGTTCGGGATTCCGTGGCTCGCGCTTCTGGCCGTGTTCGCGGTCCAGAGGACGCCGCGCGCACGCGGGTCGCTGGCCTGGATGCTGCTGACCGTTGGGCTGCTCGGAACGTTCGTGCTGGCGGCGTTCGGGATGGACGGGTCGAACGTCATGCGCCGGGCCGACCTCAGTGCGCTGCGCACCTTCAACGCGACCGCACCCCCGGGGTCCTACCTGCTCGATCTCGGCTTCTCGGACCTCCCCAGCTCGCCCCCGACGCTCGAATCGGTCAACCACCTGGTCGCGTTCATCAGCGTGGCCGACCGCGCCGCCCAGCTACCCGGCCACCCCACCCGCAACGACCTGTCGAACGTCTTGTTCAACTACAACAAGCTCGCCTGGAAGAAGACCGGCTCGCACAGCGGCGCGCTGTACGCGGTGTGGTCGCCGGTCTCTGCGATCTACGCCAAGGAATACGGACTGGAGCTTCCGAGCCAGGCCTACAAGTGGCGCGACCTGCTCCTCTCGAGCCCCGACTGGCAGGTTGTGCGCAAGTTCGGCGGCAGCTACCTGTTCCGCGCCACCGTCGCTGTCTCCAAACCCGTAGGCGGATTGCCGTGAGCCAGGAGTCGACTGCGGCGAGCGCGGTACGCGGGCTGTTCGGCCGCGACGCTCTGTACCTCGTCCTGTGGGCGGTGCAGCTGTTGATCGCGGCGCTGTTCACCCCCGTGACGACACGTGTGCTCGGCGCCGGGCGCTTCGGCTTCGTCGCGTCGTGCGTCGCCGTGATGCAGGTGCTGTTCGCAGTGGCCGGGCTGAGCCTGCAGACAGCTGTCCAGCGTCAGTACGCGGCAACCGGTGAGCGCGACGCGCGCCGGCTCGTGGCGCTGGCGGCGGGCCTTGCGCTGCTCGTGTTCGTCGTGGCGAACGCCACAGGTCCGGCCTGGTCACGCGCGCTGGGACTGGGCGACTACCCCGCTCCCGTGCAGTTCGCGGTCGTCTGGGCTTGCTGCACGGCCGTCTCGAACGCCGCGCTCGGCCTGCTGCGAAGCCGCGATCAGCTGCGGGCCTTCGCGACCGTCAGCCTGATCCAATCGGTCATCGCCGAAGGGCTCGGACTTCTCTTTGTCCTCGCCATCCGCAAGTCGGCATCCGAATACATGCTCGGTCAGCTCGTGGCCCAGGCGATCGCGGTGGCGCTCGCGCTCGCGGTCACGCGCCCGCTCCCACTTCGCCTCCACGACATCCCGATGCTCAGCGCCGCCATGCGTTACGCGATCCCACTCGTCCCGGGTGCGCTCGCTGTGTTCGTGCTGGAGAGCTCGGACCGGCTCGTGCTCCAGCACCACATAGGCTCGGCCGCCGTCGCGCGGTACTCGGTGGCGTACAACATCGGCTCGATCCCGATCCTGCTGTTCGGCGTGCTCAACAACGTGTGGATGCCGCGCGTGTTCGCGCTGTCCGACGCCGGCACCCGGCGCTCGGTCTTGGCCCACAGCCGCGATGCGCTGTACGCGCTTCTCATCCCCGTGATCATCGGCTTGGGCGTCGGCGCGCCCATCCTCCTGCATATCTGGGCACCCCCGAGCTACCACCCCGACGGTCTGCTGGTCGTCGTGGCGATCATCGTGTGCACCGCAATTCCGTGCGCAGGAGCGATGTCGCACACGCGCACCCTGCTGGCGGACGGGCGTACGTTGCCGGCCGCCGTGGCGACGATCGGCGCTGCCGTGGCAAACATCGTCCTCAACCTCGCGCTCGTGCCCGCCTTGGGCATCACCGGCTCGGCGCTGGCCACGTTCCTCAGCTACCTGGCGCTGCAGGTCCTGCTGGGGATGTTCGCCCACCGGGTGCTGCCGCTGCCGCACGTCAGCCGGATGCTGACCGCCGAGCTGGCGCTGACCGTCGGGCTGGCATTCATCACCACCCAGGTACCTGTGAGCATCCCATTCCTGGTCATCCGTGGCGTCCTGGCCTTGGCCAGCGGCGCGATCTTCGCGACGATGCTGGCCAGCTTGATCCGCACGCCGCGGCACCGGCCAAACGCGATCGCCGGCTGGCTGCAATCCCGACTTCGCCTGGCAGCGGTGTGATGTCCGCGCTGGCCACGGTCATCCTCGCGCATTCAGACCCCGCCAAGACGCGGCGGCTAATCGGCGCGCTCGCGGGCACGGACGTGTTCCTGCACTGCGACCGCCGCGCACCTGATGACGTCGTACGCCGGATGGTGTCGGGAACCGGCCCAGACGTGACGCTTGTCCCGCGCCGGCGGACCAGCCTCAGCAGCTGGTCGCTGGTCGAGGCAGAGCTGGCGGCGTTGCGGCTGGCGCTCGAGCGCAGCCGCGCCGACCACATCGCTGTGCTGTCGGGAAGCTGCTATCCGCTGCTGTCGGTGGCGGAGATGGTGCAGGAGCTCTCGGATTGGCGCGGGCTCTCGCGGATCCAGCTCAACCCGCTGCCCTGGCGCCCGTGGGACACGCCGCGCAATCCCAACGGCGGATACTGGCGGTTCCGGCGCCGGTTCGTCACCCTGCGTGGCCAGATCGTCACCATCAGGCGGGTGCCGCTGCGGCTCTTCCGTCGCGCGATTCCGGCCGGGCTGCGCCTGCATGCCTCTTCGCAGTGGAAGGTATACGCGCGCCACCACGCGGCTGGGCTCCTGCGCGTGCTCGGCGACTCACCCGAGCAACGCCGATTCTGGCAAACGACGCTCGTCCCGGACGAATCGTGCGCAGCGTCGATCCTTGCCTCACCAGAGCTCGTCGGCTCGATCTCCGATGAGCTGCGCGACGACAGCCCGTGGTTCATCAAATGGCCGCCCGGCCAGGCGACGGGACATCCGCAGTGGCTCGAGGAGCCCGACTTCCCGATGCTCCAGGCCGCCCGCTCAGCACCGCCGCGCGACCCCCATCACGACATCCCGAAGTCCGAGCACGGCGCGTTCCGCAAGCTGTTCGCACGCAAGCTCTCCTCGCGTGAGCGCCCGCTGCTCGATTGCATCGACAAGGAGCTGCGAACGTGACCAGACTGACCAACGGCTTTCTCCCCATCGCGCCGTTCGAGCATCTCGAGCCCACCGCCCTAGGCGCGGTCGAGGCGGCCGACGGCTTGCGCGTGATGATGATGCCGCCGCCACGTGATGCGCCCCGTGATGCGCTCCTGCTGGTGCGGCTGCACGGTGAGCCGCTCGGACTGGTGCATGTCCCGAACGCAGCCGACTGCACGCGCCCCGAGACGGTGAGCAAGCTCGTCAACGAAGAGCTCGGCGAACGGCTCGCCGAACATGAGCATCGGTTTGGCTGCGCCCGCGAAGGTGCCGACTGTCCGGCAGCGTCACCACCACCGCTGCCAGGCTCGGTCGCGATCATCATCCCGACGGGCGGGCGCGTGGAGCAGCTCGACCGCTGCCTCGATTCGCTGACGCCATCGGTGCCGGCCGACGCCGACATCATCATCGTCGACAACCGCCCGGCATCCGGACAGACGCGCCGGCTGATCGATGACTGGCACGAGCGTGACGGGCGCATCCGCTACGTGGCCGAGGATCGGCCGGGAAGCTCGGTGGCCCGCAATCGCGGCATCGCCGAAACCGACGCGGAGTTCCTTGCCTTCACCGACGATGACGTGGTCGTCGATAACGGCTGGCTGGCCTGGCTGCTGGCGCCGTTCGCCGACCCGAAGGTCAACGCGAGCACCGGTCTCGTGCTCCCGCTCGAGCTCAGCACCGGTGCGCAGAAGCACTTCGAGCAGTACGCCGGATTCAGCAAGGGGGTCGAGCGGCGCAGCTATGACCTGGGCGCGAACAGCGCGCGCGACCGCCTGCTCTATCCGTACTGGGGCGGTGTGTTCGGCTCGGGTAACAGCATGGCCTTCCGCCGTCGCGATCTCGTCGCGGCCGGGGGCTTCGACCCCGCCCTCGGGGCGGGCAGTCTCGCCCTGGCCGGAGCCGACATCGAGGCAATGAGCGCAGCGATCCTGCGGGGCGGACGGCTCATCTACGAACCACGCTCCGTCTGCTGGCACGAGCACCGGCGTGACGAAACGGCACTGCGCCGCCAGCTCTTCAACTATGGCGCCGGTTTCACCGCGATCCTGACCAAGGCACTCACCAACGACCGGCGGTTCACCAGCGCGATCGTCCGCTCGGTTCCTGTCGCGCTGCGCCTGCGGCGCCGGCGAGCGACGAATGGCGACGCGGTGGCGGCCACGCTCCCGGAGGAGCTGGCTGAGCTGCAGCGGCGCGGGATGCGCAAGGGTCCACTGCTCTACGCGCGCAGCGTCCGCTGGGCTAAGCAGCTCCGTCTCTCGGAGGTCATCAGCGGTGCCTAGGAGACCCACTGTCGGCATCTACCGGGAGTTCCTGCTTCCGGCCTCGGAGACATTCATCCTTGGCCAGGCGCAATCGCTCGAGCGCTTCGCACCCGTGCTCGTCGGCCGCCGCCGGGTGGAGGGGCTCGAGCTCGGCAATACGGCGACGGAACTCGTCAATCGCGGCGGTTCGCGGGGCGGTCTTCTCGAGGTTGTGCATCGCGCAGGCTTCGCCCCGCCGAGCTTCGCGCGGCGAGTTGCGGCACGGCGGCCGGCGCTCCTGCATGCCCACTTCGGCCCGGATGCCCTGAATGCGCTGCCATTGGCCCGGCGGTTAGAGGTGCCGCTGATCGTCACCTTCCACGGCTACGACGCCTATCAGCGGATGGACCTGTCGGAGGGCTTCAACGCCTGGCGCTACGGCCGGCGGCGCGCACGTCTGGGACGCGAGGCGGCATGCCTCGTCACCGCCTCAGAGCACATGCGCCAGCGGCTGATCGATCTGGGACTGCCCGAATCGAAGCTGCGGACGCATTACATCGGCGTCGATACATCGCGCTTCGCCACCGCGCCGCGCGACCAGCGCGAGCCGGTTGTGCTCGGCGTCGGCCGATTGGTGGAGAAGAAGGGCTTCGCCGATCTGATCGACGCGATGGCCGCAGTGACGCAGACAGTCCCGGGAGCCCGGCTCGTGCTGATTGGAGGCGGCCCGCTCGCGGGCGAGCTCCGCGCCCGCGCCCGTCAGGCGGGTCTCGCGCGGTTCGAGATGACCGGCTCGCTTGCCCCGGCCGCAGTGGCCCGCTGGATGCGCCGCGCGCGAGTCATCGCCGTGCCCAGCGTGACCGCTCGGTCCGGAGACACGGAAGCCACGACGATGACCGTGCTCGAGGGAATGTCGAGCGGCCTGCCCGCCGTCGCCACCCGCCACGGCGGCATTCCCGAGACGATCGCCGATGGCGTCAACGGGCTGCTCGTCGCGGAGCGCGACGTGCGGGGACTCGCGGCGGCGCTCACGGCGGTCCTCACCCGGGATCAGCTGTGGGACCGTCTCAGTGCCGAGAGCCGCCGCGTCGTTAGACAGCGCTTCGACCTGCATGAGCAGACGCGGGCGCTGGAGGACATCTATTTGGATGTCCTGGACCGCGCTCCGTCGTTCAGCCGGAGTCCGCGTCGGCGTCGCGGACGATCTCCATCTCGAGAAGCGCGTCACGCGTGAAGCGAAAGCGCTGCCCGGGCTGGAGCCCCGGCGCGTCGATCACCTCGACGTCCACGTGCGAGTCCTCGATGGCGCACACGCGGTAGACGGCCTGGCTTCCGAGCCGCACCTGACGGCGTAACTGGCCGACCTCGAGACCTCCGGGTTGGCCGCCAAGCTCCTCCACGGCGCGAGCATATCCCAGCCCGACGGGCCGATCGATCGCCTGGGTCGCGCTCAGAGCGTGTACACCCGGACCCAGTCGACGAGCATCCGCGCCGGAAACCGGGTGTGGCGGTCCGGGCGACCCGGCCATGTACCGCCCACCGCGAGGTTCAGGATGAGGAAGAACGGGTGATCGAACGCCCAGGTTGCGCCGTGCGGAAGGCCGGCCGGCGTCCGCGTCGAATACGGCACCCCGTCGAAGGTGAAGACGAGTCGCGCCGGGCTCCAGTCGACGCCGTACACGTGGTATCCGGCCGACAGCGGCCTCCGCATTCTCAGCGCAGTGGTCAGGGCATATCCGCGACCATGGCCGAGCTGCGGGCCGTGGATGCTCCCCAACAGCGTGAACGGATCGTTGCCGAGGTTCTCCATCATGTCGATCTCGCCGGACTGCGGCCAGCGGACGGCGTCCACATTGGAGCCCACGGCCCAAAACGCGGGCCACAGACCGCGGCCAGCCGGGATCTTGATCCTCGCCTCCAACCGGCGGTAGACGGTCTGGAATCTCCCCTTGGTCTGCAGGGCACCTGACGTGTAGGAGCGGCGAAAGCCGTCGCTGCCGGCGAACGGTCCGCGCAGTGCGCTGAGCACGAGCGCCCCGTGGCCGTTCAAGCGCACGTTGATCGAGCGGCGGGTGTAGTACTGAAGCTCGCGGTTGCCGAAGCCGTTGCCGCCGTTGATCACCTCCCACCTCCGCCGGTCCGGGGCCCGTCCGCCCGAACCGTTGAACTCATCTGACCACAGCAGCCTCGGGCCGAGCGTTTCGATCTGTGCCGCCGCGGGCGCTGCCGCCCAGGCGGATACGGCCGCGGCCAGCGCGCTGAGCAGCGCTATCGCCCCTGGACACCTGCGCGTCGTCCCCACGTGTGAATTATCGGCAACCGCGCCGGCGGACCTCAGCCAGACATCCTCGTCACAGCGGCGCAGGCGATCAGGGGGAAGACCGGGTCGTCATGCGCGAGGTCCTCGTCGCGGAGGTCCTCGCTCGCCAGCCCGAGCAGGGCCGCCAATGCCGCGGTCAGATTCCCACCCCACTCGATCTCGACCGTGGCCGCGGTGCAGTGGCGCTCGATCAGGCAGCGCAGGCCGGCGGGTGTCCAGCGCCAGTAATCGCAGTCAGGCGCCTCATGATCGATCCGCGCCGCGCACGGGACCGTGATCAGCATCGTCCCGCCAGGCCTGAGGCTGCCCCACAGGTTCACGAGTGCCGTGTCCGGTGTGGCCAGGAACTGCAGGGTCTGGGTCAGGATCGCGCAGTCGTAGGCCGCCTGCGGGAGTGTGTTCGTCTCGCAGAGGTCACCGATGACGGTCGCGGCGGGATTGCTCGCGTCGATGTCGAGGACATGGCTGTGGGCGTCGGCGGCGCCGTAGCGACGCGTGTAGTCAGCGCTGCGTACCTCGAGCACGTCGCCGCGGATCTGCGCTCCATGGCGCTCGAGGAACCGTTCGATGTAGCGCCGGTCGACCGGATGGCCGCGGTCGAATCCGTAGTGCTTGCTGAACGGCTCGGCGCGCTTGAGGTTGCCCCAGCGTGGCCGCCGGCCGGGCAGGCGGCGGATCACGGCGGCGGCATAAGGGCGGATGCGCTCCCGGGTCTCAGGCGAAAGTCGCGTCGTCCACCACTCCTGGAGGTCGGCCATGATCCCGGACAGATTAGGCAGCGGTTTCGCTCGGCTGACTACTAGTGTGTCGCGGATGGGCTGGGAGACGCGCCTGCCAAAGCTCAACGCGATCCTGCGCCACCGGTTCGGGGATCTCACTGCGCTCAAGTCCCGCGTGCTCGCACATCCCTGGATCCCGATGCAGATCCGGGCGCGTGCCCACCGCGTGCACCCGACCGCCCGGATCTACCCGCGGACGCATGTGTCGGGCAAGCGGCTGTCGATGGGACCGCGATCGTTTGTCAACGCCGGATGCTTCCTCGAAGCCATCGGCAAGCTGACGCTCGGCGCCGACGTGCACCTCGGGCCCGGCGTCCAGGTGCTGACGACGAGCCATGAGCTCGGGCCGTCCACGCGGCGGGCCGGGCCACACTGGGCGACGGACACGACGATTGGTGACGGATGCTGGATCGGGGCAGGAGCGATCGTGTTGCCCGGGGTGACGATCGCGCCAGGCTGTGTCATCGCGGCGGGTGCTGTGGTGACGGCCGACTGCGAGCCAGACGGCCTTTACGCCGGAGTCCCGGCGTCGCGCAAGCGGACCCTGCCTTGAGAGGCCTCAGTGGTAGACCCGAACCCAGTCGACGAGCATCGTCGCGGGAATCGGTGTGCTCGCGGTTGGTGTGCCGGCCAGACCTCCGACGGCGAGATCGAGCAGCACGTAGAACGGCTTGGCGAACACCCATAGCTGCCCCGGCTCGAGCGCCTTGCGCGTAACCGTGCCATACGGTCGTGCATCCAGGGTGAACTCGATGCTGTCCGGGCTCCAGATCACGCCATACACGTGGAAGCCGTCGGCCAGCGAGCTGGCCGTGCGTTTCTCGGACTGGACGTTGTAGCCGGCCGCGGCGCCCCGTTGCGGGCCATGAATCGTTGCGAGCGCGGTGTGGGGATCGCCGTAGGTCTCCATGGCGTCGATTTCCCCGGATCGTGGCCACCCGACCGAGCCGAGGTCGCTGCCGAGCGCCCAGAAGGCGGGCCACATGCCACGGCCCGGCGGGATCCTGATCCTGGCCTCGAGCAGCCCGTATTGCGTCTGAAACAGCCCGCGGGTCTCGATCCTCCCCGATGTGTAGCGGTAGGTCTTGCCGCCCGAGGTCATGTCCTGCCGGCGCGCGGTGATGGCGAGGTGGCCGGCGCCGTCGAGCGCGACATTGGCGCTGCCCGGGCTGTAGTACTCGAGCTCGCCGTCGCCGGCGCTCCAATCTCCGGCGACGGCGCGCCAGCGGCGCGGGTTCAGCTGTGATCTGAGCGGTCCGGTGAACTCGTCGTGCCAGATCAGGTGCGTGTAGGTGATGCGCGGCGGCACGGCGGCGCGACGGTGCCCCGGCACGACGATGACGAGGACGACGATTCCCGCGAGCAGCGCGGCGACGAGCGCCGGGATCGTCGTTCTCAAGTGCGGACGCATGATGAGCAGCTCGCCGAATACGACGGGTGCGGGTGTCGCCGACCCGTGATGCGAGACGCCTGATCTTACGAACGCTCAGCTGTGCTGCCAGACCCGCACGTAGTCGACCCGCATCGTCGCCGGGACGACCGCCGGAGGAGCCATCGTGTTGGACACCGAGAGGTTGAGGATCAGATACATCGGCGCCTTGGTGACGCCGGTCGTGGTCTGTGAAACTCGCTTCCCGTCGTAGTAGAAGGTGAGCGAACCCGGCTCCCAGTCGGCGGCATACGTGTGCCATCCGCTGGTCGTCCCGGTGATGCTCGCGCATCCGCTTGTATCTCCGCCGGCGTAGTGGAAGGCGTAGCACGGATCGCCCTCGAGACCCTCCAACACGTCGATCTCACCGTCGTCAGGCCAGTTCTGACCATCCGCCCAGATCGCCGGCCAGTCGGCGATCTTGCCGTTCGATCCCGGCAGCCAGACCCGAGCCTCGTAGACCCCGTAGGTGAAGTTGAACTTCCCGTCGCTGTTGATCAGTCCTGTGGCGTAGGGCTGGAGGACTCCTCCGCATCTCTCAGGCTTGGCGATTGCGGTGATGTCGAGCTCGCCGCCGGCGACGCCCACCTGGCGTGGGTCGTAGCAGTTCAGCTCGTCAGCCGTGTCGACGGCTTGGGTGACGCCGGAGCCGAACCACCCGGTGCTCCACTTCGAGCCATCGAGCTTATTTGCGTTGAACTCGTCGGCGAATTTGAGCTTCCAGGATCCGATGACGCCGACCGGTAAAGGCGTCGTGACAGTTGCGAGGGCTGGCGCGGGTGCCGGGGCCAGGGTGGGTGCAGGGGCCTTTGTGCGCGCCGGGGCCGTGGTGGTGTGAACGCGCCGGCCCACGCAGCGCGATCCGGCGAATCGCCGGTGGCCGTGCGACCGGCAGAGGGCCAGATGCGCAGTCTTGTGATGCGTCCGCCGAGCCTGCCGGTGGGCGGCTGCAGCCGGCGCAGACGTGAGTAGAAGCGTGAGTGCTGCGAGCAGCAACGCGCCGCTCCCCCTGTACTTCGTGCGTGCCGCACGCTGCCCAGCCGTGGACGGAGTCGCCAATGTCCCCCCTTGGTCGTTTCTCTGAACAGAGTCGGCGCCGGTGGGGAGCGTGCGCCGATTCGGCGCGGAGCCCGGACGGATGTCCGGGGGCCGAGCAGCTCAGCCGCTGTCCGGGACCGGCTCGCGCCGCGAGAGCCTGCCCGAGCCACGCGCGCGATAGGCGTCGATCGCCACAAGCCCGATGAGCGTGCCCGCGTAGACGGTGTGGGGCATGCTGAAGGCATGGTCGGAGAACGGCCAGAGCAGCGAGACACCGCTGCCCGGCTCGGCCAGATCCCGCCAGAAATGGATTGCCAGACCGAGCCCGACTCCGATCAGGAGATCGCGGCGGGAGCGCCACAGCGCGGCGGCGGCGAGCACGACAACGATCGTGAGCAAAGAGTGCGTATACGGGCGCGGCGTACCGCTGGTCAGCCACTCCGCCCCGAGCCGGTCCGGGATGTGGTCGATGTCGATCGCGACCGACGCGATCAGCGCCGGAGCCATGAACCGCCGGGAGGCCGTGGGCCCGAGCGCCCATACGACGATGAGCGTCGTCAGCAGGTGCGCGGCTTCATCCGCGGGACCGCCTGGGACGAACGAGTCACCGGACAGCAGACTGATCGCATCAAACAACACGAGTCCCGCCGTGGCCGCCGTCAGCGCGGGCACGGTGAGAGCCAGCTGGTTGTCGGCGGTAGGTCGTCGCGTCCGGATCACTTCGCCCGGACGTTACCGCCGGGCGAATGCGCTAACCCTGGCCGAACCCGCGCGCAGAGTGCGCCAGCTCCCGCTGCTCGATCACGCGATCCACGAGCCCGTAGGCGACGGCCTCCTCGCCGGTGAAGAACCGGTCCCGTTCCATGTCCGCGTGCACCCGCTCGATCGACTGCCCGGTGTGGTTGGCGTAGATCTGATCGATCCGAGCGCGCAGGGCCAGCACTTCCCGCGCGTGGATCTCGATGTCGGTCGACTGGCCCTGGAAGCCACCGCTCGGCTGATGGATCAGGATCCGGCTGTTCGGCAGCGTCATCCGCTTGCCGGCCGCCCCGCCGGCGAGCAGGAATGAGCCCATCGACATTGCGATTCCGTAGCAAATGGTCGCCACGTCGGGCTTGATGAACTGCATGGTGTCGTAGATCGCCAGCCCGGCGTAGATCGACCCGCCCGGCGAGTTGATGTACAGCGAGATGTCCTTGTCGGGATCGTCTGACTCCAGGTGGACGAGCTGGGCGACGATCAGGTTGGCCAGCTCTTCGGTGACCTCGCCGCCGAGGAACACGACGCGGTCGTTGAGCAGGCGCGAGTAGATGTCGAACGAGCGCTCGCCGCGTGCGGTCTGCTCGACGACCATCGGGACCAGTGGCATTTTTCGACCTCCTGAGGTTCTCGTATTGATAAGGTGCAACTGGATGGTTGCGAGACACGATAACAGACGTGCAACCTGTGGGTTGCGCGTCGTCCGTCTTGATGGGAGGGCGGCATGAGCGATCGGATCCATCGCGAGCTGTGGCTTGAGGCCTCTCCGGAGGAGATCTGGGAGGCGGTGATCCGCGACGGCTGGCTCGCGGATGAGGTCGATCTCGACCTGCGACCCGGCGGGGACGCCGTGTTCCGCTCGCCGGAGCAGACAAAGACCGGTTGGATCGAGGAGGTTGCCGTGGCCTCCCGACTGACGTTCTGGTGGGCCACCGACGACGAGCCGGCCACGCGCGTCGAGCTGACGCTGGTGCCCGACGGCGACGCCACCCGCCTGCGCGTCGTCGAGACGCGGCCGCTCGACATGCTCGACCTCGTCGGCACGCCGCTGCCCGGGCTCGGGGGCTTGGGCGGTCGGACCTACGGCCCGGCGCTCGTGGCTGCGTGATGGCGCCGGCCGCACCTCGCGGACGCCGTGCTGCCGGCGGGTCGGAGGAACGTGCCGGCGCGGTGTTCGGCGCCCTGTCCGACCCGACGCGGCGGGCCCTGCTCGCCGCGATCGCCTCACAACCGACGGCCACCGCCACCGAGCTGGCGGCCGAGCTTCCGATCTCGCGCCAAGCGGTGCTCAAGCATCTCGGCGCGCTGGCGGATGCCGGCCTACTCGACCGCGAGCGATCCGGGCGCGAGGTCCGCTACAGGCTCACGCCGGCGCCGCTGACCGACGCGGTGTCGTGGATGGCCGAGGTGGGCGGCCAGTGGGACGAGCGCATGGCGGCGCTGCAGCGGCGGCTGGGCTGACGCGTCTGGCGCGTCCGGCGCGGCTGGCGCGCGGGTTGCGCAGTCCTCAGCGCGGCGAGATGCCGAAGTACGGCACGGCCCAGCCGACGATCTTCTGGAACGCCGGGGCGGCAACCGAGCCGCCGTAGATCGCACCCTGTGGACGGTCGACCATCACGGCGACGAGCAGCTTCGGGTGGCTGGCCGGGACGAAACCGATGAACGAGGCCGCGTAATCGGTGCTCGAGTACTTGCCGTTGATCACCTCGTTGGCCGTTCCCGTCTTGCCGGCCAGGTCGTAGCCCGGGATGGCCGCGCCCGACGCGGTGCCGCCATCGGCGAAGACGCCGCGCAGCATGTTGCGTAGCTGCGCCGCGGCCACCGGCGAGATGATCCGCTGACCGGCCGGCGTGTGTGCCCGCTTGCCGCCGACCGATCCGACGATGTGCGGCCGGCGCAAGATGCCGCCGTTCGCGATGGCGGAGTACGCGGTGGCGATCTGGATCGGGGTGACCGACTCGCCCTGACCCATCGGCAGATTGCCCATCGAGGAGCCCGAGTACTGCCATGAGTGCAGCACGATCCCCCGCTCCTCGCCGGGCAGGTCAACGCGGGTCGGAGCGCCGAAGCCAAAGCGGTGAACCCAGTAGTCGAAGCGCTTGGCGCCAAGGCGCATCCCAATCTCATCGGCGCCGATGTTGCTCGACACGCGCAGGATGTCGGCCACCGACAGCGACTCGTCGCCATGCCCCTCGGCGTCGTGGATCTGGCGGTCGGCGACCTGGAGGACGGCCGGGACGTTGAACGGCGTATCAGGCGTGACGACCCGATCCTGGAGGGCGCCGGCGACCGTAAATGCCTTGAAAGTCGAGCCCGGTTCGTAGGTGAACCCGACTGCCCGGTCCTCGTTGGCATACGAAGGCGCCCCGGCGGGATCGTTGGCGTTGATCCGCGGCCAGTTGGCCAGGGCGAGGATGGCGCCCGTGTTCGGGTCCATCGCGATCGCGGTCGCGCCCTTGGGCGAGTACTGCGCGCCCACCCCGGCCAGCACCTGCTCGACCTCGTCCTGGAACGCGGCGTCGATCGTCAGCTTGATCGTCTTGCCGGGCTTGGTCGGCCGCGCGTCGTTGATCGAGATGGGCTGTCCGATCGCGTCGTTGACGATCCGGCGCGTGCCGTCTCGGCCACGGAGCACGTTCTCGTAGCGATACTCGAGCCCGCTCAGCCCGCGATCGTTCCACCCCACATTGCCGAGCACCTGCGAAGCCGCCCACGAGCGCGGATAGACACGCGTGACCTGTGGGATCAGCGTCAGGCCGTCGATCGGAAGCTTTTTGACCGCGGCTGCCTTGTCACCTGGGACGAGATGCGCCAGGTAGACGAAGCCGGTGTGCTTCTTTGAGAGCAGCGTGAGCAGCGTCGTCTCCGGCTTGTTCAAGAGCGGCGCGAGTTTGTGCGCCGCCGAGAGCGGATCGGTGATCAGGTAGGGATCGGCCGCCACGTCGTAGGCGGTCTGGCTGATCGCCAGCTCGACGCCGTCGCGATCGGTGATCGCGCCGCGCGGCGCCGGCAAGATCAGCTTCGTGACCTGCTGGGTGGTCGCGGCGTGCTGGAGCTTGTCGGCGCGCACCGCCCCCAGGTAGGTGGCGCGGACCAGGGCCACCGTCAGCAGGCCGACGAAGCCCAGGAACAGCAGCCCGATGCGGCGGTCGATCGTGGCCACCGATCAGCCGCCGGTTGGGCTAGTCGTGCTCTGGGGGTCGGTGGAGGTGGGCGGGGCCTGGGCGACCGGGGTTTGGGTGTCGGTCGGGGTGCTGCTCGAGCTCGTGTCGGCAGCGGCTGCGGTTCCGGTGCTGCCGGTGCTGGTGGCGCTTGTGTCGGCGGTGGCTGTGCCGGTGCTGCCGGTGCCGGTGTCGGCGGTTGCGGCGGCGGTGCCCGTGCCCGTGCTGTCGGTGCTCGGCGGGGCGGTCGGGTCGGTGCCTGCACCCGTAGTCACGGCGCCGTTATCCGTCGTCAGGGCCAGGAACGAGCCTGCGTCGGGCGCGCGAATGCCGCCGAGTACGCGCGCGACCTGCTTGCCCTGATCGGCCGAGAGGAAGCCGACCGAGTCGGGCGATGGCATCACCATGCCGCGCTTGGCCGCCAGCGCCTCGATCCGCTGATCGTCATTCAGCGAGCCGACGGCTGCCCGCAGCTGCTCGTTACGCGCCTGCAGGGTAGTGCTGCGTTGGATCGAGCGGCCGATGCTGGCGCCGAGCTTTAGAACCTCGACCTGCATGGCCACGATCCCGGCCAGCATGACCCCAAGGATCGCGATCCAGGCGCGGCCGCGGACGGCGCGGTCGAGCCAGGGGTGGTCCGGGAGTGCTCGGACGGATGCGAGCGCGCGGGCGCCCAGACTGCCGGTCGCCGCCGGCCGAGCGGCGCTGCGCCGCCGGCGGGCGCGGCGCCGTGGTGGCGCTTCGGGACGCGGGCGGGTGCGGGTGCGTGGTGGCG
>JBJMLD010000031.1:0-7345 GCA_045805545.1 Solirubrobacteraceae bacterium | reverse complement strand
GCCGAGCGTTGAGATCCACGTGCTCCAGGGCGAGCGTGAGATGGCTCAGTACAACAAGTCGCTGGGCAAGTTCCAGCTCACCGGCATCCCGCCGGCGCCGCGCGGCATCCCGCAGATCGAGGTGGCGTTCGACATCGACGCCAACGGCATCCTCAACGTGTCCGCCAAGGATCTGGGCACCGGCAAGGAGCAGAAGATCGAGATCCGGGCCGGCTCCGGCCTCTCGGATGACGAGATCAAGCGCATGGTGTCCGACGCCGAGTCGCACGCCGAGGAGGACCGCCGCCTGCGCGAGCTGGCGGAGGCCCGCAACAACGGCGAGAACGCGGCCTACCAGGCCGAGCGTCAGCTGAAGGATCTCGGCGAGACCGTCGATCAGTCCTCCAAGGAGGAGATCGAGGCGGCGATCAAGGCGGTGCGTGAGAGTCTCACCTCCGAGGACGCGGCGGAGATCAACGCCAAGACCGAGGCGCTGCAGGCGTCCTTCCACAAGGTCTCCGAGGCCATGTACCAGCGTGCCCAGGAGGAGCAGGCGGCGCAGGGTACGGCCACCGACGGTGCCAGTGCGACCTCAGGTAATGGCGCGCATGCCGAGGAGGACGTCGTCGACGCCGAAGTCGTTGACGAGGGCAAGTAGATGGGGTCGCAGAAGTCAGACCCTCGGGTAGTCACGCCGGGCGGCACCAGCGACGACGCAGCTGCGCGAGTAGCGTCGTCGCCGGAGCCGCCCGTGACGCCAGAGTCAGCCTTCGCTAGTGGGGAGCAGGGTTCTGAGGAGCCCGCGCAGGTCGTCGATGACGCTGAGCGCGGGGCCGATCAGGACCCTGATGCTCCTGGCACGAGCGAAGGGGCGCAGCCCGATCTGGATGAGCTGATGGCCAAGGCCGGCAAGGCGGACGAGTACCTGGCGCTGGCCCAGCGCACGCAGGCCGATTTCGAGAACTATCGAAAGCGGGCGATGCGTGAGGCTGCCGCCGCGCAGGATCGAGGCGTGGCCAAGCTGGCCAAGGAGCTGTTGCCGGCGGTGGACAACCTCGACCGGGCGCTCGAGGCGGCCCTCGCCGTGGCCGGCAACCCAGGCGACCCCGGGACCGCCGGAAACCCCGGAAACCCCGGCGAGCCAGGCCAGCCCGCCGTGTCAGCCCCCGAGAACGGCAGCAACCCGCTCATCTCGGGCATCAAGCTCGTGCACGCGGACGTGATCGCAGCGCTGGCGCGCTTCGGCATCGAGCCGTTCTCGCCGGTCGGCGAGCCGTTCGATCCGCAGCACCACGAGGCGATCGCGCAACAGCCTGTGGAGGGCGCGCAGCCCGGGACCGTGGTCGAGGTCTACCAGCGCGGCTATCGCCTGGGCGACAGCGTGCTGCGGCCGGCGCGCGTGGTGGTCGCCGGTTGAAGGAGTTGAGCCGCCATGGCTGAGAGATCCGACTACTACAAGACCCTCGGGGTAGGCAAGAACGCCTCCGACGAGGAGATCAAGAAGGCGTACCGGAAGCTGGCGCGCAAGTACCACCCGGATCGCAACCCCGGCGATAAGAGCGCCGAGGAGCGGTTCAAGGAGATCTCGCAGGCCCACGACGTCCTGTCGGATCCGGACAAGCGCAAGGACTACGACCGCGGCACCGGCCCGTTCGGCGGCTTCGCCGGCGGATTCGACCCGGGCGCGTTCAGCGGCGGCTTCAGCGACATCCTCTCGAACCTGTTCGGCGGCGGCAACGCACCCGGCGGCGCCGGCGGCGCCGGGGGGCCTCGCGCCGGCGGCGTGCGCGGCGGCCGTGCCCGCGAGGCCCGCGGGCGTGACCTCGAGACAGAGGTGACGCTGAGCTTCGAGCAGGCCGTGAACGGTGCGCAGGTCCCGCTGGCCGTGCCGACCTCGCAGCCGTGTCCGACGTGCAAGGGAAGTGGCGCCAAGCCCGGGACCACGCCGAAGGTGTGCTCGGTGTGTAATGGCCGCGGCATCGAGTCCCAGAGCCAGGGGATCTTCTCGATTTCCCAGCCCTGCTCGAACTGCCAGGGGTCCGGGACCGTGATCGAGGATCCTTGCCCGACGTGCGGCGGAACCGGCGCCCAGCGGAGCGTCCGGCGCCTGCGCGTGAACATCCCTGCCGGGGTCCGCGACGGCAGCCGCATCCGGCTGGCCGGCAAGGGCGAGCCTGGGGTGCGTGGCGCTGAGCCGGGCGATCTGTTCGTGATCACTCGCGTCCAGGAGTCGC
The DNA here is from genome assembly GCA_045805545.1 of Solirubrobacteraceae bacterium. Taxonomy (GTDB): domain Bacteria; phylum Actinomycetota; class Thermoleophilia; order Solirubrobacterales; family Solirubrobacteraceae; genus Palsa-465. The sequence goes on along the minus strand of JBJMLD010000031.1, from coordinate 5,132 downwards.
CCGTGTTCAAGCGCGTGGGCGACAACCTCGAGGTCGAGGTTCCGCTCACCATCCCCGAGGCGATCCGCGGCGCTGTGATCGAAGTGCCAACGCTGAACGGCTCAAAGCGTCTTCGCGTCCCGCGAGGGACCAAGCACGGAACGGTTCAGCGGCTGCGCGGCGAGGGGCCGCAGCGGCTCGGCGGCAAGGGCCAAGGAGACATCCACTACCGGTTCGTGATCGACGTTCCGGCGTCCCTCTCGCCCGAGGAGGATGCGGCGGTGGACAAGCTCTCCGAGGTCATGAACGGCAACCCGCGCGCGAACCTGTTCGCGGGGAGCGGTAGCTGATGGCGACCCGGCGCGTTCGCACCACGACCACCCGGGTCGAGGTCTCCTCGGACCGCGGCGTGTTCATGATCTCGGTCGCAGCCGAGCTAGCCGACATGCATCCACAGACGCTGCGGATGTACGAGGCACGCGGGCTGATCGAGCCCAAGCGCTCCCCGAAGGGAACGCGGCTCTACTCCCATCAGGACGTCGAGCGGCTTCGCCGCATTCAGGAGATGACGGCCGAGCTGGGGATGAACCTGGCCGGCGTCGAGCGCGTGTTCGAACTCGAGGAGCAGCTCGAGTCGATGTCGCGCAAGGTGATCGCGCTCGAGAAACGCGCCCGCGAGCTGAAGGCCGAGGTCGAGAGGCTGGAGAAGCTGCGGCGCGAGCTCAGGGCCGAGATCGTGCCCTACGAGGGCGGCGGCGAGCTCATCCTCCATCGCGATCTGCAGCGGTTCAAGATCCGGATCGAACGGCCAGGCGAGTAGGGGCGACAAACCGCGGCGCCCTCCCCGGCCGTGTGCAAGGATGCCGCATGGGCATTACGCGATGGGGGGGAGTCGCGGCCGGCCTCCTCTTGCTCCTTGCGGCACCAGCCGGTGCGAGTGCTGCGCCGATGGCAAAAGCAGCGAGGCTGGGCGCGGCGCCGGCGCGGGCGTCGTTGCAGCTCGTGCTTCCGCTCAAGGCCGATCTCATTGGCCTGCGGCGCGCGGCCCTGGCGATCAGCACGCCGGGCTCACCGAGCTACGGCCAGTACACGTCGCTGAGCCGGCTCGCGCAACGGTTCGGCGCCACCGACCGGGTCCGCCGTCGCGTGACGAGCTACCTACAGCACGTCGGTGCGCGCAACGTGCGGATCGACGTGACCGGCCTGTTCGCCGAGGCGAGCCTTCCAGCCGGCGTCGCCCAGCGCCTGTTCGCGACGCCGCTGGCTCAGTTCCGAACCGCTCAGGGGGCCAGGTTCATCGCGCCGGACGCGCGCACGGCCACTGCGGCCGTGGTGGACGCTCGGGTGCCGGCGGCGCTCCGCGGTCTCGTGACCGGTGTGGTCGGGCTCGACAACCGGCCGCTGGCCGGCGCCGCCAAGCTCACGCGCAGCCCGGCCCGCGCCCATCTCGCCGCTCGCCCGTCCTCGGCGCGGCCGCGCACCGGCATGCCGAGGGGTTGCGACGCCGGCATCGGGTCCGGTGGCTTTACCCCGAATCAGTACCTGAGTGCGTACGGGTACGACGGGCTGCGGGCTGCCGGCCTGACGGGCCAGGGTGTGCGCGTAGCCCTGATCGAGGTCGACGGCTTCAAGTACAGCGATCTGAAGGCGTTCGCCGGCTGCTTCAGCCTTCCGATTCCCGCGCTCAACACGTTTGGCGTGGGGGTCTCGAGGCTGCTCAGTCCGGGCGGCGAGTCGACGCTTGACCTCGAGGTGCTCGACGCGGCGGCTCCCGGCCTCGCCTCAATCAACGTGTTCGAGACCAAGCCGAGCGCGGCGGACACGTTGCGCGCTCTCACTGCGCCGCTACGGACCAAACAGAAGCCGCAGGTGATCTCGGCTTCGCTCGGGCTGTGCGAGCCGGCCCTGCGCCACTTTGTCGGTAACGCCGGGATCGAGGCCACGGAGGGAGCATTGGAGATGGCCTCGGCGACGGGGATCACGTTCGTGGCCTCGAGCGGTGACCAGGGCTCGGCGGATTGCACTTCGTCGCGCGGGACGCCGCTCCGGCTGTTGGCGGTCAACTACCCCGCTTCATCGTGGTGGGTGACGGGCGTGGGCGGGACCAACCTGGTGCTGAGCCCGACCAATCAGATCGTCTCCCAGGTCGTGTGGAACGACGCTGCAGAGCAGCCTGACTCTGCGGGCGGCGGTGGCACGAGCAGTCTGTTCTTCCGTCCCAACTACCAGCGCACCGCGACGCGCTCCAGAAGCCGAGCCGTGCCGGACGTCTCGATGTTGTCCGACATCGCGCCCGGGTACGCCATCTTCTGTTCCGCCAACGACCCCAACTGCGTGAGCTCCGACAACAACGACCCGTGGGAGGCGCTGGGCGGCACGAGTGCCGCGACACCGCTCGTGGCCGGCGGTCTGGCCATCGTCGACCAACAGCTGCGCGCCGCGCACAAGCAGCCACTCGGGCTGGCCAATCCGATGCTGTACGCCACGGCTCGGAGCAGCAGCGCGCGCAGCGTGTTCTTCGACGTCACTTCGCTGGGCAATGACATCGGCGCCGACCTCTCAGGCGGAAGGCCACTCGGATGCTGTAGCGCGCGGGTGGGCTTCGACGCAGCGTCTGGGATCGGCAGCGTCAACCTCGCTGCCTTGGCTGCGCGCGCTGTGCAAATGCAGCCGCCGCTGATCTCCGTCGCTCTCACCGTGCCATCCGGACAGCATCCGCTGCACCAGCGCGCGATCAAGGCGACCGTGTCGTGCAGTTCCGCGTGCCTGATGGGCGCCTACGCTGATATCGGCATCGGTCGCGCCAAGCCGTTCGAGGTCGACTCCCGGGTGACGCGGCTGCACCACGCCGGCGCGGCGACGATCGTTGTGCGCTTCTCCCGACGCCAGGTGGCGAGGATTCGCGCGGCGCTCGCGTCACACACGCGCGTGAGCGCCACCGTGCACGGTGTGCTGCTCGACGCCGACGTCTACTCGGTCGCCGGCGACGCAAGCGGATCGCTGTCGCAGCGCACCGCCGGCAAGGTCATGCGCATCGCGGGTTAGCTGTAGGTCTCCAGAGGGTTTGTGGTGGCCGCGGGCTGAGTGTCGTCGTTGGCGAGTCGCTCGGGGTTAGCGTGGCGGGCGGCGATGTGTGCCGGCGCGCCGGGGGCGTTCCGCGCGGGCCGCGATCCTGCGGGTCGATCCGCTTGTGGACGGGTCCCGAATCTGCCATAATCTAAGTCATCCAGACTTAGATTTATCGGACTTGAACGACGAGAGAGAAGCCTAGAACCAAGATATGCAACAGGACAGATTTACGATCAAGTCGCAGGAGGCCATCCAGGCTGCCCAGCAGCTGGCCGACGAGCGACGCAACCCGCAGACGACGCCCGAGCACCTGCTCGCGGTCCTGCTCGAGCAGGAAGGCGGCGTCGTCCCAGCCGTGCTGCGCAAGCTCGGCGTCGCACCGGCGGCTGTTCGCCAGACCCTGACTCCGGCCCTGGACGCTCTCCCCAAGCTGAGCGGGAACGCGACCCAGGAGCCCGCCGGCGGCTCCAGCGAGCTGGTCCAGATCCTCCGCACGGCGGAGAACGAGATGCGCGAGCTGCAGGACGAGTACGTCTCGACCGAGCATTTGATGCTGGCCATCACGGCCCATCCGGGCAAGGCGGGCGACGCACTGCGCAGTGCCGGCGCCTCACGCGAGTCGCTTCTTGCCGCGCTGGCCGAGGTCCGCGGCAGCCACCGCGTGACCGACGAGAACCCGGAGGACAAGTTCCAGGCGCTCGAGCGCTTCGGCCGTGATCTGACCGAAGCCGCCGCCCAGGGCAAGCTCGACCCGGTGATCGGGCGCGACGACGAGATCCGCCGTGTGATCCAGGTCCTCAGCCGGCGCACCAAGAACAACCCGGTGCTGATCGGCGAGCCCGGCGTGGGCAAGACGGCGATCGTCGAAGGCCTGGCCCAGCGGATCGTGGATGGCGATGTCCCGGAGGGCCTGAAGGACCGAAAGGTCGTATCGCTCGACATCGGCGCGATGGTCGCCGGCTCGAAGTACCGAGGGGAATTCGAGGACCGGCTCAAGGCCGTGCTCAAGGAGATCGCCGACGCCAAGGGGCAGATCATCGTGTTCATCGACGAGCTGCACACGATCGTTGGTGCCGGCGCCGCCGAGGGCTCGGTTGACGCCGGGAACATGCTCAAGCCGATGCTGGCGCGCGGCGAGCTGCGCGCTGTCGGCGCGACCACGCTCGACGAGTACCGAAAGCACATCGAGAAGGACCCGGCGCTGGAGCGCCGCTTCCAGCCCGTGCTCGTGGGCGAGCCGACCGTGCAGGACACGATCGCGATCCTGCGCGGGCTGAAGGAGCGCTACCAAGTGCACCACGGCGTCCGCATTCAGGACTCGGCACTGGTCGCCGCGGCGACGCTCAGCCACCGCTACATCGCCGACCGCTTCTTGCCCGACAAGGCGATCGACCTGGTCGACGAGGCGGCGTCGCGCATCCGCATGGAGATCGATTCCAAGCCGACCGAGATCGACGAGGTCGACCGGCACATCATGCAGCTGGAGATCGAGCTTCAGTCGCTCGGCACCGACGACGATGATCCCGGCACGGCGGCGCGGCGTGAGCAGCTCGAGCGCACGCTGGCCGAAGAGCGCGAGCGCTCGGATGCCATGCACGCCGAGTGGCAGCGCGAAAAGGACACGGTCGGGGCCGTGGCCGAGCTCCAGGAGCGGCTCGACCAGGCCAGGACCGAGCTCGAGCGCGCGCAGCGCGAGGCCGACCTCGGCCGCGCGGCCGAGATCCAGTACGGGACTATTCCCGAGCTCGAAAAGCAGCTCGAGGCTGCTGAATCAGCCGAGGCGCAGGCCGGCAGCGAGCCGGGCGCGGGCCCGAAGTTCCTCAAGGACGTCGTCGATGCCGAGGACGTGGCCGAGGTCGTCGCCAAGTGGACCGGCATCCCGGTCTCGCGTCTGATGGAGGGCGAGATCGAGAAGCTCGTGCACATGGAAGAGCGCCTGCACAAGCGGGTGATCGGGCAGGACGAGGCGGTCGAGGCGGTGAGCGCGGCGCTCCGTCGCTCGCGCGCCGGGCTGCAGGATCCGGATCGTCCGATCGGCACGTTCCTGTTCCTCGGGCCGACCGGCGTCGGCAAGACGGAACTGG
>JBJMLD010000030.1:0-19593 GCA_045805545.1 Solirubrobacteraceae bacterium | reverse complement strand
GCGCCGGCCGTGCAGCCCGACTCGCGGATCAGGTTCAGCGTGTAGTGCAGGTGCGGCGTCGCCTCGACGTGCACCGTGATGCTGTCCGCCCCGGCCCGCGCCACTTCCTCGACTTGGCGCTCGGGGCGCTCGATCATCAGATGCACGTCGATCATGCCGCCGGCGGCGTGCACTCGCTCGGCGATCGCGCCGACCATGAGCGGCCCGAACGTGATCGGCGGGACGAAGTGCCCGTCCATCACGTCGACGTGGATGACGCGCGCGCCCGCGGCCAGCACCTCGTCGACCTGCTCGCCCAGTCGGGCGAAGTCGGCCGACAGGATCGACGGCGCGATCAGGCGCTCGCGCAGGAGCTCGGGCCTCGCCACGGAGGGCCTATACCGCCTTCAGCATCCGGTTAGACCGCCTTGAGCATGCTGCCCTTGCAGTGGTTGCACGCCACCACCGCGGTGCTCGACATGCGCACGATCGTCGAATGCTCCCCGCAGTTCGGACATACCGAGACGAGCTCGTAGCGCTGCAGGCAGTAAACGCACCGGTAGCGACCGGGCACCGCCGTCGGACGTAACCACGGCTCGCCGCATCCGGGGCATTCAGGACCGAGCTTGATCGTCTGGTCGGTCACGGTCTGAGAGAAGGTTAACGGGGCCGTCGCGCCTTATCGGGTCCGACGATGCAGGCGGGCGATGAAGAAGCCATCGGTGCCGTCGCGGTGGGGCAGCAGCTGGCGACGCTCCGTTGCCACGAACTCAGGATTGCTACTCAAGAACGCGTCGATGACGCCGTCGCCTTCCGCCCTGGAGATCGTGCACACGGAGTAGACCAGCGCCCCGCCGGGCGCCAGCGCGGCGGCGCCGGCGGTGAGGATCCGCGCCTGCAGCGCGCCCAGTTCCATGATCGACTCGGGGCGAACACGCCAGCGCAGATCCGGGCGTGACTGGAGCGTTCCAAGGCCGCTGCACGGCGGGTCGACCAGCACAAAGGAAAATGATTCGGTCGCGCCCGGGAGCTCCGCGGCGTCAGCCACGAGCACCCGGACACACCCGGTGTGCATGCGCTCACAGGTCCGCTCGAGCGCGGCGGCGCGGCCCGGGTGCCGGTCGACCGCCACCACCTCGCCCTCGTCTCGCATCAGCGCAGCGAGGTGTGTCGTCTTCCCACCCGGCGCCGCACACAGGTCGAGCACACGCGCGCCGGGAGTCGGTGAAAGCGCCCGCGCGACCGTCATCGACCCGCGCGACTGGGGCATGATCGCGCCGCGCGCGAACAGCCCCGAGGAGAACGCGTCGAACGAGCCGTCCAGGACGATCGCCTCCGGCGGCGCGTCGGCACGCCGCGCAGCCACGGGCAGCGCGTCCAGCACCTCCTGCGCCGAGGCGACGAGCGGATTGACCCGCAGCGCCGACTCAGCCGGCTCGTTCACGCCGCCCAGCAGCGCCCGGGCCTCGGTCTCACCCAGCTCGCGCCACCAGAGCTCGGCCAGCCAGTCCGGTACGGAATGAAGCAGCGCCGCGGAGGCCGGGTCGGCGTCGCTCAGGCCGGCCAGCCAGTCCGCACCCTCGCGGGTGGCGCGGCGCAGCAGCGCGTTGACCAGCTGTGCTCCGCCCTTTCCCTCCCGCTTTACGAGCTCGACGCTCTCGTTCACCGCGGCGTGCGTGGCCACGCCGTCCATGAACAGGAGCTGGAACAAGCCGAGCCGGAGTGCCGCCACCACGGGCGGATCGAGCTTGGGCAGCGGCCGCGAGGACCAGCGGCCGATGAGGTGATCGAGCGTGCCGCGGCGCTGGACGGCGCCGTAGGTCAGCGCTGTGGCGAATGCCCGCTCGCGCGGATCCAAGTCCGCCGCCTCGGCGTGCAGCGCCCGATCGGCGAACGCCCCCTGCTCGAAGACCCGGCGCAGCACGACGAACGCGACCCGGCGGGCGGGCGTCACAGACGCGGCGCTGAGCGAGCTCATCGGTGCAGGCCTCGCAGGTAGTCCTCGCCGCTCATCGCGCGCCGGCCGGGCGGCTGGACCACCGTCAGCTCCAGTGCCCCGACCGAGCAGCCGAGCACCGGCCGCGGCCCATCGAGCCGGAGCGTCCCGGCCGCGAGCTCATCCGAGGAAACGACGCGCGCCGCGTGGACGCCCAGCCGCGTTTCGTCCTCCAGGGCGACGAACGCCCCGATGTGGGGCTCGAGCGCGCGCACGACACGCTCGAGCTGGGCGGCGGGATGCTCCGGGTCGAGCTCGCGGTCGCCGGGCCCGATCTTCTCGGCGTACGTGGCCAGGGCGTCATCCTGGTCTTGGCATTCCAGCGGCGCGCCGAGCACGGCCACGAGCAGCTCACCACCGACCACCTGCAGCCGCCCGGCAAGCGAACCGTATGTGTCATCCGGCCGGATCGGGTCCTCGCGCTGAGCGCACACCGGGCCGCTGTCGAGGCCGGCCGTGACACGCATGATCGAGACGCCCGTGATCTCGTCGCCGGCCATGATCGCGCGCTCGACGGGGGCCGCGCCGCGCCAGCGCGGCAGCAGCGAAGGATGCACGTTGAGCATCAGGTGCTCGCTCAGCAGGGGCTCTTTGATCAGCGCCCCGAACGCGCACACACAGATCGCGTCCGGTCGCTCGGCGGCGATCCGGGCGCGCGCCGGCTCGTCGTTCACCGACTCGGGCTGCTCCAGCGCGACGCCCAGCGACCGCGCCGCGTCGGCAACGGGCGGCGAAGTCAGCTTGCGCCCGCGTCCCCGCGGCCGGTCGGGCCGAGTGACAACGAGCGACGGCCGATGGGCAGAGCCGGTCAGGCGGCGCAACACGGCAGCCGCGAACTCCGAGGTGCCGAGGAAGACCGTGCGCATCGATGCGGGCGAGCGAACCGACGTGTGCTCAGGCCGCGGCCTGAGCCTCTCTGAGTGCGCGCATCGCCTCCTTGCGCTGATCGCGCGTGGTCCGGTCGAGGATCAGGACGCCGTCGAGGTGGTCGATCTCGTGTTGGATGACTCGCGCCTCGAGTCCTGTCGCCTCGACCGTGATCTCCTCCCCGTCCTCGTTCCGCGCGCGGACGCGAACGTGCACCGGTCGCTCGACATCGACGAGCACGGCCGGAAGGCTGAGGCAACCCTCCTCGGCGATCTCCTCCTCGTTCCCGTGCCATTCGATCTCCGGGTTGATCAGCGCCACCACCGGGGCCTGCTGCTGGACGCGGTAGACGAGCAGGCGATGGAGCACGCCGAGCTGGGTCGCGGCCAGGCCGACCCCCAGGGCGTCGTTCATCAGCTCTCCCATGCGGCCGATCTCGGCGCGCAGGGCGTCGTCGATCTGCTCGACCGGGCGGGCCCGCGTTCGCAAAACCGGGTCGCCGAACGTGCGCACATGGGCCAGCGCCGCGGCGCGGCGCGCCGCCACCTCAGGATCGAGCTGCTCCGGCTCCTCCTCGGCGCCGTCTTGGCTCTCCAGCTCTTCGTCTGTGAGGCGATCGATCGCTTCTTCAGTCACAACTTCAGTTTAGTGTCGCCGCCATGAACGGACCCGATGGCGAGAGCCGGCTCGTGTTGATTTCCGGCCGGGACCCGATCCGGACCTCGGGCGGCAGCGAGAGCTATCTGATGGGCCACGCGCGGGCCGCCCGTCTGGCCGGATATCACCCGCACAGCTTCACGATCACGCCGCGCTCCGAAGTGCTCGAGACCGACTACGGAACGCTTCACCGGGTGTTCTCGCCGGTGCGCCCCCCGCGCTCGATCACGAGCGTGCTGCAGCGTCCGTGGCTCGTCCGCGCCGTGTGCGACTACCTGCGAGGGCTGCGCGGCCCGCATCTCATTCACGCCTACGGCGCGTGGGCCGACATCGCGCTGGCCGTCAGCCTCCGGTGCAAGCGCGTCGGCGTGACCGCGATCCCGCTGGCCACTGTGTTCATGGCCATCGAGCACGAGACGGCGGCCAAGCTGGGCAGCGTCATCGTCGGCCAGAGCCTGCGCTGGCGGCTCGTGCATCGACTCGAGCTCGAGTGGGTGCGCCACGTCACGACATGCGTGGAGCGCCGCGCGTTTCGCCGCATGCCCGTGGTCGTGGTCAATTACGAGAGCGTGCGGCGCGAGCTCGATCAGCGCTATGGGGCCGGGATCCCCATCCGCCGGCTCACCTACTGTCCCCCGACCGCGTTCGACGATCCCCCACCTCCCGCCGAGCTTCCCGAGCCGCTGCGCGGCTTCGGCGACCGCGCGGCGCCGCTGATCGTCTGCGTCAGCCGCCATGACGGCCGGAAAGGCACCGACGTGCTGATCGAGGCGCTCGTCCAGATGCGGTCGGCCGGCGTGCCCTTCCGAGCCTGCCTGGTCGGTCCCGGCCTGCTCCTGGCCACGCACCGGCGGTGGATCCGCCAACTCGGGCTGGACGACCAGGTGCTCGTGCCAGGCCGTGTGCCCGAGGTCACGCCGTACCTCCAGGCCAGCGACGTCTATGTATTGCCCTCCCGGCAGGAGGGCAGCGGTTCGGTCGCCCTGCTCGAGGCTCTGCAAACCGGAGCGGCCATAGTCGCGTCAGGCATCGACGGGATCCCCGAGGACATCACCGACGGCGTCGACGGCGTGCTCATCCCGCCCGGCGATCCGGCGGCGCTGGCCCACGCGCTGACCCAGCTGCTCGACGATCCGGCCAGGCGCGAGCGGCTCGGCCGGGAGGCGCGGGCCACCTACGAACGGCGGTTCGCCGGGCCGGTCATGGCGCGCCAGCTGAAAGACCTCTACGAAGAGCTCGGCCTGCCTGCGCGCCAACCGTGAATCGCAGCAGCTCCGCGGCCTGCGCCGCGCCCGGGAGCGCCCGCGGTGCTCGAGCTGGGCGCGCTAGGAGCTCGTCGAGCGCGGCGCGCAGCCTCGCGGGCTCAAGCTCGTCGGGCTCGAGCAGGCCAACCAGGCCGGCCGCGGCATGGCGCCGGGCGCGATTGAGCTGCTCTTGGCGCGGGAACGCCCGCGGCACGAGCAGCGCCGGCTTGCCGCTGGCGAGAATCTCGGCGACCGAGCAGTAGCCGGCCATCGAGACGACGGCCCGGGCGCCGGCGAGGACCGCCGGGAAGTCGGACCGGTCAGCTTCGATTCGCACGTTCACCCCGGCGGCCTGCTGCCTGAGCGCAGCGACTTCGCTCGCGGACATCATCGGCCCGGCGATGAGGACCGACGCGCACGGCAGCGGCCGTAGCGCCAGCGCGTCGAGCAGCGCCCGCAGCAGCGGGTAGCCGTCGATGCCACCGCCGACAGTGGCCAGCAGATACCCGCTGCCGAGATCGTCAGCAGGTCGCTCAGCCGGCGGCTCGGCGACGAGATCTGTGCTGTGCACGGTGACACCGGCGGCCCGCAGCTCGCCCAGGCGCACATCGTCCGGCGCCAGCGCGCCGTACACGAGCGCCAGGTCGAAGTGGCGGCGCAGGGCATCCCGACGCGCCGGCGTCCACGCCTCACGCAGGCGGGCCGGGGCGTCATCCACGTCCCAGAGCCCGAGCGCGACTACTGCGCCCCGTTGCCGCTGCGCATCTCCCAGGCGACTCAGAGCGGGGCGGAGCTCCTCCCCGCGGCCGAGCGGGAGGTAGTCGACGAGAGTGACGTCCGGATCCAGCTGAGCCACGGCGGCCAGCGAGAGCTCTGCGCGCAGCGCGTGGATCCGCGCGGCGGGCAGCTCCAGCGCGGCAGGCGGGCGCCGGTCGGTCGCGCTCCAGCGCGACCCCGGCTCGACCGGCAGCCCTGGCAGCTTCATCACATCGACCCGCTCTGCAAGCCGCAGGCCCCCGAGGGCCGGCGATCCGGTCACAACCAGAGCAGTGGAGGCGAGGTCGTCGGCTACGAGCGCTCCGGCGATGGCCAGCGACAGGCGCAGGTGGCCCAGCCCCAGCATCTCGTTGCAGAACAGCAGCGAACGCACGGGGCTGTAACGCTACCGGCGCGATGCCAGGCCCGCGGCTTGTCCTCATCTCCGGCCGGGACGTCCTCGGAACGGCGGGAGGCCACCCCAGCTATGTCCGGGCCCATGCCCTGGCTGCCCTGCGCGCCGGGCTCGAGCCGCACGTCGTCTGCCTGGCCAGACGCGGCGGCGTGGTGGAGACCGACTTCGGCATCGTGCACCGGGTCGGCGTGCCACACCGCTATCTCCCTCCGACGGCGCTGCAGCCGCCGGTCCTGGCCCGCGCCGTCGAACGACTTCTGGCGAAAACTCCCGGACCACACGTCGTGCATGGATTCGCGATTTGGTCCGCCGCCGCCGTGCTCGCGGCGCGAGGTCTCGAGCGTCGGGGCATGCCCGCGATTGCCCTAGCCAGCGCCTACGCCACGCGCGCCTATGAGGTGGCCGCCATGCAGGACGGGCTGGCAGTCCACGGCCCTGCTCATCGGGCCCGCTACCGGGCCTGGCTGAGCTGGGTGCGAGCGATCGACGCCAGAGTCGAAGGCTGGGGCTATGCCAACTCCGCACTTGTGCTCGTCAACTACGACTCCGTATGGCAGATCCTGACCGATGCCTTCGGACGCGGGCTCTCGATTCGCCGCGTGCCGTATGCCTCCGAGCAGGCGCTCCGCGACGGCGCGCCAGGCCGCGTGCCGGCGCGGTCGCCCGCGCCCAGCGAGCTAGCGCGCCTGAGGCCGGCCGAGGCACCGCTGATCCTCGCCGTGTCCCGCCACGATCCGCGCAAGGGCATTGACCGGCTGCTCCTCGCACTGCGCGAACTGGCAACCGACGGCATCGGTTTCCGCGCCTGCCTGGTCGGCCCGGGCCAGCTGCTGGCCTCGCACCGCCGGCTCGCCGCCCGGTTGGGGCTCGACGACGCCGTGGCGATTCCCGGTCAGGTGCCCGATGTCGGCCCATACTTCGAGCACGCCGACATGTTCGTGCTTCCTTCGCTCGCCGAGGCGAGCGGGTCGGTCGCGGTGCTCGAGGCGCTGCACGCCGGCCTGCCCGTGGTCGCGACGGCGTGCGATGGACTGCCCGAGGACCTGCGCGACGGCCACGAAGCGCTGCTCGTGCCACCGGGTGACACGGCGGCGCTGGCCGGAGCGTTGCGCAGGCTGATCGCTGCGCCGGCGCTGCGGGCTCGGCTTGGCGCCGACGGCCGGCGCCTGCACGATGAGCGGTTCTCGGCCCACGGCTTCAGCCACGCGCTCGCGGGCGTCTACAGCGAGCTCGGACTCCCCGTCACATCCTCGTAGGCGCTCTGGCGCACCACGTCGCCGACATAGGCGATGTCGTCATCGCTCAGCGTCGGGCCGGAGGGCAGGTACAGCCCTCGCGCTCCGAGCATCTCGGCCGTCGGATAGCGCTGACCGGCGAAGCGCTCTTGGTAAATAGGCTGCACGTGCAGCGGCACGAAGAACGTCCGCGTCTCGACACCCTTGGCGGCCAGGCGCCGGCGCAGCTCGTCGCGGTCGCAGCCGAACTCGGGCCCGACCACGACGCCGAACATCCAGCTGACGCCGCCGGGAACCTGCGGCTGCAGCGTCAGTCCGTCGATCCCGGACAGGATCGCGTGATAGCGGCGGGCGTTGTCGGCCCGCCTGGCGACGAGCTCGTCGAGTCGCTCGGTCTGGGCCAGCGCGACCGCCGCCTGGAGGTTGGTCATTCGGTAGTTGAAGCCGAGCCGGCGGTGCCAGAAGTGGCGGTCCGGCGAGAACGCATGGTCACGCAGCTCGCGGGCGACGGCCGCGATGCGTGGGTCGTTGGTGCTGACGATCCCGCCTTCGCCGGCGGTGAGGATCTTGTTGCCGTAGAGCGAGAACGCCGCGACGTCACCGAGGCTCCCGGCCGGGCGGGATTGATAGCGCGCCCCGTGCGCCTCGGCCGCGTCCTCGATCAGGATCAACCGGTTACGCGTGGCGAACTCGCGCAGCTCATCCATCGCGGCCGGCTGGCCGTAGGTGTGCACAGCGACTATCGCCCGGGTACGGCGCGTGAGCTTGTCACGCAGCCGTCGGGGGTCGAGGTTCCAGCTCCGGGGATCGGCATCGATCAGCACGGGGTCGGCGCCGACGTAGCGGGCGGCATTGGCCGTGGCGATCATCGTGAACGCGGGGACCATCACCTCGTCGCCGGCGCCGATGCCCGACGCAGCCAGGGCGAGATGCAGCGCCGCGGTCCCGCTCGAGCATGGGATGGCGTACCGACAGCCGACGGCCTCCGCAAAGCACTCCTCCAGCCGGCGCACGAAGCTTCCGGCCGAGGAGACCCAATTCGTGCGAACGCACTCACTCACGTAGGCCAGCTCGTTGCCGTCGAGCAGTGTCTCGGCGACGCGCAGCATGCGGCCGTCCTCGCCGGGAACGAGCTCGGGGTCGGGGCCGGGGATCAGCTCGGCGGGAACGTCCGACGTCCGCGTCGGCACTCGGGGTGCGGGCCCGGTGCCGGCGGTCCGCAGCGGCGCCGTGATCCACTTGCTCAGGAGCTTCGTGTTGGCCAGATTGCCGGCGTAGGACTCGGGCGGCGCCGGCGTCAGGTGCTCGTCGAGAATCGTGCGGACGCGGCTGCGCAGCGGTTCCTCGAGCAGCTCCAGGTACCCCGCTTTGTAGCCCGGTTCCGGCTCGAGCTCGTAGGCGGAAGCCCGCTGGCAGAGCGTCTCGAACACGGCCAGAGCCTGCTCGCGTTTATCCGCCGTGTGTGTGTCGTCGAGCATCCGGGCCACCTGCTGGCGCGGCGTCGAGACCAGGCAACGGATCTCCTGCATCTCGTGGGCGCGGCCGGCGGCGTGCCGAGGCAGGGAGCTCCCGTTGGCGGCGTGCGCGAGGTAGCGCGAGCCGGGCTCCCAGTCGGCGTTCGAAACCAGCAGCTCGGCGAGATCGATGCCGGCCATCTGCGGTGAGACGCCGCTGGCCATGAGATTCAGGCCGATGCCGCGGCACTCGACGCACTGACTGCACGCCGCCTGGTGCAGCGCGACGTTCCAGCAGGAGTACTGGAGGTCGCGCAGATCGGCGTAGCGCACGGACAGCAGGCGCTGAACCTGGAACTGGCGCAGCGCGTTGGTCAATGAGCGGATGGAGATCCCGGCCGGCGCGATCACGGCGCCGAGCGCGTGGTGGGTCACCGCCGAGTAGCCGAAGTGCCGTGACTGGACGACCATGCCGCCCGGCTTGTCGTTCTGCTGAACCTCAGCCTCGGAGGCCATCATCACGCACCCCACGCCACGCGCGGCGGCAACCGCGACGCCGCCGGCCAGCCACAGCAGGATGTCGGTCAGCTCGTTGATCCCGATCGCGTACTTGACCGCGAACGAGTTGTTCCACGCCTCGCGCAGGTCCGAGTGGACCTCGACCAACTCGACCGGCCGGCGGCGCGCCACCTCGTCCATGACCTGGCGCCGGCGGGCCGCTTCGTGCTCGTGATCCCAGGCGCAGGGCGCGGTCACGGTGACGAGCGTGGTCGGATGGCCGAGCTCGCACAGCATCGCAGCCTGGGTAAGTCCGTCGCGGCCGCCGCTGAACAGGCTGACGACGCCGTCGCCGGCCGCCTCACGCCGGCTCGCGCTCAGTCCGAGACGCGGCCCGGTGCTCGTGATCTCGATCTTCCGCTCAGTGTCGCTGCCACCGGCGTGAGCCTCGAGCGTCGCGACCGCAGCGTCGGTCAGCCGCAGCCACGTCTCGGCTTCACCGGGCTCGAGCCCCACCGGTAGGCGCACTCGGCACGGGCGCAGGAGCGGCCAATGCGGGTGGAGCACCATCAGCGCCAGCCGCAGCCACAAGCCCGGCGGCACCGCGGCGACGTCGATACCGGTGGGGAAGCGCAGCGTGAAGCTCGTGCGCTCGTAGAGCGGGGTCGCCGGCGTCACGGTCCAAGCGAACCCGACCTCCCGCTCGCCGACCACCGGCAGCTCGATGTCGATCACCTGCATCTGCGTTCTCAGATCCCGCGGCGCTGGCGGATGCGTCCCAGCGGCCGGAGCAGCGGCAACAGCCGCTGGCGTAGTCGCCACCAGCCACCGTTAAGGACCCGCTCCAGCATCTCGTGCCGCTCCTGGAGGAAGCGGATCTGTTCCGCCTGCGCGCTCAGCTCCTGAGCCTGAGCGGCGATCCGGACCTCACGAGCTTGCAGCTCGGCCCGGCGGGCGTGTTCAGCCTCCGCGCGCTCGATGCCGTATCGCAGCAACCCGTCCAACCCCCCGTTCATCCACTCCATCAGCACCCAGTCCCGGCCCCGGGCGCCCAGCAGCTCCATGAGCAGCCGGGCGGCGGCCACGTCCGAGCGCCCGTTCCGGTCGCGCAGCTCCGGCACCAGGTTGAACACGGTCGGACCGAGCAGCTGCCCGTGGCGCCGGTAGAAGTGGGCATGGGGCTCGAGCAGGCGGACCGCTTTGGCTCGGCCGGCGAAGTCGCCTCCCAGCGGATGCTGTGCCGAGAGAGCGTGGGTGACGCGCGCCTCCCGGGAGCGCCGAAAGCTTCCCGGCCGCGCCAGTGCCACCCGGTAGCACCACTCGTTGTCCTCGTAGTAGAAAGCCATGTCGGCGTCGATCGGAAATTCTTCGAGCGCGCCCCTGCGCACGAGCAATGCTGTGCCGGGCACCCAGCCGGCGGGTCCACTCGCCGCCAGCCGCTCGTCGCAGAAGTGCTGTCCGGCGCCGAGCAGCGTGAACTCGGCCACGCCGCCCGTGATCTCCACGTCGCCGCCCGAGTGATGTACGACTCCCTCCGGCGTCGCCACGGTGGCGGTCACCGCTAGTACGTCGGGATGGGCGTCCAGCTCGGCGATGAGGAGCTCGAGAGCGTCCGGCGCCAGCTCGGCGTCGTCGTCGAGCAGGAGCAGAAACGGCGAGTCGGTCAGCTCGGTGCTGAGCTGACGGCCGCCGGCGCAGCCGAGATTTCTGTCCGAGCGCCAAAGGCTCACGTCCTCGTATCCGCTCAGCGCGCGGCGCAGCTCGGCGGCGGCGGTCAGCGACGAGTTGTTGTCGATCACGACGACACGAGCCGGACGCGTGCTCCGGCGAACCGATTCGATCGCTCGCAGCGCCGGCTCCGGGCGATCGCGGGTCAGGATCACGGCCGTGACCGGCGCCGTCGTGTAGTGGCCGTTACGGCTCGGCGGCGAGATTGCACGCAGACCATCGGCGGTGGCCGGTATGGCGTCGTCCTCGGCGTCGTGATCCGCGCCGTCCTGGTCCTGCGCCAGCCGCGCGTCGCACAGCGCCGCGATGCGCGTGTAGATGCTCCGGTCGGCCGCGAACACCGTGGCCCGGGTTCGCGTGAGCGCCTCGCGGATCTCGTCGTCGGAGGTGTCGAACCGCGTCGGCAACACGATGACCCGTCGGAAGCGCAGCTCGGCGACAGCGAGGACGTGCGGGAGCAGCTGATCGCGGCGCCGGCGCCAGCCCTCGCCGCTGCATAGCAGTGCGGTGTCGCCGTGGGCGGACGCGAGCTGCTCGAGCTCGATCTCCGTGTAGATGCGCTCTGAGAGCACGCCGCGCGCCCGCTGAAGGAATGGATCGTCCTCCCCGCTCGGGCCGCGTATGAGCGTCAGGTCCAGCGGCTCCCCGATCTCGTCGAGCAGGCGCGCCCCCATCATGTCGATTGTCACTGCGTCCACTGCCACCGGCTGCCCCCGGCTCGGTTCGGTCGAGATCCTACGTGTGGTTATTGCGGGTCCACATCCGCGCTCACGCTAACACTTCGCCGGGCGGCCTCGCGCGCCGTCTGCTCGACGGCGTCGCCTACGGCGCGGATCGCCGCCGCCCGATCCTCGCCTTTGACCACGACCTGACTGCGCGCCCGGCCGCGGAGGCGAAACAGCGGGGCGGGCCCCAGCACCGAGGCGCGCGGCGGCGCGATCCGCTGCGCCAGCAGCGACGCGATCTCGTGCGCGTCAGGAGCTTGCGCGGCGCCGCACACGATCCGGATGAGCGACGCATACGGCGGGTAGCTCAGCGCTTTTCGCCGGGTCAGCTCGTCGGTCACGAAGCCGTCGGCGTCGTGCCGGGCGGCGAACGCGATCGAGCGAGCGCTGGGCGCCAGCGTTTGGACGAGCACGCGGCCGCCGGCGCCCCCCCGGCCGGCACGGCCGGCCAGCTGGGTGACAAGCGCGAAGGTTCGCTCCTCGGCCCGGAAGTCGGGGAAGCGGAGCGTCTGATCGGCATCGAGCACGACGCCGAGGGCGACGTCCGGGAAGTCGTGGCCCTTGGCCACCATCTGGGTGCCGACGAGCACTCCTGCGGCCGCGGATTGAAACCGCTCGAGGACCTTGGCGCGCTCGTCGAGGCCGTTTGCGTCGGCGTCGAGCCGGAGGACCGGGAAGTCCGTGTCCCCGAGCGCCTCGCGGAGCTCATGCTCGACGCGCTCGGTGCCGGCACCATGCCGGGCGACCGCCACCGAGGCACAGTCCGGACAGCGGTGAGGGATCGGCTCCACGTGGCCGCAGTGGTGGCAGCCGACGCGCCCGCCCGCGCGATGCAGGACCAGCGCGACGTCGCAGTGCGGGCAGATCCATACCCGCCCGCATGCGCGACAGGACAGGAAGTTCGACCAGCCGCGCCGGTTGAGCAACACGATCGCCTTGCCGCTCGCTCGCCGCAGGTCGGCCAGCGCCATGCGTGTGTCGGGGTGCAGCGGGTGGTGGTGGCCGCGCATGTCGAGCACTTCGACCGGTGGCAGCGGACGGCCGTCGACGCGCGTGGCCAGCCGTAGGCGCGGCGCGGTGGCGACGCTTTCCGGGCGCGGCGTGGCGCTGCCGAGCAGCAGGACTGCGCCGTGGTCGAGCGCGCGGCGTTCGGCCACCGTGCGGGCGTCGTAGCGCGGGTCGCCCTCGTGCTTGTAGGAGCCCTCGTGCTCCTCGTCGACGATGATCAGCCCGATGTCGGCCAGTGGCGCGAACACGGCCGAGCGGGGGCCGATGCAGACGCGCGCCTCTCCGTCCTTCAGGCGCTGCCATTCGGCCCGGCGCTGCGCCGTGGTGATGCCCGAGTGCATCACGGCGACGACGTCGCCCAGCCGGGCCTGGAAGCGGGCCAGCGTCTGCGGCGTGAGCGCGATCTCCGGGACGAGCACGATCGCGCTGCGTCCCGCGGCCAGCGTCGCCGCGGTCGCCTGGAGATAGACCTCGGTCTTACCTGAGCCGGTGACGCCGTGCAGCAGCATCCGATCTGCCCTCCCGGCAGCGACCGCGTGGGTCACCGCACGCAGCGCCAGCCGCTGTTCTGGCGTCAGCTCCGGCGGGCTGGCCATCGCCTGACCGACGCTGTACTCGACGGGTCGGCGCGGCACTGTGCGCGAGGCGATGTTCACGAAACCGCGCGCCTCGAGCCGCCTGAGCGCCGAGGTGCCGAGTTCAGATGCCGCGCTGGCTCCTTGGCGGGCCAGCTTCTGGAGCAGCTCGCGCTGGCGCTCGGTCAGCTGCACCTCGCCGGTGAGAGCCTCCTCCCCCGTTGCGGTGAGCTCTGCCACGAGCGTCTGCTTCGGTTTCGTCCCCGCCGCGGCCCCGGGGGCGAGGACGAGCGTGAGCGCCCGCGCCGGCGTCGAGCAGTACTCGCGGGCCATCCAGCCGGCCAGCGTGACCAGCTCGGGCGGGATTCCCGCCGGCAGCACGGCATCCGGTTCCGCGAGTCGCTCCGGCGCCAGCTCGGAGTGGCTGGCCAGCTCGACGACGACGCCCAACGACGGCCTCCCTGAGAATGGGACACGCAACAGCGAGCCAACCTGCACCGGAGCGTGATCGGAGCGCAGGCGGTAGTCGAACGGACCCCGCACAGCGCGGGTTCTGGTCAGCGGCTCAACCCGGGCAATCATGGCGATCCGAGGGTAGAGTGCGGCCAGGATGGCCGGGGAACGTCAGCCAGATGCGCCACATGCGCCGTCCACGGCATCGGACAAGGCGGCGGTCCTCACGCTGTGCGATCGCATCCTTGGGGAAGTCGGCCGGCGCCAGCACCTGTTCTCGTGGCTGCGCGCACCCGGCACGGTCAGCGGCGCGTGGCTCCCGGTCGACGCCTACTACCCAGGCCGCCGGCTGGTCGTCGTGTGCGCCGAGCGCCCCTCAGAGCATCAGCTGGTGTTCGACGAGCTGATCCCGCTGCACGGACTGCGGTTCCTGCGCCTCGAGCCGGGCGAGCTGAGCTCCGATCGCGCCCAGGCCGAGCTACAGGTCCGCGACGCGATCGAACGGCTCGAGCTGCCCCCACCGCGGGTGTTCGAGCCGGCGGGCCATGGAGATTCCGCTCCTCGCGAGAGCGCCATGTCCCGGATGAGCGCGTCGTTCGCTCAGGCCGCGGCCCCGCCCGTCAAGCCGCGCCGGGTGGCCACCCGCGCCGCCCTGGCCGCCGAGCGCCAGGCGGCCCCGTCGCTGGCCATGGGCATGACCGTCGGACTCGCGCTGGCGCTCGCGCTCGTCCTGGAGCTGTATTTCGGGGTCGGGACCCTGGCCATGAACGGCGGCCACTGGGTGCTGGCGCTTGGACTGGCCTTCGACTGTGGCGCCCGAGTTCTCGGGACGGTGGCGGCGGGGCGGGCGGGTCAGCCGGAGTGGGCGTGGTGGTGCATCGTCTTCGGCAGCCCGGCCGTCGCGGCGTTCACGCTGTTCGGCGCGGAGGGCCGGGTTACCACCGAGCCTGGGCCGATCGCCGGGCTCATCTCGGTGCTGGCGATCGGGCTGGTCGTGCTGGCCGTGGTCGGGGCGGCGCTCCACGTCTGACGCCGTCCCGAGCGAGCGTTTAGGCTCTGCCGGCAGTGGAAGCGTCCACCACCGCGAGCGACGAAGAGGTCTTCTACCACGGGCATCCCTCGTGGCGCTCGATCCTCGGCTTCTACATCAAGGGTCTGCTGCTGGCCGTTCTGGCCGGCGCCATCGTCGGAATCGTCACGCGGATCACCGACCACAAGGTCAGGGTCGTGTGGGTCGTCGTCGCCGTGCTCGTCGTGTTCATCATCGTCCCGCTCGTCGGGTTGTTCAAGCGCATCGCCACGACGTACACGATCACCAACCAGCGGCTGACGATCCGCACCGGCATCTTCTCCCGCGAGCTGCACGAGACGAGGCTCGAGCGGGTGCAGAACGTGAACTACGAGCAGTCCGTTATCGAGCGGATGCTCCGGATCGGCACTGTCACGTTCGACACCGCAGGCGAGGCCGGTTACAACTTCTCGTTCGCCGGCGTGTCGAGCCCGCACCACATCGTGACGACGGTCGACACGGCGATCCGCGATCTGCAGGCGCGCCAGCCCGGGGTCTAAGCGAGGAGCTCGACTGCGGCGCGCGTGGCCCGGCTCGGGTCAAGCCGCAGCGTGTCCACGAGCAGCCGGGCCAGCTCGGCCCTGACCTTGCGGCCCCGGTGCAGAGACAAACGCGGGCGGTGCTGATGGATCTGCTCGATGAAGCCGACCATGTGCCGCGCCACCGCCCCGACCTCGTAGCGACGCTCGTAGGTCCGCCGCGCGTTCGCGGCCAGCGCCGCGCGCAGCTGAGCGTCCTGCGTCGCCCGGGCCAGCGCGCGCGTCAGCGCGTCGGCATCGCCGGCGGGCACCACCAACGCGTCGTGGTCCGGCGTGACCACCTCGAGGATCCCCCCGGCATCCGAGGTCACTATCGCCCTGCCGAACATCATCGCCTCGAGCAGCACGATTCCATGCGATTCGTAACGCGACGGCACACACACGACGTCGGCGGCGTCGAGCCGGCGCGTCAGCTCGTCCTCGCTGACGTGGCCGGTGAAGGTGACCGCGTCGGCGAGGCCTCGGTCCTGCTCGAGTTGGCGATCGCAGGCGCTCCGCAGGTCCGGGTCCGCCGAGGCGCCGGCGAACGTGATCTCGGCGTCGACGCCCGCGCCGATCAATCGGCGGGCTGCCTCGAACAGCACGTCGACGCCCTTACGCCGCTCGATCCGTCCGACAAACAGGATGCTGGCGCGGTCGCTTGTGGGCGGCGTCGGCGCCGGTTGCTGATTGGCGCGCCCGCGGCGGTCGCGTAGGCCGCGCGGGATCACGGCTGTAGCCAGCGGCCGGAGGTTGTAGTCCTCGACCGTCTTGGCCAGAACCGCGCGCGTCAGCCCATGCAGGTAGCGGCTGCGCCTCAGAGCTTGACGCTCCAGTGCGAGCCGCTCGGCCAGGTCTGGCAGGTGGTGGTAGCGCGGATCGATCTCCGTCAGCGTGCGCAGCGAGGTCATGCACGAGACGATGGTCGGGAAACGCGGATCCAGCATGCAGACGGCGCCCTCTGAGCGCCACAACGGTGCCAGCACCGCGTCGAGCCGGCCCTCGCGTTCGTGCAGCCGGCGGACCTCGCGGTAGACCGCCGCGGCGTGCAGCAGGTTGTGCCGGGCCGTCTCCGGCGGCGCTTGCTCGGATGTGGCCGCGATGCTCGGCGCCGCAGCCGGTCTCAGGCGGCGGATGTCCACCCGTGGAAGGGACGGCGCCGGCTCGTCACATTCGTCGCTGAGCAGCGTGACGCGATGACCGGCGGAGGCGAACGCCTCGGCCAGGTCGGCCATCGCCCGCGCGAGGCCACCGCGCGTATCCACGGTGACCTCGCGACAGGCGAGACAGAGATTCAGCGGCGCGCGGCTACGCCTTGATGGCGGCCACGTCGCCCAGGCCCGCGGCGCTGCGCAGGGCCTCGGCCTTGTCGGTCCGCTCCCATGTGAAATCGTGGTCCTCGCGGCCGAAGTGACCGTAGGCGGCCGTCTTCTGGAAGATCGGTCGGTGCAGCTTCAGGTACTGGCGGAAGGCGCCCGGTCGCAGATCGAAGTGCTCGCTGATCAGCTCGAGGATCCTGGCCCGGCCGATCTTCTCGGTCCCAAACGTCTCGACCATCACCGAGACCGGATGCGCGACGCCGATGGCGTAGGCGACCTGCACTTCGGCACGCTCGGCGAGGCCCGCGGCAACGACGTTCTTGGCTACGTACCGAGCGGCGTATGCGGCGCTTCGATCGACCTTGGACGGGTCCTTGCCGGAGAACGCACCGCCTCCGTGGCGGGCCATGCCGCCGTAGGTGTCGACGATGATCTTGCGGCCGGTCAGACCGCAGTCGCCCATCGGTCCACCGATCACGAACCGGCCCGTCGGGTTGACGAGGAAGTTCTTCTGCAGCTTGCGCGCGTCGTAGAGCTCGTCGGGAAGCACCGGCAGGATCACGTGCTCCCACAGGTCGTCCTTGATCAGCGACTCGGCGCCGTCGCGATGCTGGGTCGAGATCAGCAGCTTCTCGATCTCGGCGGGGCGCCCATCGACGTAGCGCACGGTCACCTGTGTCTTGCCATCCGGCCGCAGGTAAGGAACGATCTCGGCCTTGCGCACGTCGGCCAGCCGCTTGGCCAGCTTGTGCGCGAGCGAGATCGGCAGCGGCATCAGCTCGTCGGTTTCGCTCGTCGCGTAGCCGAACATCATGCCCTGGTCGCCGGCGCCGGCCAGATCGAGTTCGTCGTCGTCGCCCGGATCGGTGCGCGCCTCGTAGGCCTGATCGACACCCTGGGCGATGTCGGGCGACTGCTTGTCGATCGCGTTGATGACCGCGCACGTGTTGTAGTCGAAGCCGTACTGGGCGTCGGTGTAGCCGATGCGCTTGACGGTCTCCCGGGCGATCGCCGGGATGTCGACGTACGTCGTGGTCGTGATCTCGCCCGAGACAACGACGAGACCCGTGTTGACGAGCGTCTCGCAGGCGACGCGGCCGGTGGGATCGTCGCGCATCACGGCGTCGAGGACGCCGTCGGAGATCTGGTCGGCGATCTTGTCCGGGTGGCCCTCGGTGACGGACTCGGAAGTGAACAGGTATTCGTTGTCAGCAAGCTTGGTCATGGAATCTGGAGGAACAACTCCGCGGTCGAATCGGCCTCCCCATTCGTCGACTGAAGGCCGGCTGCCCGGATCATCTGGAAATCCGGTCGGAGCGCGGTAAAGCGCGCGCCCCGCGCAAGTCCCGCCTGCTCGACGATGCTGAGGAGCTGGGTGAAGTCGAGAAAGAGTAGCGAGGTCACCTTCGTGGGGTGCGTCGGCAGCACGGTCTTGTAGCCCTGGTTGCTCGTGATGGCCCGGGTTCGTTGCAGCACGCTCGAGACCGCGCTGAGGCTGGTGCCTATCACCACAAGGCCGTTCGACACCGTGTAATCGAGCTGCAGTCCGGGCGCGAGGGCCAGCTGGTGGACCGTCGCCGTGCCGACTTGGACGTCATTGAGAAGTGGTGCCTGTCCGGCCTGGGTCGCAGTGTTGGCGAACAGGTGGGCGAGGGGTGGCTCGAGCTCAGCCAGCGTCTGCCGCGCGCGCTCCTCGTCCTTAGCGCGGGTCACGATCAGCAGCGACGGCGTCCCGCTCGCGCCCGGACTGACGGCAACCGCCGTCTCGCCGCGGAAGATCGAGAGCACCTGCGACACGTTCACGCCCTCGGCGGACAGCGCCTCGCCGAGCCGTGAAAGCAGCGGCCCGATCGTCGAGCCGATGCCGGCGGCGGCACCGGCGCTCAGTAGCTGCGGCGCCGCGTGGTCGAGGCCGGTGAGATCGAGCATCACCGGCGCACCGGCCGGTATCACGCGCTGGAGAGTCGGCGTGAAGTTGGACGGGGCGCCCTGGTTCAGGCCGGTGATGCCGGCGTCGAACGGCGTGTGGATCCGGACCTTGAGGCCGTGGGCTGCCGGCGAGACGGTGAGCGACGCGCCGGTGAGCGTCGACTGGCTGAATAGAGCGGCGAGCGCGCCGCGGATGCCGGTCCGGCCGTGGAGCAGGCGCCGCACGCCGGCCGCCGAGATGTAGGCGTCGAGCACGCGGTCGGTGGACTCACCGCTGGCGGCTCGCCGGTAGCCGGGGTTGTCTGGCAGCGCGGTCCGGTTCGATGAGGCGGTGTCGATCGCAGCACGGACTGTCGCGTCGTTGCCGAGGACGGCGTAGTGCGTGTTGACGAAGGTGGCCTCCTGGCCGGTCGGGATGCGGAGGAGCTGGTGGCCGCGGTACTCGCCGGCGCTGACGGCGCCCGCGCTCGTGAGCGCGCGGCGGGCGGCTGTGGGGTTGCGCTGGTCGAGCACGACCAGCGGGCCGGTGTCGAGCTCGGCGAACGCAGCGTCGCGCCCGAGCCACTGATTCAGCTGGGCTGGCGGGGTGCCGACGCCGATGCGGGTCAGGAGCGCCGCGCTGGCCAGCGGGAAGCCGGGGAACTTCTCGACCGTGGCCAGGGCGCGGTTCACCTCCGGGCGACCGCGGTCGGTCGAGACGTGGACGTAGGCCAGGGCGTCGCTCGGCACGATTGCCGCCGCGCCGTTGGCAGGCCCGCCGGTGCCGCCTCCGCCGATCAGGACGGTGGCGAGCAGGACGAAGCCGACTGCAGCGCCGAGTAGCGCCACGAGCAACATCCGTCGACGCGCGACAACGGACGCGGACCTGGACACGCCGAGGAATTAACCACTCGGCGGCGCGACGCGCGCCGGTTGGCTTGGGCGTTCGGTCGCGGTCCGGCGGCGGTTGCGTTACGCGGCCGCCCGGCGCCGCTCGCTGCGCTCGACGAAGTCAATGATCAGCGGGATCCCCTCCAGCCGGAACCTGCCGCGCAGGCGGTTCTCGAGGTAGTAGGCGTAGTCGCGGGTGACGCGGCTGCGCGTGTTGACCTGGATGGCGAACCGCGGCGGGCGCACCTCGACCTGCGCGGCGTACAGCAGCTTGAGGCGGTGGTTCTGCTTCGCCGGC
>JBJMLD010000029.1:0-11557 GCA_045805545.1 Solirubrobacteraceae bacterium | reverse complement strand
CCGATCTTGTACCCGCGGTAATCGAAGAGCTCACGGCCTTCGAAACCTTCAATGCTACGCGTGCTCAACGTGGGTCCTTCCCGAAGATGGTGTTCGCCATAGCGAAATGCCTATGTCGATGTGTGAAGCCGTGTCCCATCTCCGTGGCCCGGGACGCGTACCGTCTCAGCCACCGTACCCGTCGAGGTCAATTCCAAACGTCCTCTTCCCGTTGTGAGCTTTCGGGCGGGTCAGCGCCGGGTCGGTGTATCGTCCGCCTCCGCCAGCAGTTCCTCCAGCCGCCGGAGGGCTCGATCGTTTCGCAGCTGCAGCGCGCCGTCGAGCAGGTGTCCCAGCCGGCTCACCGGCCCTCCGATCGGTACCTCCTCCATCGTGACCAGCGTGCCTCGCGAGAGCGGCTCGAGCGTGAGCGTCACCAGAGCGGTCAACAGCGGCCGGATCTTCGCTTCCAGCACGATCCTGTTCGGCGCATCCAGCTCGCGCACGACCGTGACGTCGTCGATATACAGCGGGCCGACGCCCTGCCTGTGAGAGAAACGGCTGCCGGGATGTGGCCACTGAGAGTCGATTGCGCGCGTCTTGGTCGCGCCCACGACCCACCCTGCGTACCGTTCCGGGTCGCTCAACACCGCGAACACCTGGTCCTGAGGGTATGGAACGAGTCGCAGGTTGGTCGCCACGGTGGCTGGGGTGCCCGCCGAGAGCAACGCCCAAACGCCGTCCGTTCGCGGATCGACTCGGGAGGGTACGGGCGAATGAATGGATGTCGACGCGATCGTGATCGGCTCGGGGCCCAACGGTCTGGTGGCCGCCAACGTCCTGGCTGACGCCGGCTGGAGCGTGGCCGTGCTGGAAGCATCCGACAGCCCGGGCGGGGCCGTGCGAAGCGGCCGGTTGACGGCGGACGGCTTCGTCAACGACCTCTTCTCGAGCTTCTACCCGCTGGCTGCGGCGTCGCCAGCCATCGTCGGGCTTTCCCTGGAGGACTGGGGCTTGCGCTGGATGCGTGGGCCGATGGTGGTTGCGCACCCGGCCCTGGACGGCAGCTGCCCGGCGCTGGGGACGTTCGAGCAGACGATGGCCACGCTCGAGTCGTCCGACCGGCAGGGTTGGGCGGAGATGATCGGCCTCTGGGACCGCGTCGGCGACACCGTGCTCACCGCTCTGACCGGCCCCTTTCCGCCCGTGCGTGCGGCGGCCACGATCGCCGGCCGGCTGCGTCTCGCCGGCACCATGGACTTCGCCCGGTTCGCGGCTCTGCCCCTTCGCCGCATGGTCGCCGAGCTGCGGCTGAGCCCGCTGGCCGCCCGGCTGATCGCGGGCAACGCGCTGCACGCGGACATCTCGCCCGAGGCCCCGGGAAGCGGGATGTTCGGCTGGCTGCTGGTCGGCCTGGCGCGCGGCGTCGGATTCCCCGTGCCGGAGGGCGGCGCCGGACAGCTGACTGCGGCGCTCGTCTCGCGGCTCGAGGCGAACGGCGGCCGCGTGGTCTGCGGAACGGCGGTCGAGCGGATCGAGGTGCGGAACGGTCGTGCGATCGGCGTGCGCACGTTGGCCGGAGACGTCGTATCCGCACACCGCGCCGTGCTGGCCGCGGTCGGCGCACCGCAGCTCTACGGGAGCCTGATCGAGCCACGGTGGGTGCCTGACGTGGTTTCCCGGCGCCTCGAGCGGTTTGAGTACGACAGCGCGACGGTCAAGGTCGACTGGGCGCTGCGGGCGCCGATCCCGTGGACGGCTGAGAACGCCCGCCAGGCGCCGACCGTGCATGTCGCCGACAGCATGGACGAGCTGACCCGAAACGCCGCGACGATGGCAACCGGGATGGTCCCGGCGGAGCCGTACCTGGTAATGGGCCAGTACTCGATGGTGGACGCGTCGCGGCAGCCTGCCGGCGCCGAGTCGGCATGGGCCTATACGCACGTGCCGCAGACGATCACCGCCGACCAGGCCGGCGTCGTCACCGGCAGCTGGGACGAGGCGGACGAGGCTGCGATGTGCGAGCGCGTCGAGCACCGGATCGAACGGCTGGCGCCCGGATTCCGCGACCTCATCATGGCGCGGCACGTCTTCACGCCGCGCACGATCGAGCAGGCCGACCGAAACCTGGTCGGGGGCGCCGTGAACGGCGGCACCGCCCAGCTGCACCAACAGCTCGTGTTCAGGCCGATGGCCGGGGTGCGGCGCTACTCGACACCGGTCACCGACCTGTTCCTGGCCAGCGCCAGCGCCCACCCCGGCGGCGGCGTCCACGGAGCGTGCGGCGCGAACGCTGCTGCCCTTGCGCTCTCGCTGAGGCGTCGGGTGGGGCGGGCCGTTGCATCGCGTCGCTGAGCGCCTTCGTCAGACGCTGCGGTGGTCGTGGCAGACGGCCTCGATGTTGTTGCCGTCTGGGTCCAGCACGAACGCGCCGTAGTACTGCTCGCTGTACTCGGGCCGCGGGCCGGGCGCGCCAATGCTCCGTCCCCCGGCCAGCAGCGCGGCGTCGTAGAACAGTCCGACCGTCTGCCGATCGGCGGCGGCGAATGCCACGTGAGCTCCGGTCGTGACCGTGTCCTGCCCGGTGCCGGCGGTCGGCTCGTGGATGGCGAAGTCTCCCGACTGGCCCTCGCCGAACACGATCTCGGCGCCACCGTTGGGGTCACGATCGGTCGAGGTCACGCGGAGGCCCAGCGGAGCGAGCGCGGACTCGTAGAACCTGCGGCTCGCATCGATGTCCGAGACGCGGATGTCGACGTGGTGGATGTGCTTCGGCACCCGGGCTG
Source organism: Solirubrobacteraceae bacterium (assembly GCA_045805545.1). GTDB lineage: Bacteria > Actinomycetota > Thermoleophilia > Solirubrobacterales > Solirubrobacteraceae > Palsa-465. The sequence continues at coordinate 8,792 of JBJMLD010000029.1, read as the reverse complement.
TCTACCCGGCTCGGATGCCCGTGAAACGAGCCGGCTACCACGTGCGAGGCGGCAGGTCGCCTGGTCCGATCAGGCCGCGTCGAGTTCGAGCCGGTCGTCGAGACCGAGCACCGCGAGCAGCGCGTCGACGACGGCCGGGTCGAAGTGGGAGCCGGCGCTGCGACGCAGCTCGGCCGTGGCCTCTTGCGTCGGGCGGGCCGGAGAGTAGGGCCGGTCGGCCGTCATCGTCGCGTAGGCATCCGCGGCGGCGATGATGCGGGCCTCGATGGGGATGGCCTGCCTGGCGAGACCGTCGGGGTAGCCCTTGCCGTCGTGGCGCTCGTGATGGTGACGCACGGCCGGCGCCACCTGCCGCAGAGCGGGGATCCGGTGAACGATCTCGGCTCCGACAACGGAGTGCGTTCGCACGACCTCCGACTCGGAGGCATCCAGCGGTCCGGGCTTGTTCAGGATCTGCTCGGGCACGGCGAGCTTGCCGACGTCATGCAGCCATCCTGCCAGCCGGCAGCGAAGCGTCATATGACCGGGCAGCCCCAGTCGCTCGGCTGTCAGGCCGGAGAGCCGGGCGACCTCCTCCGCGTGCTCCTGCGGGATGCCTTCCCGCAGGCTGCACGTGAAGGCCAGGGCACGTGCCAGCTCGACCGCGTTGGGCGCGGCGTTCGGTGCCTCGGTGGTGCGTGTCTTTCCGGGGCGCAGCGAGACACAGTTCCGCCCGCGGTGCTTGGCCTCATACAGGCAGCTGTCCGCCCGTTCCAGCAGCGCATCCAGTGTCGCCCCGTGGTCGGGCGCGAGAGCGCCCCCGACCGAGATCGTGAGGTCGAGGTGGACGTTGTCGCGCACGATCGGCGAGTCGCTGATGGAAAGGCGGAAGCGCTCGGCCCGCTGGACGAGCTGCTGCGCCGAGCAGGCGCCGGGCAAGAGGATGGCGAACTCCTCACCGCCCCAGCGCGCAAGGACGTCTCCGGGTTCGAGACCCGCGCTCAGCCGCTGGGCGAGGTCGATCAGGACGGCGTCGCCCACGGCGTGGCCGTAGGCGTCGTTGATCTGTTTGAAGTGGTCGGCGTCGAGCAGAAGCAGGCCGCACACGGGGGCGTCTCCTGCGAGCATCTCCGTGGCGATCTGGGCGAAATGGCGCCGGTTGAAGGTGCCCGTGAGCTCGTCGGTGCCGGCCCGCACCTCGGCGTCGGCACGAGCGCGCTCCAGCTCGCGGTGGGCGATCTTCATCTCGCGCATGCTGCGCCGCAGCTCGTCCTCGAGCCGCCGCCGCTCGGTCACGTCGGACACGATCCCGCTCACCTCGAACGTGCCGTCCGGGCGCGGCCGGCACGCGCCACGGTCGTGCACCCAGCGTGTGACCCCGTCGGCCCCGATCAGGCGGTACGTCACCTCCGAGTCCTCGCCCCGCGCGAGCGCGCGGTTGAACGCGTCGTATGCACGTCGATCGTCGGCATGCACGGCCGCGTCCCAGTTGGTCATCTCGGGGTCGGGCTCCGCGCCGCCGAGCAGCCGGTCGCCGCCAGGCCCCTGGAACAGCTCCTGCAGCTCGCCGTCCGGAAGCGCGAGCGCGAGATAGACGTGGGCACCTACGACGTCGAGCAGGCTGGTGAAGCGGTCGCTGGCCTCGTCGAGGCGGGCGGCGGCCTCTTCACGTGCGGTGACGTCGGAGATGATGCCCTCGACGCGGACGCTGCCGTCGGCCATGCGACGCGGGCGTGCGCGATCGCGCAGGACCCGCGTGGCGCCGTCCAGCCCGGCTACGCGATACGTCACCTCGGCGTCCCGGCCGTCCAGCAGGGAGCGGTTGAACGCCTCGTACTGGGCTGAGTCCGCGGCCACGATGCGCGACTCCCAGAACCGTCCAGCCTCGACGTCCGCCGGGGCGGAGCCGCCGATCAGGCCCTCGGCGCTCGACATCGACGCGTGGTGGACATAGCGCCCATCCGCAGTGATCGAGCCGGCGTAGACGTACTCCTCGAACAGATCGAGGATCCTGGCCAGCTCCACATCGCGCCGGCGCCGGCTTCCCGGATCGGGGCTCCAGAGCGTGCGTGCAGCGTTCCACAGGCTCCGAATCCGGCCAGCGTGCGCCGACGCGCCGCTGGCGGGCACGGGTGAATCCTCGGCACTGCGTGGCAAACCGGTCATGGCCTTGCCTTGTCATCGGCGCAACTAACCGCCCGCTTGACCCGCCGCACCGTCCAGGCTGCAAGCCAGGCGGATCATCAGGTTCCGGGGTGCGTTTCGCGGACGGCGGCATGGGGCAGTCGTACGGAAGACCAAGTACCCGACGAGAGGAACCTGTGAACGATCCCCGAGAACTCTTCATGCACGAGCTGGGTGACATCCTCTATGCGGAACGCACGCTCGTGAAGGTGCTTCCCAAGCTGGCTCAGGAAGCAACTGACTCAACGCTCCGCGATGCGTTCGAGAAGCACCTCGGCGAGACCGAGCAGCACGTCACGAACATCGAGAAGGCGTTCGAGATGGTGGGTGAGTCTGCCAAGGCCGAGAAGTGCCCGGGCATCGATGGCATCAAGAAGGAGCACGACGAGTTCGTCAGCAAGGAGGATCCGAGCACGGACGTGCTCGATATGTTCCTGACCGGCGCCGCCGCGCGCACCGAGCACTACGAGATCGCGGCGTACACCGGGCTGATCACGACGGCCAAGGCACTCGGCGAGAACGACGTCGCCAAGCTGCTCGATGAGAACCTGACGCAGGAGAACGCCGCGCTGGAGAAGGTCACCACCATCTCCAAGACGCTGGCCGGAACGATTCCCGCCAACGCGTAGTAGTCCGACGGCGGGTTAAAGCTGAACCGGGGTGCCGCGCTCGCGGGCGGGGTGCGGCACCCTCACACGCTGCGGTCGAGCACCGTTACCCGCGGTCAATGGGGAGGCTTGCCACCGCCGTTGCCGTTCCCGTTGCCATTGTTGCCGTTCCCGTTTCCGTTGCCGTTGCCGTTACCCGCGGGAGGTTTGCCACCTCCGCCGGCGGGAGGTGGCGGCGGCGGTGGCGCCGTGTAGAGGTGGAACTGTGAGGTGAACGGCTTGTAGGCGCCGAGCGGTGCGGGGATGACGGGGAAGGACGTGGCGGGGAACTTGGCCGGCTCGGCGGCGAGTGCGGCTGTCATGAAGCTGTGCCAGATCAGTGCGGGATAGCCGCCACCGAACGACTCGGCCGATCCGACCGCGGGGATCATCGAGATCTCGCCTTGCGGGAAGCCCATCCAGACGCAGGTGGTGAGGTTGGGGGTGTAGCCGCAGAACCAGGCGTCGAGGTGCGCTTCGACGGTGCCGGTCTTGCCGGCCGCCGGGCGGTAGGGGCTTAGCGCCGCTGCGCTGCCGGTGCAAAGGCCGCTGGGGCAGGTGTAGATGTTGTCGTAGAGGATCTTGTTCATCTCCGACGCGGCCCAGCTGGGGAGCGCGCGCCGGCCGCGATTCTTGGAGGCGGGAGTGGACGAGATGGTGGCGCCGGTGGGCGCGGTCACGTCGGTGATCGCAAGCGGATCGTGGTGGATGCCGCTGGCGGCGAAGGTGGAATAGGCGCTGGCCATGTCCAGCGGCGAGACCAGGCCGGTGCCAAGGATGATGGAGTAGACCTTGGGCAGGTGGTCGGACCGCGGGATGCCGAGGTTGTACGCCATGTTGACGGTGCGGGTTGGGCCGATGTCGGCTGAGAGCCGGGCGAACACGGCGTTGATCGAGCCGTCCATCGCCACGTGCAGGTTGAAGTTGCCGGCCAGGTTCGACTCGGCGTTGTTGACCTTCCATATGCATGACGGGGCGCCGGCGCAGCCGGGGATCGGGTAGTTGAACGGCGCCTGGCTCGAGTAGTCCGTCGTTTCGGGGTCGATGCCGAGGTCGACCATGGCCGCCGCCAACCCGTACGGCTTGAAGCTCGAGCCGGCCTGCCGTCGTGCCTGTGCCGGCAGGTCGAACTTGGTCTTGCGGTAGTTGGTCGAGGCGTCGAAGGCCAGGATCTCACCGGTGCGAGGATCGATCGAGACCAGCGCTGCCGCCGGCAGCCCCGGCCGGTCCAGGTAGGCGTGGAACGCCCGCTGTGCGGCAACCTGCAGCTTCGGGTCGATGGTCGTGTCGACGCGCAGCCCGCCCGTGGCGAGTGCCGCGGCGCCGTAGCGCTTCGTGATCAGGTGCTTGACGTACTGCACGAAGTACGGCTGTTTGACCTCGCCGTAGGGATAGCTCGGGTGCAGGCGCAGGCAGCGTTTGGCGGCGTGGGCGCTGACCGTGGCGGGCGCGCCCGGCAGGCCGGCGCTGCAGACGCGCTTGCGGCCGACGGCCTGCTGGAGCTGGGTCGTGCTGATGTAGCCGATCGACTGCATGGCGGTCAGCACCTCGTTCCGGCGCACGAGCGCGGCCGCCGGATAGACGGTGGGGTTGTAGTCGGTGGGCGACTGCGGGAGGCCGGCGATCATCGCCGACTGGCGGATGTTGAGATGTTTGCAGTGGACGCCGAAGAAGGCCTCGGCCGCGGCCTCGCAGCCGTAGGTGACCGCGCCGTACTGGACGACGTCAATGTAGGTGCTGAGGATCCGGTCACGCGACCACTGGCTCGCCAACTGGTCGGCCAGGTATGCCTCCTTGACCTTGCGCGAAAGCGTCTGGGAATCGTTCAGATACAGCTGCCTGACCAGCTGCTGCTCGATCGTCGACGCGCCCTGCACGACGTGGCCCGCGTTGACGTTGTCCAGGATGGCGCGCAGGACGCCGACGTAGTCGACACCGCCATGCTGGTAGAAGCGCCGGTCCTCGATCGCCACTGTTGCCTCTTTGAGCCACGGCGAGATCTGCCTGGAGCTGACGTGAGTGCGGTTTTCCACAGAAGCAACGGTTGCCAGCTTTCCGCCGTAGCGGTCATAGATGATCGTGTTCTGGCCCGGATAGTCAGGCTTCAGCTTCTTCATGTCGAGGCCGTGCACCTGGCTGTAGATGTAGATTCCGGCCGTCACCGTGGCGGCGCTGACCGCCCCGCCGATGATCAACGCGCCGGCCAGCACCACGCTCGCCCAGAACGAGCGGCGGCTGCGGCGGCGACTCATCCGTCCCCGCTTGCGACGCCGCAGCGCGACGTGCGCCGCCAGTTCGTCCTGGTCGAACGGCGGCCGAGTCATGTCACCCACGCACGACACCCGGCCGTCATGGCATCCTCCCTACCGTCCGGGCGAGACGGCGCTTCAAACGCGCCCCGCGCGCAGCGGCCTACCCATGGTAACCCCAGCCGCCAGGGGTCGGCGACTATCGGCCGGCTCGGTGACTGACGTTACAGCGTCACGGTGACCGTTCAGAGCACGCCGGCTCGCCCGTGGTTCTGGTCTCGTTAGCGGCAGAGGACAACGAGCCGAGTGCCGACAGGCATCGGCTTGTGCCCCCCGGTCGCCGTGGCTACGCTCTCGAACGTGGTCGAGCCGGCCCCCTCGCAGCACCCTGACTACCGCCTCGCCGCCGCGGGCAGGGAGTCCGCAGAGGATGAACGGCTGGATCTGCTCGAGCAGATCTACGATCCGATGTCGCGGGGGCGGCGCGCATTCGTTCAGCCGGGGTGGCGATGTCTGGAGATCGGGGCGGGGCGCGGTTCGATGGCTGTATGGCTGGCCGAGCAGGTCGGCCCGACCGGCCATGTTGTGGCAACCGACATCGACACCCGCTACCTGACGAGGCTGGACGTCCCCAATCTCGAGGTGATCCGGCACAGCATCCTCGATGACCCGCTCGAACTGCTGGGGGAGCCGTTCGACGTCGTCTGTTCGCGGTTGATGCTGTTTCATCTCAAGGGCGTCCAGGAGCAGGCGATCAGGCGAATGGCGGAGTGCCTGCGCCCCGGTGGCTGGCTGTTCGACGAGGATTGTGATTGGGGGACTGCTGCTCCCGTCGATCCTGGGCACCCGCGCTACGACGGCTATCAGCGGGTCTGGCGCGACGGCGACTGGTGGACTCCCCGCGGCTACGACAAGGCGTTTGGGCAGAAGCTGCCGGCGTTGTTCGAGCGCTGCGGGCTCCAGGAGATACGTAACGAAGCCTCTACCGAGGTGGTGCGGGGAGGGTCGCCGTGGGCCAGGTGGTGGATCCCGACCCTGGAGGTCATCAACGAGCTGGGCGGCGGCGACGAGGCGTCTCGGCGTGAGGTCGAGGTGATGAGCGAGGCGCTTGCCGATCCAACGCTCTGGCTCGAGAGAGAGGTTGTGCACGCCTGCTGGGGCAGGCGAGCTCTATAGCTCTCGGACGGCGACGACCCGTCGATCACCTAGACCACCTAGCATTCGGTCTGGTGAACGTAGGGCACGACCGCGTAATTGACGTTGTTGGAGGCAGGTGTGGGCAATGCCTAGTATCAGCGGGGACAGCGGAGCAATGAGCCATCCGCGTTCGGGCTTGACGACTGATTCCGAGATGCCGACACTGAGCGGCACATGGTTGATGATCGACTCGGTCGGCACTCCGTGCTCGTTGCCTCGCTCGGGCTGATACCCGGCGCGGTGGTCGTCATCGTACTCGCCGTGGGGATCGCCACCCCCGCTGTGTCGTACAGCCATGTACTGCTGTTGGTGGTCTTCTCGATCCCGTCGGTGGCGGCGTTCGTCCTTGCGCGGCTCAACGGGCGCAACCTGGTTCGAGCGATTGTGCTTTCTGTGGGCGCGCTGTTGATGGTCGGCGTGTGGTACGCGCTCTTGATCCTTCCAGCAGCAGCCGTGTGCTCGGTCGCTCGCGGTAACGCCTGCATGTAGCCCGGCCCGGTATGGAAAACCCTGGGGTCGCGACGGCACCTTGAGGTCTGCGCCGATACCGGGCAGGCGCAGCGAGGGTGCGCGATGCTTGAGGGAGCGGTGCGAGGCGTGTGAAACCTACGGCGGTGCCTCACAGCGAACCGCGTGACCGTAACCGGGGTGTCAGGGAAGGCGTGGTCACTGACGTTCAAGGACGGCCCGTCCGTCGTCGTGCAGGTGCCTGGTTTCGGCAGCAACTCCGTCCAGGCGGTGCCGTGGACGTCCTACTCCAAGAACCCTGCGCACGACCTCCGGATCGTTGTCGACTGCTTCAAGACGACGCTTCGGTAGCCCCAAACTGGGTCTGAGGGAGGCGGCACACTCGGCTAGCAGCAACGTGGCACCGATCCGCAACATGATCACTGCGGTTCCGAGTCCACGATCTCGATGTAGCCCTCGGTGGCGTGCAGGCGGATGCGTTGCCCATCACGAATCCGCCGGGTGGCGTTGTCCACGCCGACAATGGCAGGTAGGCCGTACTCGCGTGCGATCACCGAGCCATGGGTCATCAGGCCGCCGACCTCGGTCACGAGGCCGCTGGCGGTGACGAAGGCGGGAGTCCAGCTGGGGTCGGTGTAGGCGGTGACCAGGATGTCGCCGGCCTCGAGGTCGGCGTCCGCCAGGTCGAGGACGACACGGGCTCGGCCCTCGACGGTGCCGACCGAGGCCGGCAGGCCCACGAGCGCGTCGGCCGGCAGGTCGTCGCGGCGGTGACTCCCCATCAGGCACTCGCCTTCCGAGGTCAGCACGCGCGGCGGCGTCAGCGCGGCGTACGACCGGAATGCCTGCTCACGCTCGCGGATCAACCGGTGGTCCACCTGGTTCGTGCGCGCCACCTCGTGGAGCTCCTCGAACGTGAGGTAGAAGATCTCCTCCCTGTCACGGAGCACGCCGGCACCTACGAGGCGCTCGGCCTCTCGCAGCAGCGCCTGCTTGTAGATGAAGTAGCGGCTGACCATGCCGTACTTCGGATACTCGCGGTAGCCCATGAACGTCCGCACGAGGTCGATCCTGCGCTTCGCCTCGCGGGCCTTCTGCTCGCCGTCGGGCAGCGCCCGCAGGCGCTCCAGCAGCTGCCGCTCCTGTTCGCGGGCCTCTGCGGCGCCCTGCTCGAAGCGGCGCTTGCCGGCACCCGGCTCAAAGCTCCTGACGTTTCCGAGCATCAGCGGCACCAGCGTGGAGGGCCGCTCGCTCCAGCGCGGCCTGGTGATGTCCACCTCGCCGGTGCCGCGCATCCCGAACCGCTCGAGGTAGCCCTCGATCGCGTCCCGGGCCTCGGCCCCGCCCTCCATCGTCGCCAGCTCGTCCAGAAAGCTGTCATCGTCGCCCACCTGTTCGAGGAACTCGACCAGGCGCGGATGCGCTCGGATCACGTCGGCCACGTCCAGCAGTGCGAGCCCCATCTCGGAGGTGACGTTGTTCGGGACCGACTGCGAGAGCTTGTCCGCGGCGTTCCTCTCGCCCAGCCACGCTTCGAGCTGTTCGTTCAGCCACCAGGCGGCGTCCATCGCAGCCATGAAGGTCTGATGGCTGCCCGGTTCCATCAGCAGGCGCCTCAGCTCCTGCAGGTCCGCGAGGATGAACTCGAACAGCTCCGGCCCGGACCTGCCGCGGATGTCGTGCCGCAGGTGTGCGAGCGATTGCTGGGTCTCTGCGACCAGCTCGGTGACCCTGGCCGGATCGGGCTCGATCGGCGCCCGAGACGCGGCCGCGGTCGGCAGCGCCGCAGCTGGCGCAGCGCCGGCGCCTTCGGGCGGCGCGGGCAGGAAGTCGTCGCGCTCGATAACGGTCTCGAGCGCATCGCGCAGCAGCGGATCCCCCTTGCCGAACAGCTCGAGCAGGCTTGCCCGGCTTGCGGGCGCGGCGAGGATCTGCGTCACGTCGACGAACAGCCTGCCCCCGGCGATGCTCATCGGCCGCGGGGTGGTGAGCTGCCACATGGAGAGACCCAGCGGCTTCATCGGGTCGGTCATCATCTGCTGATGACCGACCGAGACGTACACGCGGT
>JBJMLD010000028.1:0-16689 GCA_045805545.1 Solirubrobacteraceae bacterium | reverse complement strand
GGATCCGGAGACACCACCGGCTGGCGGGACCGAGACGGACCCGGACCCGTACGCCCGCCCGCCGCAGGGCGAGGTCCTGAACGATGCGATATGGGCGCGGATGAGCGGGCTCGAGGTGTTCCAGGCCCAGCTCGCAGGCGAGCTGCCAATGCCGCCGATCCACTTCCTGACTGGGCTGGAGCCGACCGACGTCGCGGTCGGCGAGGCCAGCTTCACGATGCCGGCCACCGAATGGCTGTGCGCGCCGCTGCGCGAACGGGTGCAGGGCGGCGCGGTGGCGCTCCTGGCTGAGGCGGCACTGAGTGGCGCGATTCAGACGACGACACCGGCCGGCACGGCACTCGCGCCGGTCGACCTCAAGGTCAACTACCTGCGGCCGCTGGCGGCGGACGGGCGGCGGGCGATGGCGCGGGGACGCGTCGTCCACAGCGGCCGCCGGATCGCCGTGGCCAACGCCGAGGTCCTCGACGCGGACGGCAAACCCGTGGCCGTGGCGACCGGGTCTGCCATGGTCCTGCCGGGGAGGCCGGCGTCGCTGGCCGCGCCGGACGAGGCGTGAGGGGCACGACGGCCGCACTGGCGACCGCGCTGGCGGCAGCGCTGGCGTTGGCGGGCTGCGGCGACACGACAGCCAAGCCGCTCCCGGCGCAGACGCGTCCGTCCCCCAGGCTCGCGCAGCGGGCCAGCCACATCGCGGTCGTGGTCATGGAGAACGAGGAGTACGGGGACATCGTCGGCTCGAGCGCGACGCCGTTCATCAACGGCCTGGCCCGCCGCTACGCGCTGACCACGCGGATGTACGCGATCCGCCACCCGTCGCTGCCCAATTACCTCGCCCTGACCGGCGGCTCGACGTTCGGGATCGACAGCGACTGCACGGACTGCAGCGTCCCCGGACGCGGGATCGCCGGCCAGCTGATGGTGCACGGGCTGAGCTGGAAGGGCTACATGGAGGACCTCCCCCACCCGTGCTTCACCGGACCGGGCGCCGGCAACTACGCCAAGAAGCACGACCCGTTCGTCTATTACCGGGGAATCGTCACCGACCATCAAACGTGTGCCGGCCATGTCGTGCCGCTGACCCAGCTGGCCGCGGACGAGCGGACGGCGCGGCTGCCCACGCTGGCCTGGATCACGCCGAACCTGTGCCACGACATGCACGACTGCGATCCCGCCACCGGCGACCGGTTTCTGGCCCGGCTGATTCCGCCGCTGCTGCGCGCGCTGGGTCCGCGCGGACTTCTGATCCTGACGTTCGACGAAGGCAGCAGCGACGACGGCTGTTGCCGGCTGGCGGCCGGGGGGCACATCGTCACGATCCTGGCCGGCCCCTTGGTCCGGGCCGGGGCGCGGATGCGAACCCCGGCCGATCACTACTCGGTGCTTCAGGCGATCGAGGACCTGACGGGACTGCCGCGCCAGCGCGGTGCGGCGTGCGCCTGCACCGCCTCACTGGCCCCGCTACTGAAATAGGCTTGCGCCCATGCGATCGAGGCGATTGCACCGGGGTGCTCTGGCTTTGTGTCTGGCGATCGCGCTCGGCGCGGGCGCCGGCGCGGCGCAAGCGACGCCGACACTGCCGCTCGCCCACGCCGGGCGCTGGATCACCGACGCCCACGGCCGAGTCGTGGTCGTGCACGGCATCAACATGGTCTACAAGCTGCCGCCGTACTACCCGGCCAAGGCCGGCTTCGGCGACGACGACGCGGCGTTCCTGGCTCGCATCGGCTTCAACGCCGTTCGCGTTGGCGTGATCTGGAAGGCCGTCGAGCCGTCGCCCGGTCACTACGACGACGGCTATCTCCGCCGGATCGCCGGCACGGTCAGAACCCTGGCCCGCCACCATGTGCTGGCGCTGCTCGATTTCCATCAGGACATGTACAACGAGCGCTTCCAGGGCGAGGGGGCGCCCGACTGGGCGGTGCAGGATGGAGGGCTGCCGAACCTCAAGCTCGGGTTCCCCACGAACTATCTGGTGAGTCCCGCCGTCCAGCGCGCGTTCGACCAGTTCTGGGCCGACGCGCCCGGGCCAGGCGGGGTCGGGCTGGAGGAGCGCTTCGCCGCGATGTGGCGGCACGTGGCCGGACGGTTCAAGGGCACGACATCGCTCCTCGGCTACGAGCTGCTGAACGAGCCGTGGCCGGGCACGGTGTGGCAGCCGTGTGCGCTGCCGCCGGGCTGCCGTGACTTCGACGCCAAGCTGCGCGCCTTCTACGCGCGGGTGTTCCCGCGGATTCGGACCGCCGACCGCCATGCGCTGGTGTGGTACGAGCCGAACGTGCTGTTCAACGACGGCTCGGCCACGCACCTGACGAGCGTCCACGACCGCCGGGCCGGATTCTCGTTTCACGACTACTGCCTGACCGAAGGGACCACCGGCCCCTCCGCCACATGCACCGCCTCCGACGACAAGGTGTTCACAAACGCCGTGGCCCGCAGCGCGGCAACCCGCGACGCGGTGATGGAGACCGAGTTCGGCGCCACCGACGACATCCCGTACCTGGAGGAGATGGTCGCGCGCGGCGACCGGTTCATGGTGCCCTGGCTGGAGTGGGCGTACTGCGGCTGCCAGGACCCGACGACGTCCGGCCCTGGCAACAAGCAGGCGATCGTGATCGATCCGGCCAAGCCGCCGACCGGCACGAACCTGGAGACGGCGACGCTGCGGGCGCTGGTCGAGCCCTATCCCCAGGTCGTGGCCGGAACGCCGGAGGCCTGGAGCTTCATGCGCTCGACGCGCACTTTCAAGCTCGATTACTCGACCACCCGGGCCGGCGGCTCACACCGCTTCAAAGCCGGTTCGCTGACCGACATCACGGCGCCGGCACTCGTCTACGGCGGGCATTACGCCGCCAGCGTGATAGGCGGCGTCCCGGTGTCGAAGCGGGGCGCCACCACGCTGCAGATCGCCTCGTGCCCCGGCGCGCACCACGTCAGCGTGACGCTGGCGCCGCCGCCGGCTCGCCGAGCGGCGCCACCGGTCCGAAGCCGATGCGCATGAGCGCCCCACCGCCGGGGGCGTTGCTCGCCTGCACAAAGCCGCCGTGGGCCTCCGCCGCCTGGCGCACGATGGCCAGCCCGAGGCCGGAGCCCGGCTTTGAGCGCGCGTCCTTGGCCCGGTGGAAGCGATCGAACACGAACGGCAGATCGTCGTCGTGAAAGCCGGGACCGTGGTCGCGGATGGACAAGGTGCCGCCGTGCAGCTCGACCTCGATGACGCCGCCCGGCGGGCTCCACTTGGCCGCGTTGTCGAGCAGGTTGGCCACGGCGCGGGCGATCCGGTCGGCCTCGCCGCGCACCAGCGTTGGCTCTAGCTGCGTGGCGACGGTGAGCTCCGGCGAGCGGCGGCGCACCCGCTCGAGTGCCTCGTTCACGACCTCGTCGATCCGCACGTCGCCCAGCTCGCCGCTTGGCTTGGATCCGCGCGCGAGCTCCACTACGTCGCCGACCAGGCCGGTCAGCTCGTCCAGCTCCTCGATCATGTCGGCGCGCAGGGCGGCGCGATCCTGACCTGAGAGCAGCGCCTCGTCGCGCAGCAGCTGAAGGTTGCCGCGCAGCGAAGCGATCGGCGTGCGGAGCTCGTGCGAGGCGTCGGCGACCAGATTGCGCTGGGCCTGGACCGCGCTGGCCAGGGCGTCGAGCGTGTTGTTGAACGTGCGCGCCAGCCGGGCCAGCTCGTCGCTGCCTTCGACCTCGACGCGCTCGTGCTCGATCAGCTCCGGGTTGGCCGCAATCGACTCCGTCTGGCGGGTGAAGCGGGCGATCGGCGCCAGCGCCGTGCGCGCGACGAGGAAGCCCAGCAGCGCGGCCAGCGCGATCCCCCCCGCCGAGATCAAGACCAGCAGCAGGAGCTGCTGGGAGAGGGTGTGGTCGACGTCGGTCAACGGCAAAGCCACGGCCATTGCGCCGCCGGTCCCGATCCCGGTCACGAGCACGCGGATGTGCGTGCTGCCGGAGTGCATGTCGGTCAGATACTGGCCCTGGCCCTTGGCGGCCAGTGCCTTCATCTTGGCGTCGGTGGGGATTCGCTCGGTCTGGCCCGGCGGCACGTAGGTGCGACCGTTCTTGTAGACGAGCGAGACGATCCCAGACGGGCCGCCGAAGCCCGGGCCCCGGCGGCGGTCGAGGCCGAGGCCCTCGTCGCCGATGCCCGGTCCCTCGTCGTGTGGAGCGCCGCCGCCCTGGAAGCCGAAGCCGTTGCCGTCGGTGCCGGGCGGTTGGGGATGGTTCAGGACGTCCCCGCGCAGCTGGCGCAGCGAGTTGTCGACCTGGCCGCGCAGCTGCGAGCGCGTGCCGGCGTAGGCCGAGACGGCGACGGCGAACACGGCGATCGCCACGGCGACTCCGGCGGCCAGCCCCAACCGCGCGCGCAGGCTCACCGTGAAGGCTCCCGTAGCGCGTAGCCGACGCCGCGCACGGTGTGGATCTCGGAGCGAGCGCCGGCCTCCTCGAGCTTTCGCCGTAGATAGCCGATGTACACGCGCAGCGCGTTCGAGGTCGGCCCGAAGTCGTAGCCCCACACCCGGTCGTAGATCAGGCTGTGCGGCAGCACGCGGCGTGGATTGAGCATCAGAAGCTCGAGCAGCTGGTACTCGGTGCGCGTCAGCTCGACGAACTGCTCGGCCACAACGACGCCGTGGCGGGCCGGGTCGAGCCGCAGCTCGCCGAACGAGAGACCACCCTGGCCATCGCCGTCGGCGCCGGCCCGGCGGAGCAGCGCCCGGATCCGCGCCTTGAGCTCGTCGATGTCGAACGGCTTGACCAGGTAGTCGTCGGCGCCGGCGTCGAGACCGTCGATTCGGTCAGACACGGCGTCGCGGGCGGTCAGCATCAGCACGGGGACCCGGTTTCCCTCGCGGCGGAGCAAGCGGCATACCTCGAGCCCGTCGATGTCGGGCAGTCCGATGTCGAGCACGACCGCGTCGGGCACGCTGCCTGACACCTCGGCCAGCGCGCCGGCGCCGCTCTCGGTCAGCACCACCTCATAGCCGGCCAGCTCCAGCGCGCGCCGGAGCACCTCACGCAGGGCACGGTCATCGTCGACGACAAGCAGTCGCATGCTGGCATTTTCGTCCGCCGGGAGCCCGAGCGCGAGGGTTTCCTACGAAGCCCCTACGTCTGGGCGTTCGCGCAGGGCGGTGGCGAGGATGCCGTTCACGAAGGCCGGCGCCTCGGCACCGCAGAAGCGCTTGGCTATCTCGATCGCCTCGTTGATCGCGCCTTCGGGCGGGATCGCCTGCTCCCCGGGCAGCTCGCCGGCATAAAGCATCTCGGCCAGGCCGGTGCGCAGGATCGAGCGCTCGAGCGGGGCGATCCGCTCCAGCGACCAACCGTGCGCGTAGCGCGCGATCAACTCGTCGAGCTCGGGCTGATGCTCGCGCACGAGGATGGCCAGAGCCCGCGTGAAGGCGTGTGTGTCACGCGGAAAGGTGTCCTCCAGCGGCCGCCCCAGCAGGTCGCTCTGGTAAAGCGCCCAGACGGCTGCGCGTCGCTGCTCTGACCTACGCACGCGAGACGTATTCGCCCGAGCGCGTGTCCACGCGGACGACGTCTCCGATATTGATGAACAGCGGGACCTGGATGCGTGCACCGGTCTCGAGCACGGCCGGCTTGTTGCCGCCGCCAGAGGCGGTGTCTCCGCGGACACCTGGCTCGGTCTCGGTCACGGCGAGGTCGAGCGCGCTGGGCAGCTGGACGTCGGCGGGCTCGTCATCGATGTAGAGGACCTCGAGCTCTTCGGACTCCTTCATCCAGCGCAGCGCCTCGGCGATCGACTGTTCGGAGACCGTCAGCTGCTCGTAGCTCTCGGAGTCCATGAAGTGCGCGTCGGTCCCGTCCTTGTAGAGGAACTGCATGCGGCGGACCTCGGTGCGCACCGGGCGGAACTTCTCGCCGGCGCGGAACGTACGGTCGATCACGGCGCCGTCGCTGGCCCGGCGCAGCTTGGTCCGCACGAATGCCCCGCCCTTGCCGGGCTTTACGTGCTGGAACTCGATGATCTTGAACACCGTGCCTTCGACATCGATGTGCGATCCGTTACGAAACTGATTGGTCGAGATCATGCGGTGGGCCAGTGTAGAGAGGTAGCTACCGCTACTCGACGATGCGCAGGTCCTTCGGGACGCTGGTGAGGATCTCGGCGCCGCGCTCGGTCACGACGACGAGGTCCTCGATCCGCACGCCGACGTCGCCGGGCAGGTACACGCCGGGCTCGACGCTGACCACGTTGCCCGGCTCTAGCTCGTCCTCGGAGCGCTGGGAGAGGCGGGGCGCCTCGTGCACCTCGAGGCCGACGCCGTGGCCGAGGCCGTGGCCGTAGTGCTCGCCGTGCCCGGCTCGTTCGATCACGGCGCGCGCCACCGCGTCCACCTCGCGCCCGCCGCGGCCGGGAGCGACTCCCTCCAGGCCAGCCAGCTGTGCGCTGCGGACCAGCGCGTAGATCTCGCGAGCGTGGTCGTCCAGCTCCCCGGTGGCGACGGTGCGCGTGCAGTCAGAGCAGTAACCGTCGAGCTCGGCGCCCCAGTCGATAACGACGAGCTGGCCCGGCTGGATCACCACGTCGCGCGGCTGGGCGTGCGGGAGCGCGCCGTGCGGACCGGCGGCGATGATCGTCTCGAAACTCGGGCGCTGGGCGCCCATCTCGCGCATCGTCGACTCGAGGGCCAGCGCCACCTCGCGCTCGGTGCGCCCGACGAGGCCGTCCGCCAGCAGCTGCTCGAGCGCCGCGTCGGCGAGCTGGCAGGCGGCGCGGATCCGCTCCACCTCCCGTGGATCCTTGATCGCACGCAGACGCTCGATCGAACCATTGACCGGCACGAGCTCGACGCCATCGGCGAGCAGCTCGCGCAGGCGCGCGTGAGTGCGCACGGTCACATGCGAGTCCTCGAACCCGAGCCGCAGCGACCGCCGGGGAAGCGCCTCGCCGATCGCCTCGAGCAGGTCCTGCGGCGCGCGCCGGCGCTCGAACGACGCGTCGACCTCCTCAGCCGCCTGCTCGACGTAGCGGAAATCAGTGATGAACGTCTTCGTCTCGGGACCGACCAGGGCCAGTCCGTTCGTCCCCGTGTAGCCGGTCAGGTAGCGGACGTTGACCAGGTTGGTGACCAGCATCACATCGACGCCGGCCTCGCCCAGGCGCTCGATCAGTCGATCGGCTCGATCGGCTCGTGCGCTCACGCGGCGAGCTCCGTGCGAAGACGTTCGAGCGCGTCGCGGTAGCCGTCTGGTCCCCGCCCGGCCACACGCGCGATGCACAGCTCGGCGATCACGCTGCGCCGGCGCCACTCCTCGCGCTGGTCGACATCGGACAAGTGGACCTCGACCGCGGGCAGCCCGGTCAGCTCGAGCGCGTCGCGGATCGCGTAGGAGTAATGCGTCCAAGCGCCGGGATTCAGCACGAGCCCGTCCACCATGCCTTCCAGCCGATGCAGGTGCTCGACGAACTCGCCCTCATGGTTTGACTGAAAGAAGCGGACCTCGAGGCCCAGCTCCTGCGAGACCTCGGTGATGTGCATTTCCAGCTCATCGTAGGACAGCGTGCCGTAATGCTCGGGATCGCGGCGCCCGAGCTGATCGAGGTTGACTCCGTGCATGATCTCGATCCTGTTGCGCGGGTTGCTCACGCCGCCAACTCTCGCACGGCGGCAATCAGATCGCGCGACTCGACCACGCACCCGGGCCGCGGCTCGCCAGGTGCGCTCAACAGCACGAACGGCACCGGCCCCTCCCCCAGGCGCTTTTTGTCGCGGGCGGTGGCCATGACCACGGCATCGGGGTCGACGCCGTCGAGAGCCGTCGGCAGGCCGCGCGCTCGTAGGAGCGCCTCGACCTCGTCGCGCAGGTCGGCCCGACCGCCCAAGCGCAGGGCGGCCAGCAGCCCCAGCCCAACCGCCTCGCCGTGCCGATAGCGGGCATATCCGGTGGTGGTCTCGATCGCATGACCCACCGTGTGGCCGAGGTTCAGCACCTGGCGCAGCCCGGCGTCGTGCTCGTCCTGGGCGACGATGCGCAGCTTGGTCAGCGCGCATGCCGCGATTAGCTGCGG
The DNA here is from genome assembly GCA_045805545.1 of Solirubrobacteraceae bacterium. Lineage (GTDB taxonomy): Bacteria > Actinomycetota > Thermoleophilia > Solirubrobacterales > Solirubrobacteraceae > Palsa-465. The sequence continues at coordinate 8,645 of JBJMLD010000028.1, read as the reverse complement.
GTCGGTCGGCACCGCGCCAGCCCGGACCCGCTCCCACAGCTCGCCGCCGGCGATCAGCGCCGTCTTGACGACCTCGGCGTAGCCGGCGGCCAGCTCCTCGGCGGGCAGCGAGTCCAGCGTGCGCGTGTCGGCGATGACCGCACTCGGCTGGTGATAAGCGCCGACGTAGTTCTTCGCCTCGGCCAGGTCGACGCCGGTCTTGCCGCCGTAAGCGGAGTCGACCTGCGCGACGAGCGTGGTCGGGACCTGCACGTAGCGAACTCCCCGCTGGTAGGTGGCGGCGCAGAAGCCGCCCAGATCTCCCACCACGCCGCCGCCGAGCGCGACGAGCACGTCCTCCCGGGTCATCCCAGCCCGTGCCAGCTCCGTCCACACGATCTCAGCGTGGGCGATCGTCTTCGACTGCTCGCCGGGCATGATCATCACGCGTCCCTCGAGCGGCCCCAGCGCGTCGCCGTGCATCTGCGCGACCCGCCCGTCGGTGACGAGGAAGCGGCGGCCGGGCACCGTCGCGGATGGCCACCAGCCGAGTAGTCCCGGCCCGATGTAGGCCGGATAGTCGCCCGAGGCGCTGGCCGCCCACAGCAGCTTGGCGTCCGGCGGGCGCTCGGCCAGGGCCGCCGCGACGGGTGCCATGGCATCGGCCCGGGCGGCCGGCACGATCGCGTCGGCCGCCTCCACGTAGGTCGGCTCGCGCTCAGTGAAGAGCCGGGCGAAGGCGTCGCGGTCCGCCGCCAACGGCCGTCCAGTGCCCCGACAGCGCTCCCAAGCCGTGTCCAAATCGACGTCGATCCAGACGGCGACGTGCTCGCGGAGGGCGCGGCGAACCGCCTCGGAGCCGAGGGCGCCGCCGCCGAGGGACACGACGCGCGCGCGCTCGTCCGCGCCGGCGCGGTTCAGCAGCTCGAGCGTCGCCTGCTCTTCTGCCTGGCGAAACGCCGCCTCCCCGTCCTCGAGGAACACCTGCGTTATCGACTTGCCGAACCGCTGCTCGATCAGCTCGTCGACGTCGCTGGCTTCGGCGCCGAGCGCTTCAGCGAGACCCCGCGCAGCAGTCGTCTTGCCGGCGCCCATGAAGCCGATGACGATCGTCGTGTTCAACCGCCCCTCCACGAGATGCGCTCCTGATAAGCGCTGAGCGCGGCGCGCACGTCGTCGATGTGATCGCCGCCGAACTTCTGCCGATAGGCATCGGCGAGCACGAATGCCACCATCGCCTCCCCGACGACACCGGCCGCTGGCACCGTGCATGAGTCGGTGCGCTCGCGTAGCGCCTCGGCCGGTTCGTGGGTGGCGATGTCGACCGAGCGAAGCGGCTTGGTCAGCGTCGGAAGCGGCTTCATCGATCCGCGTACGACGAGCGGCGCGCCCGTGGTCATGCCTCCCTCCACCCCGCCGGCGCGGTTCGTCTCTCTGTAGTAGCCGCGTGCCTCGTCGTAGAAGATCTCGTCGTGGGCTTGGGAGCCCGGCACGCCGGCCACCTCGAAGCCGTCGCCGATCGAGACCGCCTTGATGGCCTGGATCGAGAGCACCGCCTGGGCCAGCCGCCCGTCCAGGCGCTGCTCCCACGAGGTGTGCGAGCCCAGGCCCGGGACGAGCCCGAACGCCCGCACCTCAAACACGCCCCCGAGCGACTCGTTGGCTTTGCGCAGCCGGTCGATCTCGGCCACCATCTGGCGCGTGGCCTCCGGATCCAGGCAGCGGACCGGGGACTCGTCGACTCCGGCGAAGTCCTCCGGCGTCAGATCGTCGCGGCGGGGCGCGCTGACGCCGGTGATCTGGAGAACGTGGGAGAACACCACGGCGCCGAGCGCCCTGAGGAATGCCTTGGCCACAGCACCGCCGGCCACGCGGGCGGCCGTCTCCCGGGCGCTGGCGCGCTCGAGGATGTCCCGCACGTCGCTCAGCCCGTACTTCTGCGTCCCGACCAGATCGGCATGGCCGGGGCGCGGCAGGTGCACCTCCTTCAGCTCGGCCTCGACCGGCCAGGGGTTCATCCGCTCCTCCCAGTTGGCGTAGTCGCGGTTGACGACCTGCAGCGCGATCGGGCCGCCCAGCGTGCGCCCGTGCCTGAGTCCGCCCGTGACTTCGGCCCGGTCCTTCTCGATCTTCATCCGCCCGCCGCGACCGTGCCCGAGCTGACGGCGGGCCAGGTCGCGATCGATCGCCTCGCGGTCGAGGGTCAGCCCGGCCGGGAGGCCATCGATGATGCAGGTCAGGCCGGGGCCGTGCGACTCACCGGCGGTTGTCAGGCGCAGCGCCATGGGCGCCGTAGGTTACGGCGGGATGCTTCTCAGCAGCCGGACGTACGTTGGCACTAGTAGCTGCCGGCTACGTCCTTTATGACGTGGTCACCGCCGGCGGCGACGAGCGACAGGCGGACGCTCAGCTTGAGGTGCGAGAGATGGCCGAGCTTGGCGACGACCGATCGTGAGAGCCGCAGGCGCAGCCTCACCGTGCCGGCCTTGACACCGGACACCGTGCCGCGGCCGACGGTCACCATGGAGCTACGTCCGGTGTGCAGGTGGGCGCGCTTGGCCGCGCTGCGAGTGATGGTCAGCGTCGAGACGCCGTCGGCCGCCTCGTTCGAGGTCACGCGCAGCGCGACGCCGTCGCGCAGGAGCGAGTGAAGGCCCTGGGGCACGAGCTGGAGGCGCACGTTCATCGCTGACTTCAGCTTGGGGCCTGGCTGTGGCGGGCCGCTGCCGCCACCGAGCACCGTGATGTTCTGCGTGCCGGTGGCGGTGTTGGCGCCGCGGTCGGTGACGGTCAGCCTGACCTGGTACACGCCGCCGGAGCTGTAGACGTGGTCGACGCTTGGCCCGACGGCGGTGGTGCCGTCCCCAAAGCTCCAGAGGTAGTTCTTCTTCGCGACCATCAGCGACGACGGTGTCGTCGAGCCGTCGAATTGGACCACGTCGCCCCGCTGGACGGCCGTCGGGACGACGAACGTGGGCGCCAGGTTGACCAACGGTGTGCAGACCAGCGCATTGGGGTCACTCTCAATCGCGGCTGCGTTGTTGAACTCGCGCTGGAGGTAGTAGGACCCGCTCCCCACGGTCTCGGTGTCCAACTTGAGCCCGAGCGTCACGCAACCGTTGTCGTTGATTTCGGCTCCGCCTAGACCGAACCAGCCGTTCAGGCCCGGGTTGACCATCGCCGCCATCTCAGCCTGGCTGAGCGAGTTGACCATGCGCACGCCCGCGTCACGGGCGAGCAGATCGACGGGCGGCGGAATCGGAAGCGGCGGGATGTCGGGCTCGTCGCATCCGTTGTACGGCGTCCAGGGCTGTACGACGTAGGCGTACTCCGTGCCGCCGACGTTGACTTTGCTGTGGTAAGAGCAGAAACGAGCCGACGCGGAGCTGTTGGCCGAGCACAGCTTGCCAGCGGCATCGAGGCAGGTGACGACGCCGGGCGGGGTGAGGAGCACGATCAGCGGCGTGTAGCCGGGCTTCGTGCGTCCGGGAACTCCGGTTGCCGAGATCATCGTGGCGACCTCGCCGCGGAGCTGGGCGTCGCTCAGACAGAGGTCGTTCGGGACATGGTCGAGGCCTCCGCTCGGATCCGGGTGGTACGTATTCGTGCCGCTGAGCGGGCAGTCGTTCGGCGCGTAGTCGTGGCCGGCGCCGCTGGCGTCGTTGCTTCCAAACCGGCAGGCCGAGCCGCCGACGTGGCCGAAGTCGATGCATCCGCCGCCGAAGGCGGAGAGGTTGGCGGCGTGGCCCGAGCCGTCGGAGTACTGGCTCGCGTCGGCAAAGGGCGAGGAGAGCGTGCCGCTGCCCTTGGCGACGTCGCTGAGGAAGTTCTCCATGAAATTCCGCGTGGTCGACCAGTAGCGGCGCATCGGATCCCAGGTGAAGGCGAACGTCTCGTTGGCGTGCATCACCGCTCCGCCGTGTGAGCAGATCCCGGTGTCCTTCAGGATCAGATCGGACGGCAGCGCGGGGTCGAGACACGGGGAGCTCGAGGTCACGGCCGGGATGCCGGCGACGGTCAAATCGGGGATCGTGCCCGGAACCATCGCGACGCCGGTGTAGTCATCCCGGTTGGCCGCGCTGTAGGCAACGCCCGGCGGCCCGATCGCGTTCATGTCCACGACGATCGCCTGGGCCGCACCCGCGCTCATCAGCCACGACGAGGCCACCGCCAACGTGATCAGCAGATTCCTGCGCATCAACTCGCTCCCACAGTCAGGTTGCGTTGGTCGATCACGGCCCCGGAACCGAGCTCGTACTGGAACAGCGACAGAGCGCTGTCGGTGTTGCCGCGCAGCAGACGCTGACCGGCGGTGAAGACTTTGCGACGGGCGGAGCGGGCGGCCGCGACGGACCCGTGGTGGTCGGCCGTGATCCCGGTCACCGCGAACTCGCCCATTGGGATCGTGCCGGTCGCGGCGCGCTGCCAGATGTCCTCGCGCTCATCCAGCCCGAGCGAGAGGATCTTGCAATCGATCCGGCCCGGCTGGCAACGGCCCGGGCCGCTCACGACGGCCCCGGGCTGGAGGACGAACAGCACGCGATTACCGCCCTTGAGGACGCCGAGCTCGACCAGCAGCGGCCGCTCCGGACGGGGCAGGATGCTGAGGCGCTGGAGCGGATCGAGCTTGTCGACACCGCCACGCGCGTTCGTGATCTCCACCGTCACGTGGTAGGACTCGGTGGCGGTCAGACCCGGTGGCGTCGGCGTGGGTTGCGGCAGCGGGATCGTCGGCTGTTGCAGACCGGGTGCGGGCGAAGCGGCACCGCCGGTGCCGCCCGTCGTGCCCCCGCCGGTCGTCCCGGTGCCGGCGCTGCCGGTCGTGCCCGTGCCCCCGAGGCCGGTCGTTGATGAGCCGGTGCCGCCCGGCCCCGAGGTCGTCGTGGACGTCGTCGACGTGGTGGCATTCGTCACCGTGTGCGATGAGCCGCCATGCTGCGTAAACGGGTCCCGCGCATGGCCGTGCAATCGCGCGTTGGTCGGCGCGGAGGCGACGCTGATCACCGGCAGCCCCGGCGGCGCGGCGCCACCGGGCCCCGGGGTGGCCGTGGAGGCGATCGGCACCTTGGGAGCCGGCTTGGCGAGCAGTACGGGGACAGCTATGAGCGCGCCGACGAGCACGACGGCAACGGGCCAGAGCCGCTTCTCGCGCAGATCGCCGATCAGGTCGTGGATGAAGCTCATCGCGTCGGTGGCGTCGCGACGGCGGCCGGGGTCGGGGTGGACGAGGTACTCGGGGCGGACGAGCCTGTGCCCGGGGCGGACGAGCTGGTGCCCCGGGCGGACGAGCTGGTGCTTGTCGGCAGTGAGGTCGAGCTTGGTCCGGACGCGCTGGCGCCGGCGAGAACGCCCTGGGAGGCGGGAACGAGATAGGCCGTGGCCGCGATCGATGCGGTGATCTGCGGGAAGCCGGCCGGACCTGCCCCCAGGCTGATCGCGTTCAGTGTCAGCAGGCGGCCGCTGACCGACACCTTCTTGTTGCTGGCCACGACGAAGCGCTGGACGCGGCCGAGGAACTGAGATAGGCGGAAGAAGTTCCCTCGGAACGTGAATGTGAATGGCTCGATCGGGAACCCGGCCGGGCCGACGGTTGCGCCGGGCGGGAGCGCCGCGGTCGCTGCCTGGGTCGCCGAGGCCGATGCCGCTGGACCGGCCGCGCTGGAGCCGCCGTTGAGTGTGAGGTCGCGGAAGTCGACACGGGAGGCGCTCGCGGCGGACTGGATCTGGTAGATCAGGGAGGGCACGTTGTCGTCAGCCGGGACGGCCTCGCCGAGCCGCGCCATCGCGGTGTAGCTGCCGGCGAATGCACTCTTGGCCGCTTCGGCGTCACGGACCGCGGACTGCGCGGTGACGAGCTGCGACTGCTCGGTCTTCACCTGGGCGCCGAGCTTGGACGCCTGGGAGCGCTTGGGCTGGATCACCAGCAGCCAGGAGCCGATGATCGCCGCGGCGATGGCCACGATCACTATCACCATGCGGTCGCGCCCGGTCATTTCGCGCCTCCGGCCGGAGCGGTGCCGTTGGTCACCGGCACCGTCGAGGTCGTCGCGGTCGTGCCGACCTGCTGCTGAGGCGTCGCCGCTGCGCCAGACGGCGTCGTCGCCGTCGTGCTGGTGGCGCTGTTCGGGGTCGTGGGTCCGGGCGCGGTGGGGGCACCCGGGCCCGTCGCACTGGCGAGGCCAGTGCTGGCGCCGGGAAGCGGCTGGAAGAAGACGACCAGGTCGAACGTCGGCGCATCGGAGCCGCATCCGGCGCCGCCCGTCGCGCCGGCGGCGCCGGCCGGCGTGGAGGCAACGCCGGCACCTGACTGCGACCCGTCCTGCTTGACCGAGTCGGCCAGCGTCACCCGCGTGACGCCATCGATCAGCCGAAGGCGAGAGATCAACCGTGCGACGTCGTCCTGTGTGGCGGTGCAGCCCTTGAGCTCGAACGCCGGCCCGGGCAGATCGGCGCGGAGGGTGCCCGTGGAGGCCGCAGAGCCGCTTACGCTTCCGCCGGCGCCGTTGACCGTCGCGCCCGGCGCGACGGTGCCGAGCAACGACTGCAGCGAAGTGTTAGCCGGCACGACCTTCGAGAGGTCTGACAGCGCCGCGTTCCAGTCGAACCGGCTCGACGCGATCTGCCGCACTGTCGCGGCCCGGCTCGCGGCCAGCTTGACGAACGACGCGTAGTTGCTGAGTCGCGCGGCCTGCGCCTGCGCCGTGGCGACCTGCGTGCGCAGACTGGCGATCTTGACCTTGCGATCGTTGATCGTGTTCGAAGTTAGGACGTAGATCGTCACGAACACCAGGGCGACGCCGAGCAGTCCGACCAGCACGACGGCCGGCCCCCGAGGGGCGATGCCGCCTGAGCGCCCAGGTGCACGCCCTTTGGCGTCAGCGGGGACGAGGTTGACGGCCCTCACGCCAGCACCTCTTCAACGGTCAGCCCGGCCGCGATGGCGAGTTGGCCGGCCTCGACACCACCGAACGCGCCGGCCTTGGCCTCCTCGACCTGGCCGACCTGAAGCGGTAGTGCGATCTGCTGACCGAGCTGATCCGCGAAGCCTGGGATCGCAGCGGCAGGACCGGTGAGCACCGCGTGCTCAACCTCCGAGGCGCCCTGCTGTGCGGAATGGAAGTCGATCGAGTTGCGCACGTCGTCGGCGATCCGCCGTACGCCTTCGCTGAGCACACCGCGGGCATCGATGACGATGTCGTGGTCCCCCTGGATGTCGTCGGGCGCCGTCAGCAAGCCGACGTGTTTGAGCCAGCCGCGGGCATGCTCCAGCGTGAGTCCACGTCGCTCGGCAAGCTCGCCGGCCATCGCCTCGGTACCGTGCGGGGTGACGCGCGTGAACACGCACGTCGTCCCTTCCGCCACGGCGAGATTGGTGATCCCGCCGACGTTCATGTACAGCGTCCCGCCGGAGCGCTGATCGCTGTGCAGCGCGCGGATCATCGCGAAAGCCGACAGGTCGATGCCGTGCGCGCGCAGCCCGGCGCGCCGGATCGCCTCGAGCAGGCGTTCGATCATGTCGCGGCGGGCCGCGACCAGCACGACCCGCGTGCGCGGGCCGTCCGGTGTCTCGACGACGCCGAGGGTGTGGTGCTCCAGGACCGCCTGATCGAGCGGCATGGGAATGTGCTCCTGGGCCTGGAAACGTGCGGCCGAGGCGATGTCCTTGGCATCGGTCAGCGGTGGGAGGTCGAGCGTGCGCATGACGATCCGCTGGTTCGCGACGCCGACGCGGACGCGCTTGCCGAGCTTGTGCTCGGCGAACAGCGTGCGCAGCGTGGCGGCGAGCGTCTCGACGTCGACCACCTCGCCCTCGCGAACGACGCCGGGCGCGAGCGCCACGGTCGCGGCGCGCTCGACCGCTACACCGCCGGAGCCCGCCTGTACGGCGGCCACATATCCGGGTTCGATGTCGAGTCCGACAACGGTTTTCCCTGCGTGATATCCCATGGCGCTCCAGACTGGAATCGGCGAATGTGCGAGGCTGGTTGAGTTCCGTCCAGGCCGATCTGGACGTTTTCTCAGACGTTCGTCGATCGGCCAAGCGCCGTTGATGTCCGGCGGCCTTGGCGGGCTAGAAGCCCTAGGTCATCGAGTGCAGGTACCAGTGCACGATCGCCGGGCCGACGAGCAGCGCGACGACGCCGCCCAGCGCGAGGAATGGCCCGAACGGAACCGCAGTCTTACGACCTTCCTTGACGCCGACGCGCGCCATCACAGCTGTGCCGACGATTGCCCCGACGAGCACGGCGACGAGCAGCGCAACGGCGACCGAACGACCCAGATAGAGACCCATGACGCCAGCCAGCTTGACGTCGCCCATGCCCATGCCCTTGGGATAGGCGAGCGCGAACACGAGCAGGAACCCGCCCGCCGCCGCGCCAGCGATGAGCTGCTCGGGCACGCCTGACGGGTTGAGGATCAGCCCGAGCGCGATGGCAATGAGCGCGGCGGGCAGGGTGATCCGGTTGGGGATGATGCGCTGGTCGAGGTCGATCAGCGCGATCGGGACGAGCAGGAGCACGAGGACGAGCGGGAGGACGGCGTCCTCGTCGAAGCCGAGCACGAGCACGACGGCGACGGCGAGCGCCGCACTGAGCGCCTCCACGATCGGATAGCGGGCACTGATCGGCTCGCGGCAGTCGCGGCAACGGCCTCTGAGCAACATC
>JBJMLD010000027.1:0-13585 GCA_045805545.1 Solirubrobacteraceae bacterium | reverse complement strand
GAACTGGAGGTCCGCACGCCGCGCCTCGGACAGGGTCTCAGCCGCGCGGTCGGCGTGGAGCGTGCCGGGGGTCAGTACGAGGTCACCTTCCAGGCGCGCGCCCTCAGCGGCTCGGAACGCCTCGGCTACGCCCTCCAGAACGGGGCGAGCCTGGATGTAGTCACCGGACAGGCGGTCGTCTCGACCCGTTGGCGGCAGCTGCAGGTCCGCTGGCGGCCGCCCGCCGACGCGAAGTTCGCGCGTTTCTACGTCTGGCCGGCTGCCCCGGCGGCGGGCTTCCTGTTACGCGACATCAGCGTTGTGGCTCGACCACCGGGGGCTACGACAGCGTCGCGCTTCACCCTCGACACCCGGCTGAAGGGGTCTTTCTACGCCTACCTCGTCGCCCAGCGGCAGGAGCAGCAACGGCGAGCAATCGATTCGCGCCTGTTCGCGGTTGGCGCATCGCTATCGGCGTTCGCAACGCAGCCGTTGCGTGGCATCGGCTGGGGCCGCTTCGTCTCCTACTCCTCCGCTCACGGCAGATACGGCGACCTGCCGACGCACGACGAGTACTTGCGCTTTCTGGCCGAGCTTGGCGCCATCGGCGCGCTGCTACTCGCGTTCGTCGTCGCCGTCGTCGCGGTTTCGGCCTGGAACGGCGCGCGCAACGAGCTCGGCATCGCCATCGCTGGCATGCTCGCCACCGGCGCGCTGGCACTCGTCTTCATCAACGGTCTGGTCGCTCCCGACGTGATGATGCCGCTCGCGTTCGCCGCCGCCGTGGCGTGCGCTCGGGCCGGCGTTCGTCCGCCTGTGCCACGCGAGGCCGGGTCGTGGTGGCCGCTGCCGGATCGCCTACGTCGCGGACAACCCGAAGCGGGCCAAGACCAGGACCCGGCCGCGAACCGAGACGCGAAGCCTGCGCTCACCCCCGGGTCGCCATCCCCGCCACGCGGCTACCGCCCCGCGCTCGATGGCCTTCGCGGCGTGTCGGTCGTCACGATCATTGCGTACCACATGACGACGAGCGTGCCCGGCGGGTTCCTCGCCGTCGACATTTTCTTCGTTCTCTCCGGCTACCTGATCACGTCGATCCTGCTGCGCGAGCTGCTCCGGAAGGGACGTATTCGGCTGGCCGAGTTCTGGGCGCGGCGCGCGCGCCGACTGCTGCCGGCGGTGATGCTGCTGGTGCTCGTCTGCGCGTTCCAGATCTACCACGCAGGCGACGTGAGCGCGTGGGCGCTGCGCCGATCGGATCTGCTCTCGACGCTCTTCTACTACGCCAACTGGCACTTCATCGCCACCGATCAGTCGTACTTCGCCGGATTCCTCGGGGCATCACCCGTACGCCACACCTGGACGCTGGCGATCGAGGAGCAGTTCTACCTCGTATGGCCGCTGGTGGTGTTCGGCGCCTATCGTCTGGCGCGTAGTACCCGGTTGCTCGCCGGTGTGATCGCGGCCGGGATCGTTGCCTCGGCGGTGGCGATGGTGTCGGTGTACAGCGTGGAGAACCCGAGCCGCGCCTACTTCGGGACCGACGCGCGCGCCAGCTCGTTGCTGATCGGGGCGGGTCTCGCGCTGCTCGTCGCGCGCCGGCCTGGCTGGTTGGCGTCGGCGCGCGGCGGCGCGATCGCGAGGTGGGCACCCTTGCCGATCGCGGCAACAACGCTCGCGGGATTCGGCCTGCTCAGCGACACGGGGGTCTTCTACTACCACGGCGGCGCGCTGATCTTCGCGGCGCTCGTGGCACTCGCGATCTTCGTCGTGGAGGCGGCGCCCGGGGGCCGAATGGCAAGAGTGCTGTCGTTTCTGCCACTACGCTGGACCGGCCAGATCTCCTACGGCCTGTATCTGTGGTACTGGCCCGTGCTGGTCTGGTCGAGCGGCTGGCTGCCGGGTGACGGGCTCCTGCGCAAGCTGGCCGAGCTCGCGGTGATTTACGCGGCCGCCGCGACGTCGTACTACGTCCTCGAACGGCCGATCCGGGAGGGCCGGCTCCCGGGCCTTGGCCTCTCGCGCCGACGACTGGCTGTGGCAATGCCGATCTTGCTCGCAGCGGTCGCTGTCGTCACCGTGCGCTTGACCACGCTCCCCACGGCCTCGCTGAGCACGCAACTCGCCGCGGTCACGCCGCTGGCGTGCCCGCAGCAGACCGTCATAGGACCGTACAGCTGGTGCCCGCGTCAGATCGGCGAGCCCGGCGCGCCAGTCGTCGCGTCGATCGGCGACTCAACATCGCAGTCGCTTTACCCAGGTATGCGCGAAGCAGCGAAGCGACGAGGCTGGACGTACATCGAAGCCGCCGAGGGCGGCTGCTCGAGCCTGCCGCTGCTGTTCGTGCAGTCGGACCAGCCGCAATACGTCGCCCGGGCCAAGCGGTGCGTGTCCGGCATTCGGCAAGTCATCCGGGGCGTGCGGGCGAGATACCGGCCCGATGTGTGGGTGCTCACGGACCGCTGGCCGCTCTCCACGATGGTGACAGCCGCCGGGAAGCCGCTGGCGCCGACCGATCCGCGTCGGGACGCGTTGATCGAGGCCGCGTTGCGATCGCTGCTTCGCCAGCTGACGGCCGGTGGCGCACATGTCTTGTTCGTGCCGACTCCGCCTGCCGGGGAGCCCGTCGCGTGCGCGCTGCACAAGCTGGCGACGACGACCTGCAATCGTTCGGCTTTCAGCGAGCGCGATCCGGTCACCGCGGAACTCACGAGGACCGTCGGGGCAGCCGTCGCGGGGCTCCGCGGAGTCACGCTGGTAGGAATCGCTGACCTCATTTGTCCGCGGGGCGGGCAGTGCGTGGCGATAATCGACGGCACAGTCGTGCGTTACGACGGGATCCACTTCTCCGGGCCGTTCAGCCGCAAGCTGGTGCCGATCATCCTCGAGCGCGCGCAGCGGCACGGTCTGTCGTTCGCTTCCCATCGCCATGAGTGATCGTTTACGGGTCCTCCACCTGCTGCCGCACGCCCGGGCCCTCGGCGGCACGGAACGCACGGTCCTTGACCTTCTCCGCAGTCCCGAACTCGCCCATCTCGACCAGCGCGTCGCGTTCGTGCAGCCGGGCCGCGTGATCGGCTTTCGCCGTACCTGGGTGCTCGGCGGGCGCGGCGGCGCGATCGCTGCGCTGCCCGCGATCGTCCGCTGGCGGCCGCAGATCCTCCACGGGTGGCTGCTGCAGGGCAACGTGCTGGGCGCGCTGCTCGCCCACGCGCTGCCATCCGCCCGGCTCGTGTCGAGCGAGCGGAATATCGGTGTCCACGCGCAACCGCGGGTCAAGCTGGCGCTCGAGGGGTTCGTCGCAGGCGCCGAGGACGTCGCAACATGCAACTCCGCCGCGGTGCGCGATGCCGCGGCGGCGCGAGTGCCGCGTCGGGCCGCGGCGTTTCGGGTGATCGCACCAGGTGTCGCCGCGCCCGTAGCGGTGGAGCCGCCGCGGGCGGCGACCGCTGTGACGGTCGGACGGCTGCATCCAGTCAAGGACCATGCGACGGCGCTGCACGCGTGGCGGCGTGTGGTTGCGGCGCGGCCGGAGGCGACACTGGCCATCGTCGGCAGCGGGCCAGAGCGCGCGCCACTCGAGGCGCTGGCACAACAGCTGGGACTGAATGGGGCCGTGCGCTTCCGTGGTGAAGGCAACCCCGCCTCGGACCTCCTTGGAGCGCGCATGTTCCTTCTCAGTTCCCGGTCAGAGGGGTTCTCGCGCGCGGTCGTCGAGGCGCTGGCGGCTGGGCTGCCGGTGGTGGCCACCGATGTTGGCGGGATGTCTGAGATCGGCGGCGAAGCCGTCCGCGTCGCTCCGGTCGGCGACGATGAGGCACTCGCCGCGCACGTGCTGGCGTGGCTGGAGGACCCGGGTGCGCTCACACGTGCTGCGGCCGCCGCGCGGGTCGTGGCCAGGCGGTTTGCGCCGGCTGCCTGTCACCGCGCGTATGCGGATCTCTACGCGGAGCTCGCCCGGCGGTGATGACAACCACGGGCTTCGACACCCAGGTCGCCGCCGGCGAGCGCTTCGAGTTCGGCGAGAACTGGACGCGCTTCTTGCGCGTGCTCGACGACGAGCGGATCGCCGAGGCGGAGGCGTCGCTGCGAGCCATGCTCGGTCGGAGTCGACTCACGGGGCTGAGCTTCGTCGACGCCGGATCAGGTTCTGGCCTGTTCTCGCTTGCTGCGGCGCGCCTGGGCGCAGAGCGCGTGCACTCGTTCGACTACGACCCCAGCAGCGTCGCATGCACCGAGGAGCTACGCCGCCGCTACTCGCCGGTCGGCGTAACGTGGACGATCGATCGTGGCAGCGTGCTCGACAGCGATTATCTCGCTTCGCTCGGCACCTTCGATGTCGTGTACTCCTGGGGTGTGCTGCACCACACGGGCAACATGTGGGCGGCGATCGACAATGTCGCCGGGCTGGTCGGTCAGGGCGGGCTGCTGTTCATCTCGATCTACAACGACCAGGGCCGGCGCAGCCGTATGTGGCGTCGTATCAAGCGGGTCTACAACGAGCTGCCCGAGTCGGCGCGCAAGCCCTACGTCGTGGCGGTAATGGCACCGCGCGAGGCGCTCTCGGCGGCTTTGCTGACGGTGCGCGGGCGCCCGCGGGACTACGTCCGGGCCTGGACCGATTACAAGCTTCGTCGCGGGATGAGCCGCTGGCACGACCTCGTCGACTGGGTCGGCGGCTACCCGTTCGAGGTGGCCGCGCCGGAAGCGGTGTTCGACCGTCTGCATGCGCGCGGTTTCAATCTGGAGCGCTTGAAGACATGCGGCGGGGGAATCGGCTGCAATCAGTTCGTCTTCGCGCGTGTCGACTGAGGCCCAAACCCCCGGCTCGATCCGCGGGCTCGCCACGGTTGTCCGCGACCTCTCGTCGGTCGCCGGAGCCCGCCTCGCCGTAGCGGTGCTCAGCGTCGGCGGGTCGATCGCCACCACGCACCTGCTGGTGCCGGCGAACTACGCGGTGATCGCGTACATGGGGGTCGGGGCGATGCTGATCCTCGTAGCCGGCTCGGGCTGGACCAGTGCGGCAGTAGCCCGCTATGGACGCGAGGACCTGGAGCGCACGGCGGGGATGCGCGGCGTCGTGTGGGCACGCGTGGCGATCACGGTCCCGATCCTCGTGGCTGCGATCGTCCTGTTCGTCGGACTCCATGCCGGAGGCGTCTTGCCGGCCGAGTTCACCTGGCCGTTCGTCTGGATGACGCTGGCGATCGGGATCCTCGGGGTGGTCTGCGATCAGATGATCGTCGTGCTCGAAGCATTTGGGCGCATGCGCACAGGCGCCCGCGCCGGCACCGCGCGGCAAGTGATGCTGTTCGTCGGGTTGGTCGCGCTGGTGGCGGCGGCCGATGGGCGGCGGCGCTCCCCGGAGGTGGTTGCCTGGTTGATGCTCGGCGTCGCCGTCGTGCTGACGGCCGCCCTGACGTGGGCGCTGCGGCGACATGCGCTCTGGCCGCCGTGCCTGGATCGGGCGCAGATGCATCGCGTGCTCGTCTTCTCTCTCCCGTTGGTCGCCTTCGCAGCCAGCCAGTACGTGATGAGCTCGATCGACATCGTCGTACTGCGCGCCTTTCGCCCGGCCGCGAGCGTCGGCACATACGCGCTTGCGTACTCGGGCTATGCGACCCTGCAGTCGCTCGCCGCCTCGCTGACGGTCGTCCTGATCCCGCTGTTGGTCTCGCTTCGCGTCGGCGGACGCTCGGAGCTGATCGTGCATTACTTCGAGCGGCTGCTGCCGAGCGCGATCCTCCTCACAAGCACGATCGGCGGGCTGTTGGCCCCGATCGGCGCACTCCTTATCCCGGTCGTCTTCGGCGCCGGGTTCGGCGGCGCGGCCGAGCCGTTCGCGATTCTCGTCGCGGCCGCGGTGTTCCTATCGACTGCGAGCTTCGTAGCACCGATCCTCATGCTCCATGAGCGCACGGGGGTGACGGCGACGATCAGCGCCGCGGCGCTCGCCGTCAACGTGGTTGGCGATCTGATCCTGGTCGGCTGGGTCGGGATGGGCGGCGACGGCCCGGCGCTTGCCACGACGGCGGCGCTTGCCTTGACCGCGGGTGGTTACATCGCGGTTGCTCGGCGCGACCTCGGGGCCGGACCGAGGCTTCAGCCGGCGGTGCTCGTGCCGCTCGCGACCGGGATCGTGCCCACGGCGCTGGGAGCCGCGCCGCTCGGCCTTGCCTTGAGCGCGGGTAGCGCCCTGATGGTGCTCGTCCTGTCCCCGCCGTTCGATGCTCGCGACGCCGAGCTGGTCGCCCGGCTCGACCTGCCGTCACCGCTGCGCGCCCTGCTCACTCGAATGATCATTCGCCTGGCGCGCTGAGGCCGAGCACAGCTTCCCACCGCGCAGCAATCCGGTCCGGCGCGTGCTCGGCCGAGACATAGGCGCGACAGCGCGCCGAGAGCTGTGCCTGGTCGCTGCGTGCCGCCCACGCGGCGGCGGCGAGCTCGGCCAGCCGCTCAGGCGAGCCATCGGCGCACCACCCCAGCGCGCGCCGGCGGATCAGCCCATCCGGATCATGCGTCATGACGAGCGCAGGTACGCCGCGGGCCCAGCCCTCGAGTAGCACGTTGGGCATGCCCTCGGCGACCGAGGTACTGAGGATGGCCACGGCGCGGTCGAGCAGCGGCGCGAGCGCATCGCGGCTCTGCGGACCGAGCAGCTCGAGGTTCGGGAGCGCCGAGGCCCGCTCGCGAATGCTGCGCTCGAGAGCACTCTCGCGGCGCGACGCGGCGATCACCATCCGGAAATGGACGTGCGGCAGGCGTCCCGCCAGCTCGACGACCGCCTGGGGCCGCTTGTTGGCGTTGATTCGGCCGATCCATAGGAACGCTTCGGGCTCGGCCGCGCGCCGCGGAGCCGGCTCAGCAACGGAACGGATCACCGCGCACGGGCGGCGCCAGCGGGTCCGGCACAGCGCCGCCTGGGTATCGGTCTGCACGACGATCGTGCGGGCGCAGCGGACGCCGAGCCGGAACAGGCGGGGCGCGAGTATGCCGTCGCTGAGGAGGTCCGGCTCGAAGTCCAGGTCGGAGGCCGTCGAGTACACGAACCGCCTCCGGCGCAACCGGGCGGGAGCCCCGACGAGCCCGGTGAACGAGCCGGCTGCGCGCTGCACGATCACGTCAGCATCGATGTCGCGCATCGCGGCGAGCGCGAAGCGCAGGAAACTGCGCCCACCTGGGCCAAACGGGGGGAGGCGGACGACATCGATGCCGTCGACGACTTCCGGCAGCTCCGCGGGCACGTCGGCGACGCCCAGAGCGACGTGGTGACCGCGCCGGCGCAACGCCTGCGCGATCAAGAACAGCTGCGTCTCGGCACCGCCGGTCGATCCTGCGTCGGCGATGCCCGCCTGCGCGGCCACGAGCGGACCGGCGTAGGGAACGAAGAAGAGGACCTCCGGCCTCAGCGCAACCACCGATCGCGCATCACGCGGCGGACGCTACCAATCCCGGAAGGCCGCCTCGTCGCTGTCAAATTGTGCTTCCATCCGGTTGTTGACCGGCATCAGTCACGGCAGGCGGCTCGCAATGGCGGTAGCGGTCCTACTTGCGTTGGTCCCGGCGAGCGCGCAGGCTTTCAGCAAGGCGATTTGGGGTCCGGTCTCACGTAACCACGTGAGCCAGTTCCCGCTCTACCGTCAGCTCGGCGTCTCGATCTACGAGCACGACCTGAACTGGAGCCAGGTCGCCCCCGGGCGGCCGACGCACCCCACGAATCCGAACGACCGCGCCTATCGCTGGCCGGCGGAGCTCCAGCAGGCGATCACTCAGGCCAACCGGTTTCACATACGGGTGCTGCTGCAGATCATCGGAGCTCCACGGTGGGCCAATGGCGGCCATTCGTGGAATTGGGCGCCGCATCCGGCCGCGTTCGCCGACTTCGCGGCAGCGGCGGCACGGCACTACTCGGGCGTCCATCTATGGATGATCTGGGGAGAGCCGTCCCGGCGGCCGAACTTTCAGCCCGAGACACCCGCCAAGCCCGGACGAGCGCTCAACCGCGCACAGCGGGTCGCGCCGCACAACTACGCGGGTCTCCTCGATGCCGCCTACGGGACTCTGAAGCGGGTCTCCCGGAGCAATCTGGTGATTGGCGGATCGACCTACACCACGGGGGACATCGACACGCTGCAATGGATCGAGAACCTCCGGCTACCAAACGGACGCCCCCCACGAATGGACATGTACGCGCACAACCCGTTCAGCTGGCGCGAACCGCGCTTCTCAAATGCGGCCTCGCCGGACGGGGAGGTCCAATTCCCCGACCTGCAGCGACTCGGGCTGTGGATCGATCGCTACCTTCACAAGGGACTTCCGATCTTCATCTCAGAATGGACGATTCCCACGGCGGTGGACCAGGAGTTCAACTTCTACGTCGATCCTCCGGTCCAGGGCAAGTGGGTCAGCGAAGCGCTGCGGGTCTCGCGCAGCTGGAAGCGGATCTACGCGCTCGGCTGGATCCACGTGTACGACGATCCACCAACCAGCTACGGCGGGCTGATGACCGTCGACGGCGTGCGCAAGCCCGGCTTCGATTCATTTGCCCGCGGCTAGTGGGTCCCGGTCACCGGTCGGCGAGCGTCTGCGCTCTGAACCGCTGCAGGATCGGAAACGGCTCGTAGTAGCGCGATTGTCGTGGGCCGAGCGGGTAGTCGGGGGAGCGGCTGGTATCGGTGAGCACCAAGCCGAGCCCTCCCCAGGCGGCTCCCCGACAGATCCCTTCGCGGTAGATGTACCCCGCTACGAAGTCGAGCTCGTAGTAGACGATCTTTGAATAGCTCTCCAGCGTGAGGCTCTCGATTCCCGCACGGATCTCGGCGTTCATCGTGTCGTGGACGAGGATCACGCATCGTTCCGTGGCACGAGAGTTCAGGAGCGCTGTGATGTCGGCGCGCACTCCCTCATACGAGTGGTCGCCATCGACCAACGCGAAATCCAGTCCGCGGTCCTGACTCGCGAACGATGCCAGCAGCGGTGCCAAGAGCTCGGCGCTCTTACCGGTGTGAATGGCAACGTGGGAGGGCAGCGCGCGTCTCACCGGATCGTGAGTGACGTCGATGGAGTGGACCTCCGCGCTATAGGCGGCGATCCGCTCCAGGCTTCCACCCTCAGCTGTTCCGATCTCGACTGCGAGTCGGGGCCTCACCTGGGCGAGGACCCCCTCCAGCGCGGCACGCTCGCCGAACGACATCTGCCATCCATCGTCGCGAGTCAGCGCCAGCCGACCGCGCTCAAGCGGGACCGGCCGGTTATCGGGAGTCGGTGCGTACGGTGCGTTGCGCTCGAACCCAAGATCCATGTGCCCTGCGCGCTGTATCCCGGCGCCCGTCACTCGTTCTGGACCATGCGATCCGCTCCGTTTGCGAGCGATGCGAGTAGGGCCGGCTCGGACTCCTGGAGGGTTCGCAGGCGCTCGCTATTGATCACATCGGCGAGGATCTGATCGAGCGAGGAGGTCGGCCGCCAGCCGAGCAGCCGCGCGACCTTCGTCGTGTCCGGCACTCGACGGCCCATGTCCTCGAACCCCTCGCCATAAGCCTCGTCGTACGGGATCAGCACGATTTCAGACTCGGACCGAGTCTCCTGCCTGATCCGCTCGGCGAGCTCGATGATCGAAACCTCCTCGGTCGAGCCGATGTTGAGTACCTCGCCGTATAGGTCATGGCGCCCAAGCAAGTCACAGAGGGCCCGCACCACGTCGCGCACGTGACAGAAACAACGCTGCTGCTCCCCCGTCCCGAACACCGTGATCGGCTGTCCGGTGAGCGCCTGTCGCACCAACGTGGGCACGACCATCCCGTAACGGCCGGTCTGCCGTGGGCCCACGGTGTTGAACAGGCGGCCAACGACGGTGGGCAGCCCGCGCTCGCGGTGGTAGGCGATCGCGAGGAACTCGTCGAGGGCCTTCGAGCAAGCGTATGACCAGCGGCCACGCGTGGTCGCTCCCATCACGATGTCCCCATCCTCGCGGAACGGCAGCGCGGCCGACTTTCCGTAGACCTCGCTGGTAGATGCGATGAATACCGGCCGGCGCCTCTTGCTCGCCGCCGCCAGCACCGTTTCGGCCGTGTGGACGTTCGTCTCGATCGTCCGGACCGGGCTGTCCACGATCAGTTGCACGCCGACCGCGGCGGCGAGGTGGTAGACGAAGTCCGCCTCTTCGACGAGCTCGGCGATCACCCCCGAGTCATCTGAGGAGGCGGTCGTGACGCTGAGAGTCGGGTGATCGCGAACCGACGCCAGGTTGTGAAGGGATCCGGTGGAGAGGTCGTCAAGAACGTGCACGGCGTGGCCGCGGGCCAGCAATTCTTCGACTAGATGCGAGCCGATGAACCCTGCTCCTCCGGTGACCAGAATCCGCATTCAACCCTCCTCGCGTGACCCCTGGGCTGCGCCCGGAACGGGCACCTTACCAGGGCCTCATCCGACAGTAGCGAGGGTTTGCTGCGTTGGCTCGGCACAGTCCACGTATGTCCGGAACCACAGCTCGAGCTGGAGCAGTGACCATAGTTTGGCGGAGTTCTCGGCGGCTGCTGAGCGATGATCGTCGACCAGCTGACGGACCATGCTAGGCCTGAAGATTCCGCGGCCGGTGGTGCGTGGATCGAGCAGCACCTCCTCCGGCAGCTGCGCCAGACTGGTGCGAAACCAGCTCGCGATGGGAACGCCGAAGCCCATCTTTCTACGCTCGATGACGCTATCGGGCAGCCACGGACGTACCGCCTCTTTCAGCAGCCTCTTGGAGCTGCGTCCTCGTAGCTTGAGCTCGCTTGGAAGGCGGGCCACTCGTTCCATCAAAACGTGGTCGAGCAGAGGAGAGCGCACCTCGAGCGAGTGCGCCATCGTCGCGATGTCCATCTTTACGAGCAGGTCGCCGGGCAAGTACGTCTGCGTATCCACGTCGAGCATCACCCCGACGATGTCGCCGGCGTTCGACTGGGTCCATGGGTCGCCGATCAGCGCGTCCGCCAGCGGCGGCTGGGGCAGGCTGGCCGCGAAGTCCGGCTCGTACAGCCGCCCGAGCTCTGCGCGGGTGAAGTAGGACATCGAGGTGTCGTAGCGCTGCCACGCCGGCTCGTCAATCGTGCTCAGGACCCGCGTCGCTCGGCTTCGGAAGCCCGCGGAGCGGGCGCCGTGGCCGGCCGTCCGCGCGGCCGCCGCGATCACCCGCCGGAGCCCGTCGGGCAGCAGATCCATCCGGCCGGCGAGTGACTGGGCCACGTAGCGGATGTATCCGGCAAAGCTCTCATCGCCGCCGTCTCCATTCAGCGCCACCGTCACGTGTCGGCGCGTCAGCTCCGACAGATAGAAGCTGGGCAGGGCGGAGGAATCGGCAAACGGCTCGCCGTAGTGCCAGACCAACCTCGGCAGGATGCCGATGGCATCCGCGTCGACGCGAAACTCGTGATGCTCGGTGTCGTAGCGCTGGGCGACCTCTCGGGCGAACGCGGTCTCGTCGTAGCCCTCGACGTCGAACCCGATCGAGAACGTCTTCACGCGCCCGGAGCCCTCCATCGCCATCGCCGCGACGACCGCACTCGAGTCGACGCCTCCGGATAGAAACGCGCCGAGCGGCACGTCCGAACGCAGCCGCAGCCTGGTCGCCTCCAGCAGCGATTGCCGTACGATCTCGCTCGCTTCCTGCATCGTGCAGCGGTCCTGCGCTCGATGCTCGAGCCGCCAGTACCTCGAGATCTCGGGCTCGCCTCCCGCCCAGCTGAGCACATGACCCGGTGGCAGCTTGCGGATGCCCGCGAATGCCGAAGCGGGATGCGGTACGTACTGGAAGCGCAGGTAGCTGTCCAGCGCGCTCGTGTCGATGTCGCGCGGCACCTCCGGATCGAGCAACAGCGCGCGCGGCTCCGATGCAAACCACAGCGCAGTCTCCGTCGCCCGATAGAACAGCGGCTTCTTGCCGACGCGATCACGGGCGAGCAACACTCTGCGCGCCGCGGAGTCCCACACAGCAAAGGCGAACATGCCCCGGAGCTGGTCCACGCATCGCGCGCCAAGCTCCTCGTAGAGGTGCACGATCGTCTCGGTGTCGGAGCCTGTCCTGAACGTGTGGCCCCGGCCGATTAGCTGATCGCGCAGCTCGATGTAGTTGTAGATCTCGCCGTTGAGGACGACGACGCTCGAGCGATCCTCGCTGTAAATCGGCTGATCTCCGTGTTCGAGGTCGATGACCGCCAACCGCTGGACCCCGAGGCCGACGCCGTTTTCGAGATGCACCCCCCGTGAGTCGGGACCGCGGTGCTCGAGGACCTCGCACATCCGCTCCAGAAGACCGGCGTCAACGGTGTTCTGGAGGTCAATCTTGCCGGCAATGCCGCACATCACGCTGCTACCCGCAAGCCGGCCACGCGGGGCAAAGTAGCGGTTCGGACGATCACGTCGAGCGCTCCTCGAGGAGGCGACGGTACAGCCGGTTCAGGTCGCCTACCAGGCGCTCGAGCGTGAAGTTCTCAAACGCATGCACGCGGGCGGCCGCGCCGAACCTGCTCCGCAGGGTGGCGTCGAGAGCCAGCGCGCGAAGTGCCTCCGTGAGCGCGGCCTCGTCCTCGCGGGGCACCAGCAGTCCGGTCTTGCCGTGCCGGATGACGCTCGCAGCACCTCCGACCGCCGTGCTTACCCCTGGCACGCCCGCGGCGGCCGCCTCGATCAAACTGACGGGAGTGCCTTCGTTGTCGGACGTGAGCGCGACCACGTCGCTGGCGAAGCAGATGTCTGGAATGTCCTGACGGAATCCGGTCCAGGTCAGCTTCGCGCCGATCGCCCGTGCGTCGGGGGAGCCGCGCAAGGCGTCCCGAAGCTCTCCGTCGCCGACTATCAGGAAGTGGACCCGCTCCTCGAGCATCCCGATGGATGCTCTGAGGAACCGGTCGACCCGCTTGATCGGCACCAGTCGCGCGATCAGCGTCACCACCGAGGTGTCGGCGGCAATCCCGAGTTCGGCTCGCACCCGCGCCCGGGCGAGTTCGCGGTCCTGGGGCTTGACGTCGAAACGTCTCAGGTCGAACCCAAGCGGAACGACCTCGAAGCGATCGGGCGGGGCCACGCCCAGCTCGATCAGCTCGTCTCTCACTTCGCTGCTGACAGCCACCAGACGGTCGGTGCGCGAAGCGAGAACGCGCTCGATCACTCGGTAGCGCGCAGCCGTTCGCTCGGAGAAGTAGCCGGTCAGTGAGTGGCCATGGAAAGTGTGGATCCGGATCGGCCGCGGCCGGCCCCAGGACGCAATGATCGAGGCGATGCGCCCGAGTGTTCCCGCCTTCGCAGCGTGCGTGTGGACAACTTGGGGTCGGGCGCGACGAAGGAGCCGAATCAGCGCTCCCAGCGCCCGCAGGTCCTCCCAGCCGGGATCACGCTTGAGTGAGGGGATCAGCACTGGCCTCACGCCCAGCCTGTGTGCCAGATAGTCCATGCTCCCCTCCCGCGCCGACTCGCTGCCGCGAACGAGGGTCGTGCGGTAGCCCTGCTTCGTCAGTTGGTCTGTCAGCGTGATCGCCTGGATCGCCGGCCCGCCGACATTGAGCCGAGCGATGATGCGGACGAGCTCGATAGGGATGTTGGGCGAGGGCGCCCGCTTCCTGCTCAATGACCG
>JBJMLD010000026.1:0-4585 GCA_045805545.1 Solirubrobacteraceae bacterium | reverse complement strand
TGGTATGACGTCCTGATCCACTTGGAGGAGACGCCTGACGGCCTGCGCATGAAGGATCTGGCCGAGCGAATCCTCTACAGCAAGAGCGGCTTCACGAACGTCGTAGACCGAATGGAGCAGGAAGGGTTCGTTGAGCGGGTGCGCCCGGAGAACGACCGGCGCTCGATCCTTGTCGTCCTCACCGACACCGGCCGCGAGAAGATGGAGGAAGCTCGGCGCCGCCACAGGGAGGGCCTCGACGAGCACTTCTCACGCCACTTGGCGGGCAGCGACATCAAGGCGTTGACGCGGGCGTTCGAGAAGCTGACGGAGCACGCACGCCCGCTGCGCCCGGGGCGCATCCGCGACTAGGCGGAGCGGCGAAGGAATCGAACCTTCCAACCCGTGGGCTGCACGGGCCTGCCGGTTTTGAAGTGTGGGCCCTTGAAGCAAGCTCAGGTGCTCTCCGCTTGGCTGAGTGGTCGCGAGTTCGCTGAGCTCGCCTCAGAAATGCCGAGTTCGGGACACGTTTCGGGACACGAAAACGCGCTGAGATTGGAAGCACGTGAGTCCTGAGCCGGAGCCGCGACCGAAGCTGGCCTCGTCTCAGATAAGGCCGGCGCGGATCGCGGCCGCCGCGGCTGCGCCCCGCGAGGGCTGGTCCAGCTTCGCCCGCACGTTCGCGACGTGGCGGTGGACAGTGTGGGGGCTGAGCGCCAGCCGGTCTGCGATCTCCTCGTTGCTCATGCCCTCTGCCACCAGCCGCAGCACCTCGAGCTCGCGTTCGCTGAGCGCTGTTTCCGCGACGTGCGGTCCGGCAGGCTCCATCGGATACCGCCCGAGCCGGATGAACTCAGACATCGCAGCCAGCACCGCGCCGGTGTCACCGCGCCACGGCGGATGGACGGCGCCTGCCAGCGCACGAAAGCGGGCGCCGGGTACGAGCGTGGCGATCTCGCGCCCGGCCTCGAAGGGGACCGCCCGGTCGCCGCTGCGATGGAGGACAAGCGTGGGGGCGACGACGCGGCGCAGGCTATCGCGCACATCGCTGCGGTAGATCGCATCGAGCACGCGCGCTGCCATCTCCGGCGTGGCGGACGCGCGTTGGTAATGGGCGAACCAGTCGAGCGTCTCCGCATCGGCATCAGGGAGGAAAACCGTCGCCAGCAGCCGCGAGCCGACGCCCCAGTGCGCTTCGACGAGTGCCACCATCTCACGGCGCGCCTCGGCGTCGGCGATCAGCTCGCCGCACGCATGCGCGCCGTAGGCGATCAAGCGCTGCACACGTTCGGGTCGCGCGGCAGCGTAGGCGCCGCCGAGCGCCCCGCCTGCCGAGAAGCCGAACAGAGTGCAGCGCTGTACTCCGAGGTGGTCGAGCAACTCGCCAAGCAGCGCGACGTCCTGCTCAATCGTGAGTGGGACGGCTATGTCGCGGTCCGATAGTCCGGTGCCGGGCCGGTCATAGCCGATGACGGTGTGGCGCTCGGCGAGCGCTGTGACGAAGGCCCTGTAGCCGTCGTCCTCCCAGAGAGCCTCCTGGTGGCTGACCCACCACGCCGGGAAGACGAGCGGCGGCCCGTCACCGACCGTGGCGTAGGCGATCCGCCCCGCCGATGTGGGGCAGAAGCGGATGTCGCGTTCCACGGACGGAAACCATAGACGTGCCGCTGGCCTGTTCGGGCCAGCGCAGCTGGCCTGCTCGGGCGAGGTCGCGCACGTCCCGTCCGAGCACACTCGGCTGCATGGAAACGATGATCGATATGAAGCACGATGCGCCAGCCGCAGCCGCAGCCGCAGCCGCAGCCGCAGCCGCAGCCGGCGCCGGGACTGCGGCGGACGCGTTCGACAACGGTGCGCGGAGCGGCTTCAACGCCTGGTTCTTCGACCGCCTCGACCGCTACATCAACCACCTCAGCCGCCGCCACAAGGAGTCGGCGTTCGGCGGAATCGAAGCTGGCACGGTCGTCGAGATCGGCGCGGGGACTGGTGCGAACATCCGCTATCTGCCCGCCGGCACGCGTCTGATTGCTGTTGAGCCCAACCTGCGCATGCACGATCGCCTGCGGCGGCGTTGCGGGCGGGCGGGCATCGACCTGACGATCGTGGCTGGCGGGGCGGAAGCCATCCCGCTGGCGGACGGCACGGTCGACGAGGTCATCTGCTCGCTCGTGCTCTGCACGGTGAGCGATGCCGACCAGGTGCTCGCCGAGATCCAGCGCGTGCTCAAGCCGGGCGGGCGCTTCCGCTTCGTCGAGCACGTGGTCGCCCCGCGGCGCGGCGTGCGCCGTGCCGTGCAGCGCGCGATCCGCCGTCCTTGGGGCTGGGTCTTCGAGGGCTGCAACCCCGGCAAGGACACGGTCGGGTTGCTCCAGGCAGCTGGGTTCGATGCGCTCGACCTCGAGCACAGAAAGTTCAGGCGGTCGCTGTTCTGGCCGGTGAACACGGGCGTGTGGGGCATCGCGATCCGCTGATCGGCGGATGGCGGAGCGGCGAAGGAATCGAACCTCCCAACCCGTGGGCTGCACGGGCCTGCCGGTTTTGAAGTGCGTGGCTTTGCGGGCAGCTGAGGTGGTTTTGGCCTAGGAGTGCGGCCGCCAGGTTCCCTGAGTTCACCTTAGAATTGCCGAGTTCGGGACAGTTCAGGCTGCGGGCGCCGCGGGGTGCGTCGGCTCCGGAGTGAGGAGCCCGGCCGGTCGCGTAGCCATCCTCAGGGGGTGAACGAGTGGACCCTGGCGCTCGTGGCGCTCGCGCTGCTCGGCGTTGCCGCGGTCTCGCGGCGCTTGTCGGGCACGTCGGTCACGCCGGCGATGGTGTTCGTGGCGTTTGGCCTGATCGTCGGGCGCGAGGGCCTGGACGGGGTCGACCTCGCCAGCAGCGGGGCTACGGTCCGCGGCCTGGCCGAGGCCACGTTGGCGCTGGTCCTGTTCGCCGACGCCTCGCGGATCGACCTCCGCCAGCTTCGCCCGAGCGTTGGCGTCCCTCTGAGGCTGCTCGGCATCGGGCTGCCTCTGACGATCGCGGCGGGGACGGCGGCCGCCGCCGCGCTGTTCGGGGAACTCTCGATCCAGGAGGCGCTGATCCTCGCGATCGTGCTGGCGCCGACGGATGCTGCGCTTGGTCAGTCGGTGGTCACCGACGAGCGCGTGCCCGAGCGGATCCGGGAGGGTCTCAACGTCGAGAGCGGCCTCAACGACGGCATCTGCGTGCCGCTCCTGTTCGCCGCCGTAGCAGCCGCCGACGTGCAGTCCGAGATAGCGGCCGGCCGCAGCCCCGGCACGTTGCTGGTCGAGGAGATCGGCTACGGCGTGCTCTGCGGCGTAGCCGTCGGGGTGCTGATCGCCCTGATCGTGCGCGAGGCCGGACGGCGGGACCTGATCGCACGCCCGTGGCGCCAGGTGATTCCCGCCGCGGGAGCGGCGCTCGCATACGGGAGCGCCACGGGGCTGGGCGGGTCGGGCTTCATCGCCGCGTTCGTCGCCGGGATCGCGTTCCGGATCGCGCTCGCGCGCGACCCCGAGGAGATGAACCGGCTGACCGAGGAGGTCGGCGGCGTCCTCAACGGCGCGACCTTCGTGCTCTTCGGCGCCGTCCTGCTCGGCCCGGCACTGGCGGACATGAGCGCGCGGATGCTGGTCTACGCGTTGCTGAGCCTGACCTTGCTGCGCATGGTTCCAGTCGCGGTTGCAATGCTTGGCTCGCACGCTCGCGCGCCCACGGTCGCCTTCCTGGGCTGGTTCGGGCCGCGCGGGTTGGCTTCGATCGTTTTCGCTGTCACGGTCGTTCAGGAGTCGCAGCTCCCGCATGAGCAGTTGCTGACGCTCGTCGTCTACCTGACGGTCGGTATCTCGATCGCGGGCCACGGCATCAGTGCCGTGCCGCTCGCCGCGCGCTACGGGCGCTGGTTCAGCCGCCACCCGGACGGCCGCGCGCCCGCGATGGAGAGCGCGCCTAGCGACGTGACGCGACCGCGTCACCACTTGTGGTCGGCTGCGAGTTCCGCCGTTGACCGCAGGCGGCAATGATGGCGGCGCCATGAATACGCGCAAGCGGAAGGATCGACGGACTCAGCTACGGAGCGGCGAAGGAATCGAACCTTCCAACCCGTGGGCTGCACGGGCCTGCCGGTTTTGAAGACCGGATGGGCCACCAGACCCCTGCCGCTCCGGCAGGGATTCTGACCCGTTACCGGAGAGCCGGGTCGGGCTTGGGTGCGATCAGCTCGACGTTGCTCCGATTGATGTAGACCACGAGTCCGTCTTCGCCCTCGAGCCTGACCGGGTTCGGGTGGTCGCGGCGCACCGCCATCGCGATGTCCGACTCGCTCTCGGAGACGACGGTCTCGCGGCCGTCCGTGAAGACGATGCGCGTAGCCATGTCAGTTCGGATAGCTCATCCGCGGGCCTGCGCGAGGCCGTCCCCCGCAACGCAAACGGGCCGCCCGAAGGCGGCCCGTTTGCTTGCGTGAACGGGACTAGCCGTTCGAGTCCGGGTGGAGCCTGCAGGCGCGCGACGCGTCGTTCGGGACACACGGGTCCTCGGGATCCGTGTACTTCAAGTCGGTCCCGGAGGAGATCTCCTCGATGTTCGACAGGTCGTCGTGGTCGTT
>JBJMLD010000025.1:0-11302 GCA_045805545.1 Solirubrobacteraceae bacterium | reverse complement strand
GCTGGGTGGCGGAGGTCACGAACCGCTCCGGCCGGGCCGGGTCGCTGGCCGAGGTCTTGGAAGGCGCGGAGCTGTTCATCGGCGTGTCGGGCGCGCGGATCCTCTCAGCCGGCGATCTGGAGCGGATGGCGAGCGATCCGATCGTGTTCGCGATGGCCAACCCGGATCCCGAGGTGGCGCCCGAGGAGGCCGGTTCGGTGGCGCGCATAGTCGCCACCGGCCGCTCGGACTACCCAAATCAGATCAACAATGTGCTCTGCTTCCCGGGGATGTTCCGCGGCGCGCTGGACGTGCGCGCCCCGGCGATCACCGAGCCGATGAAGATGGCCGCGGCGCACGCGATCGCCTCGATCGTCGCCGACGACGAGCTGCGCGAGGACTACATCATCCCCTCTGTGTTCAACCGCGAGGTCGTGGCCGCGGTGGCGGCCGCCGTGGCCGAATGTGCACGCGAGAGCGGGGTGGCCGAGGCCCGCGCGGAGATGGGGTTTGGGTCGACCGAGGAGATGCGGATTCTGCCGGGGCGGTAGGTCGGTGGGCCGCGGGCGGCGACGTAGGCTGTGGCGCGATCGCGTCCTGGTCGTGGCCCGGTCCGTGGTCCTACTGATGGCCGGTCCGACCCGTAAAAGTCCGCTTTGCTCGGGATGCGGCGGGGACAGAGCGGAGTTGTGCGGGATAAAACCGTAGAAGTGCGCTCTGCTCGGCGGGGACTTGAGGCAAAGACGACTTTTACGGGTCGGGCTCGCGAACGGCCCCGGCTCAAGGCCGGCGCGAGCCGGTACTGCGGCATGTAGGTCGGGCCGGGAGGTGCCGCACGATTCGTTAACGGGTGCAGCGCCAGCCAGGCATTGAACACGGGCTGAAACGCCGGCCGAAATCGCCGCCGGTAGTCCTCGGCGAGCCTCGGATTACCCGACTCGGTCGCGTTGAACCAGCCGTTGACCAACGTGAGATCGCCGATGTGGAGCTGCCCGCCGAGGGTCGACTGCTCCCCGGCCTTGACCCGGAGCGCCGATGCCTTCGCGTAGTGCAGCGACTGCTCGCCGGACCACAGCGCAGCCTGGTAGCCGCTCCAGGCGGTCGCGAGGGTAGCGAGCGACAGCAGTACGACCGCACTGAATTCGAGCCAGCGTCGACCGCCCGACGGCTTTTCTTCCTCAGAGGCGGGCTCGCCGGGCTCGCTCAGCTCATGCGGCGCGTGAACGTGGACGTGCGGCACCGAGTTCTACGAGACGGCGCCCGCCGTTGCCCGCGCCGTGGCCGCGCTGACGCCCATCCGCTCGAGCAGATGGTCGCCCACGCGCAGGGCGTTCGCCATCGCGGTCAACGCAGGATTTACGGCGCCGATGCTCGGGAAGAAGCTGGTGTCGGCCACGTACAGGTTGTCCAGCTCGTGTGCCTTGCAGTTCGTGTCGAGCACGGAGGTGCTGGGGTCGGCTCCGAAGCGGCAGGTGCCGGCTTGATGGGCTACGCCGGCAACCGGGATCTCGTTCTTCAGGTAGGCATGGTGCGGGAGCAGATGATGGTGCTGCATCCCCAAGTGAGCGAGCATCGATTTCAGCTGCTCATATAGGCGGTCTTTCGGAACGTTGTTGGTGGACTCGTAGGCGATCGTGATCGTTCCCTTGCCGTCCACGGTCACGCGATTCTCGGCCCGCGGCAGATCCTCTGTGGAAAGCCAGAAGTCCACCGCGTGCTTGGCCACCGTTTCGAGCGACCAGCCCGGCGCGAACTTCGTCTCGAGCGGCTTCTCGCCGCGGAACATCGGGGCCTGCGACTTCCCGACCATCTGGATGTTCCCCATCGGGAACTCGAAGTCGGGGCCGGAGAGGTAGAAGTCGTTGAGCCCCAGCGTCTTCTGGAAGACCGTCGGGTTCTCTTCCTTGGAGAGCGCGAGGACAGCTTGGCTGTTGTGGAACATGTAGTTGCGCCCGACCTGGTCGGAGCCGTTCGCGAGCCCGTTCGGGTGCTTGTCATTGGCCGACATCAGCAGCAGCCTGGCCGAGTTGGCCGCGCCGCAGCTGACAACCACGAAGTCCGCGCTCAGCGTCTCCTCGACTCCACCGTGGCTGACGACCACCTCGGTCACGGCTTTCCCGGTCGGATCCGTGTTCAGCCGCACCGCCTCGGCGTTGATCATCAGCTCCACATTCGAATGCTCAAGTGCCGGCCTCACACCGAGCACCTCGGCATCGGACTTGGCGTGAACGATGCACGGAAAGCCATCGCAGTTGTTACACCGCATGCACGCGCTGTGCGGCATATCGCGTTCGTTCAGCATCACCCCACATGGGGCATGAAACGGATGGTGGCCCAGCGCGGCCAGATCGTCGGAGAGCTGCTGGATTCGCGGCTCGTGCGACACGGCAGGGAACGGGTACGGCGCGCTGGCGGGTGGGTCGGTCGGATCCTCGCCGCGGGCGCCGTGCACGCAGTAGCGCTCCTCAGCGAGCGTGTAGTACGGCTCGAGTTCGTCGTAGCCGATCGGCCACGCCGGGGAGATGCCATCGTGATGGCGCAGCTCGCCGAAGTCGGACTGGCGCAGCCGGTACAGCGCCGCGCCGTACAGCTTGGTCGCGCCGCCCACGCAGTAGTGGATCTGCGGCTGAAACTCCTCGCCTGTTTCGTAGCGCCAGGTGTCGGGTGACACGTAGCGGTTCTGGGCGAAGACCTCATCGGCTGAGATGTTCTGCGGTTCGCGCGGAAGCCATCCACCCCGTTCCACGAGCGCGACCCGCTTTCCTGAGGGGGCGAGATGGCGGGCCAGCGTACCGCCGCCGGCGCCGGTCCCGATGATGA
The DNA here is from genome assembly GCA_045805545.1 of Solirubrobacteraceae bacterium. Lineage (GTDB taxonomy): Bacteria > Actinomycetota > Thermoleophilia > Solirubrobacterales > Solirubrobacteraceae > Palsa-465. Next base: position 8,503 of record JBJMLD010000025.1, on the reverse strand, counting down.
TGACGTCGTAATGGTTCACCGGAGGCTCCTATCTTGCCTGCGGTATCGATTTGGCCAAGGCTCCCGAGCTCGGCGGCCCGAGTCCCTCCAGGGCCAGCTGCTCGGCGAGGATGATCCGGGCCGCAGCCTCGATCAGCGCCAGATGCGAGAACGCTTGCGGGAAGTTGCCGAGATGCCGATCGGTCGCGGCATCGAACTCCTCGGCGTAGAGCCCGAGTGGTGAGGCCAACCGCAGCAGCCGCTCCATCAGGTCGTGTGCCCGCTGAGCTTCGCCCACGATTGACAGCGCGGACACGAGCCAGAACGAGCAGATCAGGAACGTGCCCTCTTTGCCGGACAGGCCATCGTCGGTCTCGTTTGTCTTGTAGCGCAGGACATAGCCGTTTTCGGTCAACTCCTCGGCGATCGTGAGGACCGACTTGTGCATGCGCTCGTCGTTGCCGGGAAGGAAACCGAACATCGCCGCCAGCAGCGTGGAAGCATCCAGCGCATCGGTGTCGTAGTGCTGGCGCAGAACCCCGTCGGTGACCCCGTTAGCCAGGATGTCGGCATGAATCTCTTCGGCCGTGGCTTGCCACTTCGTCGCCAGCTCACGGTTGTCACGGATCACGGCGAGCTTCGCGGCGCGGTCCATCGCCACCCAGCACATCAGCTTCGAGGAGACGTAATGCTGCGGCTTGCCGCGAGCCTCCCAGATGCCCTGATCCGGCTGGCGCCACACGCTGGAGGCACATTCCGCCTGTGCCTGCACGATGGGCCACAGGCGCCGGGGCAGGCGCTGGCTATGCAACGTGTGCTTGAGGATTGAGTCGAGCACCGCGCCGAACACGTCGTTCTGGCGCTGGTCGAAGGCGCCGTTGCCGATCCGCACCGGGCTCGCACCCGAGTAGCCCGTGAGGTCATCGCGAAATGTCTCGGTCAGGTCCCGTCGGCCGTCGATCCCATACATGATCTGCAACCCGCCGTCGCTGTTGGGCTCAATGTCGGCGACGAACTGCATGAACTCGTCGGCCTCCCAGTCGAGGCCGAGGAGGTGGAGCGCCTGGAGCGTGAACGTCGAGTCACGCATCCACGTGTAGCGGTAATCCCAGTTGCGCTCGCCGCCCGGCGTCTCGGGCAGCGACGTGGTCAGCGCGGCCACCGTCGCTCCGGTGGGCATGTACGTCAGCCCCTTGATCGCGAGCGCCGAGCGCTGGATCGCGTCGCGCCAGCGATGATCGGCGAACGGGCGCGCCCGCCCGAGCCAACGCCGCCAGAAGTGGACGGTCGCATCGAGCCGGCGGTTGGCGTCCTCGACGTCGCCGGGTCCAACGAGACCGGCCCCCCACACGAGCGCGACGTAGGCCTGCTCGCCGGCCCGAAGCGTGTGTCCGGCCCGGACGCGGTTGGCCTCGATTCCGAGTTGCAGATCGGTTAGCAAGCGGATCGTCTGCCCTGCTCCACTGGCGTCGGCGCTGTGACGGCTCCCATTGACGAGCTGCCACTCGGCCGGGGTGCGGCCGTAGTCAAATGCCGGCTCGCACACGAGCTCGACCGCCACCTCCCCTCCTAGGCACCGGACCGTTCGCACGAGCATGTGATCGGCGTCCTCGTCCGCGGGCGGCCGCGTGTGTGGAGTGATGGTGTCTTCGTGCGTCGTCGGGCCGATCGTCAGAGCGTCCCGGACCTCGAGCCATCCGCTCTGCGTCTTCCACGTGGTGACCAGCACGTTGGTCCCTGGGTCGTAGTAGCGCCCGGAAGGCACGCTGGTTCCGAACGGGGCCAGGCGAAACATTCCTGCTTCGCGGTCCAGCAGCGTGCCGAACACGCTGGGAGCATCGAAGCGGGGAACGCACAGCCAGTCGACCGACCCGTCCGGCGCCACGAGCGCGCCGGTGTGACAGTCAGATAGGAACGCGTAATCGGCGATCGGCGGGAACGGCGACGGCGCTGCCGCGCTCTGGGCCGGACGTTCGGCCGCGGCCTTCGCCTTTGCGCTGTCGGCGCGGCCGTTGACCCGAACTCGTTTGGTCTTCGGTGTGACGGCGGTCATGACGCCACCCACGGGCCGTGCCAGCGTCCGACGCCGGCAAGGAGGTCATCGCCTTCCTTCGGCCCCCAGGAACCGGGAGCGTACGGATGCACAGGCGGCGGGCTCTCCAGCAGGGGCGCCATGATCCGCCATGTCTCCTCGACGCTGTCCTGGCGCGTAAACGGCGTGCTGTCGCCGTCCATGGCGGCGTGCAGCAGCACCTCGTAGGGGGTCGGTGCTTCACCGCCCTCCTCGGCGAACTCCATGTCGAGGGTGATCAGCTGCGGCCCTCCCTTGTCAGCGCGGTGGGCGTCGATCTCCAGTCTCACCCCGGTTGTCGGGTCGAGCTTCACCACGAGCTGGCCGTCGGCCGGGGGCCGACGGGAAGTAGACATGAAGCCGAGGCGCGGCGGGCGGCGGAAGACGAGCCGCAACTCGGTCTGAAGAACCGGCAGCCGCTTTCCGGTGCGGATGAACCATGGCACTCCGGCCCAGCGCCAATTGTCGATCTCGAGCCGGAGCGCGGCGTAGGTCTCGGTCGTCGAACCGTCCGCCACGCCGTCGATGTCGAGGTAACCATCGTATTGGCCGCGTACGTAATGACGCGGATCCGCATCACGCATCGCCCGGAAGACCGCGAACTTCGCATCCTTGAGTGTCGCCGCGTCGGCCCCTGCCGGGGCCTCCATCGCGGCCATCGCCACGACCTGCATCAGATGATTGACGACCACGTCCTGAAGGGCCCCCACACGGTCGTAAAAGTGGCCGCGGTCTTCGACTCCGAAGTCCTCGGCCATCGTGATCTGCACGCTCGAGATGTGGTCGCGGTTCCACACCGGCTCGAGCATCGTGTTCGCGAAACGCAGGTACAGCAGCTCGTCCAGGCCCATCTTGCCCAGGTAGTGGTCGATCCGGTAGAGCTGGGACTCATGGATGTACTGATGGATGTCGGCCGCGAGCGCGGACGCGGACGCAAGGTCGTGACCGAACGGCTTCTCGACAACGACCCGCGCGCCCGAGGTCAACCCGGCCTCGGACAGCCCCTTGATCACTGTCCCGAACAGGAACGGCGGGATCTCCAGGTAGAACACCGGGCGCTGGGCCGGCGCGATTGCCTCGCCTACCTGCCTGTAGGTGTCTGGGTCGCCGAAATCTCCCTGGACGTAGGACAGCCGCGCTGCGAAACGCCTGAATACCTCGTCGTCGACTGGCTCACCCGTGCCCTCGATGGCGTCGCGGGCATGCTCGCGAAGGTGATCGACGGACCAGTCATCCACTGCCACGCCGACAATCGGACAGCTCAGCAGGCCGCGTCGCTCGAGCCGGTACAGCGAGCGGAATGTCATCACCTTCGCGAGGTCCCCAGTGATGCCGAACGCGACGAAGACGTCCGCCGCCGTCTGCGGGTCCTGCTTGATTGTGCCGTCCGTCTGGGGTTCTACGACGACTGCCATGTGGATCTCCTCGCTGGGCGCGCTCTCGGGGTAGGCCCATATGGGCTACCGACGAAGCTACGATCGGGGCCCCGCGCGGTCATCACCCGGTTCGGGTGAATGCGCGAGTCCACTTAGGGGGTCGGCGCTTGGGGAACGGCAGCAGGTTCGATCGGCGCGGCGCCGGCGGGTTCGATTGGCGCCGACGGCGGCGCGGCCGGAGTGGGCGCACCGCCCACGCGGGCACGGAAGACGTGGAACGACCAGCCCTGATAGAGGAGCACGATCGGGAGGAAGATCACCGCGACGATCGTCATCACCTTCAGTGCGTAGGAGCCGGAAGCCGAATTGTTGACGGTTAGGTTGTACGCCGTGTTGGTGCTCGACACCATCAGGTTGGGGTAGAGGTCGATGAAGATCGATCCGACCGTGGCGGCGATCGCGGTGGCGGAGGCCGTGAATGCCCACCCGTCGTGCTCCTCGGAAACCGCGAGGCGCGCCGCAAAGATCACCGCGATCACAGACAGAATCTGCACCGGCTCGGGCACGTCAGCGCCGTTCGCCACGGCTCGCGTCCAGATCACATGGCCGACGACCAGGGCGATGGCGGCCCATCCCGACCACTTCGCGACCGCACGGGCGCGCCCCCGCACCGGGTTCGTAGTCTTGAGCTTCAGGAACGTCGCGCCGTGCAGCAGGGATAGACCGACGAGCGTCAGCCCGGTCCAGATGCCGTAAGGCGTCAGCAGGTCGAAGAAGTTGCCGGTGAAATCATGGCTCTGGTTGATCGGCAGCCCGACCAACAAATCGCCGAGTCCGACGCCGAGCAGCAGCGGGACGAACAGGCTGCCCAGTGTGGTGCACCACGTCCAGGTGCGCTGCCAGCGCGTGTCATCGCTCTTGCCCCTGTATTCGAACGCCACGCCGCGCGCCATCAGCGCGGCCAGCACCAGCAGCAACGCCAGATACAGCGCTGAGAACATCGTCGCGTACCAGCCGGGAAATGCTGCGAACATCGCCGCGCCGGCCACGATCAGCCACACCTCGTTGCCATCCCAAAACGGCCCGATCGCGTTCAGCGCGATCCTCCGCTCGTTATCCGCCTTGCCGACGATCGTATGCAGCATGCCGACGCCGAAGTCGAACCCTTCGAGCACGAAGAATCCGACCCAAAAGATCGCCACGATCAGGAACCACACGGTGTGAAGCTGCATCTTCTCCCCTTAATAGGTGAGCGCCGGTACCGGCGCCGCTCCCGAGCTCGTCCCGGCCTCCACCACGTCCTCGTGACCCAGTCCCCGGCGCGAGTAGCGGAGCATCAGCACCACGTCCGCGGCGCCGAGCGCGATGTAGATCAACACAAACACGATCAGGCTGATCCAGATGTCGGTGGAGGTCACAGACGGTGAGTTGGCGTTGACCGTTTTCATCAGTCCCTGCACGATCCACGGCTGGCGACCGTTCTCAGTCAGCAACCAGCCGGCGATGTTCATAAGGAACGGGGTCACGACAGCCCACAGCGAAAAACGTAAGAACCACTTCGAGCGGGCGAGCGTGCCCTTGTGGACCAGCCATCCGCCCCACAAAGCCAGCAGCGCGATCAGCGAGCCGAGGTAGGCCATCAGTCGCATCGACCAGTACTGGACAAACACATCGGGGATGTAGTTGCCAGGCCCGTACTTTTTCTGGTACTGGGCCTGTAGCTGGTTCAGACCCGTCACGGGCCCGTTCCACGTGCCGGTCGCCAGCACGGAGAGCAGGTGCGGGATCTCGATGATCTGCGACGGCGTTTGGTCGTTCTTGCCGCCACCTATCTGAAATGCCGAGAACGAGCAGGGTTGGCAGTTGTTCCACTGCGCCTCCGCTGCGGCGATCTTGGCCGGTTGGTAGGTGTTCTCGATTTCGCCGAGCTTGTTCCCGACGAACATCTGCAGCATGATCGCGGGCAGCAGCACGATCACCGATAGCCGGGCAGTGCGGTGGAAGGCTTGGACCTCACGCCGTTTGCGCAGGTACCACGCGGACACGGCAAGCATCACCAGCGAGCCGGTGACCAGCGAGGCGAGGATCACGTGGACGTACCCCCACAGGAACGTCGGATTCGTGAACAGGTCGCCGATGTTGTTCAGTTGCGGCTGTCCGTGCGAATTCAGCGTGTAGCCGACCGGATGCTGCATCCATGAGTTCGCGGCGAGGATGAACATCGCCGAGAGCATCGAGCCGATCGCCACCATCCAGATGCACGCCAGGTGCACGCGGGGCGGCAGCCGACCCCAGCCAAACAGCCAAAGGCCGATGAACGTCGACTCGAGGAAGAACGCAGCTAGGCCCTCCATCGCCAGCGGGCCTCCGAAGACATCGCCCACGAAGCGCGAGTAGGCCGACCAGTTCATCCCGAACTCGAATTCCTGCACCAGCCCAGTGACGACACCCACGGCGACGTTGATCAGCAGCAACGTCCCGAAGAAGCGCGTCATCCGCTTGTACTCGGGATTACCGTTGCGGTACCACGCGGTGTGCAGGATCGCGATGAGGAACGCAAGCCCGATCGTCACCGGAACGAACAGGAAGTGATAGATGCTTGTGGTGGCGAACTGCCAACGCGCCAGATCGTTCGTCATCCAGCTCGCATCTAATTTCAGGCCCCGACGAGATGCATCACCTTGAACGGGTGATTGCGCTCAGCGCGTCAGCGCCGGGCCCCGATCACTAGGGGCCTGTCCGCCGATTCCTTGGGCGTCGGCCGACATGGCGCGGTCGCTGTCGACCGAATCACCAAACGAGCGGGTGACGGTCGCGTCCAGGCGAGCGAGCTCCTCCTCGACCGCGGCTCGATGCTCCGGTGTAACGGCGTCCCGCAGCTCCTCGAGCATCGCACGCAGGCGGCGCATCACCTGAAGCGAAGCTGCACCGTACTCCCGGATCTCGGTCACGCCGAGCGTGAGATAGTCCTCCCAGCGCCGCGCCGGGATCACCACGCCGAACCCCGGCCGGTCGCTGTCACCGAGAGTCTGCGGCGACACGTGAGTCATCCCGATCTGACGGAGGATGTCGCCGAGGTAGTCGAGCACCTGGACCGCGCTGGTCGGATCGTTGACCGCCGGCGACAGCGCGAGGTCGGCGATGTCGACCAAGATGCGGACTGCAAATGCCGGATCCTGCTCGATCGTGCGCTCGTCGCCGAGGGCCACGAGCTGACGGAGCTTGTGCTCGGCGCGAGAATCATTCTGCTTGCCGCCGTAGACCTCGATCAGTGTCGCCCCCGTAGGCACGAAATCGCCGATCCTGTGACAGATCACGACCAGGCAATCTCGTGCGCGCGCCCAGCGGACCAGCCCGGTGGCATCGATCGCTTGAACCGCTCCCGCCCGCATGCTCCGTACGGTCAGCGAAGGCTCCGACCCGCCGGCTTGCACCCATCCCACGTAGATGTCGGAATCGTCGGCTTGCTTGACCTCGCGCTCGAAGTTCCGCCGGAAGAAGTCGGCGACGATCGCTGCCACCGCCACAGGTCGCAGCCGGTGCAGATACCGATCCAGGAAGACGGCGAACACGAGCAGGCTGATGACGACGAGCGCGCTCGCCACCGATACGCCGATATTCGGCACGAAGTTGCTGCTGACCCGTCGCATCAGCGAGAGCGAGAACGACAGCGTTCCGACGAGCAGCGCCAGCAGGACCTTGAGCATGCGATCGCGATACCAAAGCCGCATGTAACGAGCAGAGAACGTGCCGGTGGCCATCTGAACGACGAGGGTCGTAACCGTCACCACGAACCCTGTCAGTGCGGCCGTCGCACCGACGATCGTTGCGAGGATCGTGATTGCCGTCGAGGAGGAGTACTGCAGCCCGGCACCCAGATGCGTGCCCTTATCGATCTCGACCTGGCCAGCGCCCAGTGCGGCGCCGAGCAGCGCGCCGGCGAGCGGCAACACCCAGAGGCTGTCTCTGATGTACAGCCGGGCGCGAAACACCCTTCGCCAGTTCACGCTCAGAGCCCTTCAGTCTCGCGGGCCCACATCCGCGCGTAGGGACCCGCCGTCCGGAGCAACTCGGCATGCGCGCCCCGCTGCACTACTCCCCCGTGTTCCAGCACGACTACCTCGTCGACCGCATCGAGACCCGCCAGCCGATGCGTAATCAGTAGCACCGCCTTCTCCGGCGTGGTGGCAAGCAGGTCCGCCACAAGTGCATCGGCCGTGGCGGTATCAAGATGCTCGCCGGGCTCATCGACGACAAGCAGCGGAAACCCCGCAAGCAGCGCGCGAGCGATGGCTAGCCGCTGCCGTTGACCGCCCGACAGCTGCAGACCACGGGGGCCTGCGGGCGTGGCGAGGCCCGCCGGCAGAGTGTCGATCCAGTCGAGTAGCCGGGCGCGGCCCAGGGCGTCGCGCAACTCAGATCCCGTGGCGCTCCGCCTGGCCAAGCGGAGGTTCTCCTCAAGCGTGGCGTCGAAGATATGAGCGTCCTGGGTCAGCAGCCCCACCTCCCGCCGGTACTCGTCGGCGCATAGGTCGCGGATCTCCACGCCGCCCAGCCTCACCGATCCCTGCTCGTAGGGGAGGAACCGCAGCAGCACCTCGGCCAGCGTCGATTTGCCGGCCCCACTGCGACCGACCAGCGCGACCGTGCGGCCGGGGCCCAGGTCGAGGTCGAGCCCGTCGATCACCCACGGACCATCCGGCCGATGGCGGGCGCGCAGTCCCCGCACCTCGAGTCCACACGGGCGCCGTGGGACCGGCAGCGGGTTAGTCGGATCGACAACGGGCGTCGGCGCATCGAGTACCTCGAGCGTCCGAGCCACAGCGCGCCGAGCGCGGTGCAGCGTCTGCGCCGCTAACGGCAGGTCGCTCACGATCTCGAACGCCGCAAGCGGAACCAAGACGACGACGGCAAGCAGGACCCCGTCGAGTACGCCGGCATGAACGGCGGCGACGCCGAACAGCAGGGCCCCCCACATCGCCAGTCCGCACAGCAGGACCGCGAGGCCCTGACCGACGCCGGCCGTGCGGGCCGTAGCTGCTGCAATCCGCGTCAGCTCCCCGTCGATCGCAGACGT
>JBJMLD010000024.1:0-21677 GCA_045805545.1 Solirubrobacteraceae bacterium | reverse complement strand
GCGCCCACCAGTTCCACTTGCCGAGCAGCTCCATCAGCGACGGCACGAGCAGCGCCCGGATGATCGAGGCGTCGATCAACACCGCCAAGGCGGTGCCGAGACCGAGCTCCTTGATGAACACCATCTTCGAGGTGGCAAACGCACCGATCGCCACGGCGAACAGCAGCGCCGCCGCGGTGACTATGCGCCCGGTCCGCTCGAGCCCGACGGCGACCGCCTCACTGTCGTTTATGCCGCTGTCGCGGGCCTCCTTGATCCGGCTGAGCAGGAACACCCCGTAGTCGGTGGCGAGTCCGAACGCGACCGCGGCCAGGAAGATCGGCTGGGTGGCGTCGAGCGCGCCCTGGCTCGTGTAGCCGAGTAGGCCCTGGAAGTTGCCGTCCTGGAAGATCAGCACGAGCAGGCCGAATACCGCACTCAGGCTGAGCGCGTTCATGATCACGGCCTTGATCGGGAGGATCACCGAGCCGGTGAACAGGAACAGCACTATCAGCGTGGCCGCGATGATGACGGCCAGCACCGCCGGCAGGTGCGCGCCCAGGCTGTGCTCCAGATCGACGAACGCCGCCGTCTGCCCGGCGACTCCCAGGTAGTAGGCAGGGTGCAGCGCGCGGATGTCGTGCAGCAACGACTGACTCGCGTCGCTCAGTGGTGGCTGCGCCGGGGCGACCTCGATCAGCGACAGGTTGCTGTTTGATGCTGCCGGCTGGGCCGGCGAGACCGCGGACACGTTCGCCAGCCGGCGCAGGCGGAGTTGCAGTGCCTGGGTCTGCGGCGAGCCGGCCGGGGCTCCGACTACGACCTGGAGCGGCGATGTCCGGTTGGGCGGGAACTGTGTCTTCAGCGCGTCGTCGACCTGGCGCGCGCTGGCGCTTTGCGGCAGCACGCTGGCGTTGACCGTGACGAACTTGATCCCCGTGAACGGGATCCCCAGCGCGATCAGGAACGCCGCGCTGACGGCCGCGATCGGGCCCGGCCGACGCATGACGAAGCGCGACAGCCGATACCACGCGCCGGACTGCGCCGGCCGTGCGTCCCGATCAGCCGCCCGCTGGAGCCGCTTCGGTGCGAGCGCGTTGACCCGCGGCCCGAGCACGGCGAGCAGTGCCGGCAGCACCGTCAGGGCCAGCGCCGCGGCCAGCAGCGCGACGAGCGCGCCGGCGATGCCCATCGAGTAGAGGAAGCGCTGCGGGAAGATGGCCAGCGAAGCGATCGCCGCCGCCACCGTGACCGAGCTGAACAGAACCGTCCGGCCCGCCGTCTGCAGCGTTCGCCGCAGGGCCTCGGGGCCATAGCCGGTCCGCGCCGCCTCCTCGCGATAGCGGGAGACGATGAACAGGCTGTAGTCGATCGCCAGCCCGAGCCCCAGGCCGGTCACCAGGTTGAGCGCGAACACCGACATGTCGACGACGCCGGCCACGATGCGTAGGGCCAGGAACGTGGCCACGATCGCCAGGCCGCCCAGCAGCGGAGGCAGCAGCGAGGCCACCAGCGAGCGGAAGAACACCAGCGAGAGCAGGAAGATCAGCGGGAACGCCAGCAGCTCGGCATGGGCCAGATCGTGGCTCACCTGCGTGTTCGCCTGGGCGTTGGCGATCTGCTGACCCCCCAACGTCACGTCGTGCTGGGAGGCAAAGTGATCCTGGATCAGCTGCGCCTCGTCCTTCAGTTTCTTGTCCGACAGCGGCTTGAAGTAGGCCAGCACGTACGACTGGCTGCCGTCCCGGGCGACCATGGCCGGGTTGTGCGTGTCGTAGTAGCTCACGACTTGCGCCACCGACGGTTGCTCCCGCAGCTGGGCGGCCACCTGGTCGATCCGCTGCCGCGCCGGCTGGGCGCGCACGTTGCCTGAGTTCACGAGCGCGACGATGCCGGCCTCGAGCTGGCGCCCGGCCGCGTCCTCGAAGCGATTCGTCGCCTGCACCGACTGGGTCGAGGGGTCGCTCGCCCCGTACGGGCTGAGGTGGTTTGCCACGCCGAAGCCGAAGGCGCCGCACGCGACGGCGCCGATCACGGCGACGAGCAGCACCCGCCGGCCGTTGGCATGCAGAAAGTCGGCCAGTCTGGTCAACATCTCCCTACTCCATTTCCCTGTCGTCAGCGAGACGACGCTCGGTCGCCTCGCACCACTTGATCAAACACTCCGTGGCAGTCATGCCGAGGTCGAGCGTCAGGCGGGGACCGGTCGGCCCGCCCTCGGCGTGGGGTCGGATCGCGCGCAGCTGCGCCAGCTTGCGCTCGCTGCGCTCCCGCATCTCCCGGATGATCTCGACGCGCCGTTCCGGCAAGTTGTCGGAGAAGAACAGCTTGAGCATCCCCTCGTCGCGCAGCTCGTAGGCCAGCGGCTCGCTCGAAGCGAGCCAGCTGTGCAGCGCCTCCCGGCCCGCATCCGTCACGTCGTACACGGTCCGAGCCCGTTCGCCCGTCGGCTCCTGACGGCCCTGAACCAGTCCCGCATCCTCCAGGCGCTTGAGCTCCGGGTAGATCTGGCCGTAGCTCGCCGCCCAGAAGTGCCGCGTCGACTTGTCCACGAACTGCTTGATGTCGTAGCCGCTGCTATTGCCCATCGCCAGCATCCCGAGGATGACGCGGCCTGTGGGGGTCAGGTCTTCTCGGTCTGCCATGGATCGCGACGATATATCAGACAGATGTATCTGTCAAGGAGGTCGGTGGCGTGGCAGTGGCGGTGGCGGCCCGTCCCGACCCGGCCCGGCCGGCTCGTTCGGCCCGACGCGACCCGGCCCGACCGGGCCCATTAAAATGAACGTTCAATTTGTGCAGCCGCCTCGCGCTGCCAACACGCCAGCGACGGTCCCACTGCGACCCGTAAAAGTCCGCCCTGCTGGCCGGCCCCCTCGGAGCAGAGTGGAGTTGTACGGCTATAAACCGCATAGCCCGTCTCTGCTCGGGACCGAGGCCGAGCAAAGCGGGGTTTTACGGGTGGCGGGGAAGACGGGGCGGCGCGGAGGGCGTGACGGCGGGGACGGCGCGCCGAGGCCGGCGCGGGTGACCGACCGACGTTACCCCGAGGCCCCCCGGAGTCGCGCCGGCGCCTTGCCCTCCCAGGCGTCGGCCAGCAGCTCGCCGAGGAGAGTCGAGTCCGCCGAGGCGAGCGCCACCCGCACGGCGGCCAGCCGTTTGCCCCAGTGCACCTCGCTGCATGCGCCCGGGTGGTCCGAGACCGCGGTCCGGATGCCGGGCTCGTCGAGCATCACGTTCATGTGCTGCTCGTCCCACAGGGTCGCGAAGATCTTGCCGGCGACGCGGAACGACGGCCGCCCGTGGTGGTCCTGCTCGACCGCCTCCGGGAGGCCGAGAGCGAGCCGCCGGGCGTCGTCGACCTCGATCATGGCGGTTGGATTATCCTCGCGGGGAGTGCACTTTTCCGAGCTGACAGCGCCCGAGCAGCGGGTCCTTGGCTGCCTGATCGAGAAGCGCTGGACCACGCCCGAGCAGTATCCGCTGTCGCTCAACGCGCTGCGCCTGGCGTGCAATCAGTCGACCAACCGCGATCCGGTGACCCATTACGACGAGCACACCGTGCGCGAGGCGGCGCAGCGGCTGTCGAAATACGGGCTCACGCGGCTGGCCAGCGGACACTCGAGCCGGGCCATCAAGTACCGCCACCTGGCCGAGGAGGCGCTCGGTCTGGGTCGCGAGGAATTGGCCGTTCTGGCCGTCTTGCTGCTGCGCGGACCGCAGACGCCGGGCGAGCTCAAGGCGCGGACCGAGCGGATGGCATCGCTCGGCTCGCTCGAGCAAGTCGATCAGGTGCTGAACGCCTTGACCGGGCGCGGATACGTGCGCAGCCTCGGGCGGCGGCCGGGCCAGAAGGAAGACCGCTACGAGCACTTGTTTGGCGGCGATACGGCTCCGGCTACTCCGGCAGCAACACATGCCGCGCTGGCCACGCCGGCGCAGCAGCCACAACACGAATACGGGACGCCGCAGCGGCAGCACGAATACGTGGCGCCGCCACAAACAAGCCCCGCCACCGACGGCGACCTCGCCGCCCGCGTGAGCGCGCTCGAAGACGAGGTCGCCGCGCTCCGCGCCGACCTTGAGGCGCTGCGTCAGGTCGGCAGCGCCAGTCCGACCAGGTAGGTCGCGCCACCGACGATCACGCCGGCGAGCGTCATCTCCAGGCCGGCCGACCACCACGTCCGGAGCGTGACGAGCGACTTGGCGGCGCCGACGAGGAAGTGCGCGATGAGCGAGACGACTGCGGCGGCCACGATCGCCGCGGTCCCGTCGGTGATCATGAATGGGATCACGGGCACGATCGCGCCGAGCCCGGTCGAGATGCCCGCGGCCGCCGCCGCCTCCACGGCATTGCCGCCACCGCCGGCCGCGGCCGTGCCGAACTCCTCGACCGATAGGGCCTGGAGCATGGCGTCGGGGTGCTTGGACATGCGCTCGGCCAGCTCGTCGGCCGTCTTCTGGTCGATTCCCTTCAGCTGGTAGAAGAGCGACAGCTCCTCCTTCTCCTCCTCGGGGTGCTCGGCGATCTCCTGGCGCTCGCGCTCGACATTCGCGGCGGCCACCTCGGCTTCCGAGCGCTCGGCCAGGAACGCACCGGTGGCCATCGACAGCGCCGAGGCGATCGCGCCGGCCAGCCCCGCGGTCAGGACGGAGCTGGAGCCGCCGGTGGCGCCCGACACTCCGGCCACGATCCCGAATACCGCCGCCAAGCCGTCGTTGGCCCCGTAGATCGCGCCGGAGATCCACCCGCCACCCGTGCGATGCCACTTCTCTCGCCCGAGGATGCGGTCGAGCCGGGCGCGTGCACCCGGGACGGCGAGCGGCGCAGAAGACGACCCCGCGGCGTCGCTGCCATCCGAACCGCCGGCGCGCATCTCCTGGACGGCAAGCGAGTGAGACCGCTCGTCCTTGCGGATCGAGCGCAGCAATTGGTCGGTGACCTCGTCGCCCGTCGAGCGCTTGTACAGGTCGTCGACCTCGTCATCCTCGGCCGCCTCGCGCGCGGCGAGCAGACGATCGACGGGCGCGATCCGCGCCTGGAGGCGCAGCCACAGTGGGATCTGGACGGTGCGAGGATCGGGGACGGCGATTGCCAACTCGCGCATCCGGGCCTCGAGCCGGTTGCGGTGCCCGCTCTCCGCCTGGGCCATGCGGCGGAGAATCTCTGCCTCGCGCTCGGGCATCCGACGGGCGATCAGGTCGTACACCGTGCCGGCGACGATCTCCCCGCGCCAGGCCTTCAACAGGCGGTCACGGACCTCGGGCGACGTACCTGTCGAGGCGGATGTGGCCACGCGACGAGGCTACCCGCTGCCGCCGCTAGCCTTGGCCGCCGATGCGCCCGGTCAAGAACGTTTTGATCGCCGCTCTGGCGATACTGCTCGTGCTCGCGCTGGCCGGCTGCGGCGGCTCGAGCGCGACCAGCTCGTCGTCCTCGCAGAGCGCCGGCAAGTCGCGCAAGCTGACGCCGGGCGGCGGCAAGGGCGCCACCCACCCGCCGGTGGCCGCGCGCACCGTGGCGGCGCTGATCCCCCCGCCGGGCGCGCCGGCGCACAGCGTCACCGTGTCCGTCCTGACTTATCACCGGGTGGCGCCGCTAAGCGCGGTGGGCATCACCGACCTGAAGGTCGAGCCGTCGAACTTTGTCGCCGAGCTGTCGGCGATGAACGACGCCGGCTATCACACGATCCACCAGTGGCAGCTGTTTGACGCCCTCTACAAGGGCGACGCCCTGCCCGCCAAGCCGATCATCATCTCGGTCGACGACGGCTATGTCGACGACGTCACGCGGATCCTGCCCGCGCTTCAGCGCTTCCACATGGTGGCCACGTTCTTCGTCATCACCGGGCGGATGACCGAGCCGGGATTCCTGAGCGCCGACCAGATCCGCCAACTCGACCGCGCCGGCATGGACGTCGGCGACCACACGGCGCACCACGTCGACCTGCGACTGCTCACCGCCAGCCAACTCAACACCGAGACGGCCGGATCGCGACACGTCCTCCAGCATGTGTTGGGTCACCCGGTGTACTTCTTCGCTTACCCGTTCGGGGCGTTCAACGACACCGTGGTCAGTGCCGTCAAGGCGGCTGGGTTCACCATGGCCTACACCACTGCAGGCGGGACGACCGAGACCACGTCCCACCCGCTGACCATGCCGCGCGTGCACGTCGGGCGGGCCGAGACGCCCAGCGGGTTGCTCTCGTTGCTCGGCGGCGCCTGAGCATGGCGGAGGAAAAAGTCCGTTCTGCGATCGAATTCGCCGATGCCCGCGTCGACGCCGGTCCCGGGGCCGCGCTGGCGCAGGCGATGCGCGACGAGATCGCAGAGATGTACGACGGCTTGGAGCTGGATGGCGACTCGATGCCGCGGGCCGGTCCGGCTGAGCTGAGCCCGCCGTACGGGGCGTTCATCGTCGGCTGGTCCAATCACCAAGCGATCTGCTGCGGCGGCATCAAGCAGCTGGACGAGCGCATGTGCGAAATCAAGAAGATGTATGTCGTGCCGGCGATGCGGGGGCAGGGCGTAGCGCGAGTGCTGCTGCACGCCCTGGAGAGCAAGGCGCGCGAACTCGGCTACACCATCGCGCGCCTCGATACCGGGCCCAAGCAGCTCAGCGCGCGCGGACTGTACGAGTCCGAGGGCTACGAGCAGGTCCCTGACTTCAATGGCAACCCGGTCGCCGTGTTCTGGGGCGAGAAGCGGCTCTAGCCCGCCCGATCCGTCCCAAACGTCTCTCGGGCCAGGGCCAGGAACTCGGCGGCGGCCGGCGGGTGGCGCCGGCCCTCGCGCCAGGCCAGCGTGATGTCGCGGCGGAGTGATGGCTCGATCAGCGTGGCCACCGCCACGTCGGCGCCGGGCGCCAGCGCGTCGGAACGCGGGAGGATGGCCACGCCCATCCCGCGCTCGACCAGCCGGCGGATGCGGCTGCTCTCGTTCGACTCGAGCATCACCTCTGGCACGAAGCCGGCGTGGCGGCCGGCCGCCACCAAGAGCTCACGCAATCGCGCCCCCTCGCGATAGCTGATGAACTGCTCGCCAACCAGCTCGGCCATCTGTACGCGCCGGCGCTTGGCCAGCGGGTGGTCACGTGGCAGCACTACCACGAGCTCCTCGGAGACGAGCTGCTGAAGACCGAGTCCGTGGCTCTCGATTCGCTCGGTGACCGACAGGAACGCGAGGTCGATCTCATCCACGCGAAGCAGGTCGGCTAGCTCCTCGCTCGAGTACTCGCGCACAGTCAGTTCGACGGCCGGGTGGCGCTGGTGAAAGACGGCCAGGGCAATCGAGATGTCGACCGGTCCCATCGTGTGCATCACGCCGAGCGTCACGTGCCCGGTCTGGACGCCTTTGAGCGCCTCCAGCTCCGTCCGTGCGGATTGCACCTCGGCCAGGATCCGGCGCGCACGCGCCACCAGCGCCTCGCCGGCGTCGGTCAGATTGACCCGCCGCGTGGTGCGCTCGACCAAGGCAACGCCGGTCTCCTCCTCGAGGCGCCGGATCTGCTGCGATAACGCCGGCTGGGCGATGTGCTCGCGCGTCGCCGCCCGAGTGAAGTTGCGCTCCTCATCCAGCGCCACGAGGTAACGCAGCTGCCGAAGTTCCATAACTACAGCTTATAGATCTACGCGGTAACTCGTCTTGGACATCTAAGCCACGAGGGTGCATGATGATCGAGCAGCACCTCTCTCCTCCCTCGAGCGCGCCCCGCAGATCCGGCCACATATCCTCGCCGGTTCCGGGGCGCGACTCACATCTAGGCCCGATTACGGCTTAGAGGATCCCGATCTCGGAGTTATCTCCGACGAGGAATCGATAAGCCCGCGGCTGCCTGTGGTCGCGCCCGATCTTGACGTTGCGGCCGAGCAGCGAAGACTCCATGCGTCCGGCCAGGCCGCGCACGGCGGAGCCGGTCAGCAGGATGGAGTGCTCGACCTCGGCGTTCTCGATCACGCAGCCCTCGCCGATGGCGGTGTAGGGCCCGATGTAGCAATCGGTGAGGCGGGCGCCGGCGCCGATGATCGCCGGTCCGCGCACGGCCGAGCGCTCGAGCCGCGCCCCGACCTCGATCACGACCCGTCCGTCGACCTGAGAATCGACAAGCTCCCCGGACACGCGGCCTTCGATCGTGTCGAGGACGAGCCGGTTGGCGGCCAGCATGTCCTCCAGACGGCCGGTGTCCTTCCACCAGCCCCTCACGACGTGCGGCTCGACGCGTGCGCCGCTGTCCACCAGGTGCTGGATGGCATCGGTGATCTCGAGCTCGCCGCGGGCCGAGGGCCGGATCGAGCGTGCGGCGTCGTGCACGCTCGGCGTGAACATGTAGACGCCGACCAGGGCAAGGTCCGTCTGGGGCTCGGGCGGCTTCTCGACCAGGCGCACAACCGCGCCGTCGCGCAGCTCAGCCACGCCGTAGTTCTCCGGATCGGGCACCGGCGTGAGCAGGATCAGCGCGTCGGACGCTCCGCCGCGGAATGCCGTCACCAGCTCCTCGATCCCGCCCTGGAGCAGGTTGTCGCCCAGATACATGACGAACGGGGCCTCGCCGAGGAACGGCTCGGCGGTCAGCACGGCGTGGGCCAGGCCGAGAGGCGCGTCCTGCTCGATGTAGGACAGCGCAACGCCGAAGCGCGAGCCGTCACCCGCCGCGGCGCGGATCTCGTCGCCCGTCTCCGGCGCGATGATGATCCCGACGTCCTCGATCCCGGCCGCCGCCATCGCCTCGATGCCATAGAACAGCACGGGCTTGTTGGCCACCGGCACGAGCTGCTTGGCGCTCGTGTGCGTGATCGGACGTAGGCGCGTGCCCTTGCCTCCGGAGAGGATCAGGCCCTTGAGGTCTTGCATGACCGGCGAGAGGCTACTGCGCGCTGGGCCCCTGAGACGGCTCTCAGTAAACCCCGCCGAGCTTGCGGTGATCCCAGCTCGCCGTGCGGCGGGGCTGGAACTGGAGCGCCACCCGCTTGGCGGCCTGCGCTCGCACCACCTCGAGGAACTCCGGACCCGCCTGAGCCGTCCCGTAACGGCCGAACAGCTCCACGCCGAACTCGGAGACCAGCGGGAGGTCGCGGTGAATGAGCACCTCCGCTTCGATCATCACCCCGCGCAACTCCTGATACTCGAAGCCAGTCTCCACCTGAAGGGTGGCCCGCGGGTCGCGCTCCAGGTTTCGCACCTTCTGGGACTTGGCGTACGTCCAGGCCCATATCTCCTCGCCGCGAACGACGTACCACAGCGGCATCAGATGAGGCCAGCCACGCGGGCCGTGGGTGGCGCAGGTCACGACGCGCTGTTCGTCGAGGAAGGCCGAGATCTCCTCGGCGCTCATCGCGATCTGGGCGCGACGGCCGCTCACTGCGCGGCGGCGCGGGCCCCGGCGCGAGCCCCGGCGCCGATCGCCTCGGCGGCGGCCCGGACGGCGTCGCGGGCGTCCTCGGGCTCGAGCACGACGGCGTCGCCGGCCTCCTTGAGCACCTCGCGCGCCAGCCAGTCGACCCCGGCGAACCCGAGCTCGACAATCACCGACCCGTCGTCCAGGTCAGCCACGACCGTTCGCTCCTCGCGCGCCCAGCGTGCCCGGTCGGGCGAGATCCACACCCGCGCCCGCCGCGAGGCCGGGACCTCGCCGGTGCGGGGCCACCCGTCCACGTCGGCGGCAGGGTCGACGTCGGGGCGCGGCTCGAAGCCCTCGTCGGAGATGGTGGCCGACTTGATCCGGTCGAGCCGGAAATGGCGCACGTCGCTGCGGGAGGGATCGAAGCTGGCCAAATACCAACCCTCGAGCCCGTTGATCAGGGCGTACGGCTCGACCATGCGCGTGCTGAACTCGTCCTCGTTCTCCTTGTAGTACTCGAAGGAGAGAAGATGGCGCGTGGCGATCGCGCGAGAGACCACGGCCGCGATCTCGGCGTCGTCGCCACCTGGCGCCGCCACCTGGAGCCCTTCATGGGCGGGGTCCTCGCCCAGCGCGGCCACGACCTTCTCGCGCACCGACGCGAGCGAGCCCTCGGGGATGTGCTCGCCGATCAGGTCGATGGCGGCGACCAGCGCCTTGGCCTCGACCGGGAGCAGGCGGGCGGGCCGGGCGAACGAGTCTCCGTAGGGCTCCGGATCGACCTCGATCGTCCCGTCCGGGGCGATCTCGGCGTACAGGACGTACGTGCCGGCGCCGAAGTTGACCACGTTGAGGACCGAGATGTCCTCGCGCAGCTCCTGCTCTGAGACTTTGAGCTCTCGCGTCAGCAGGTCGGCGTCGAGCCGGCGGCCGCCGCGCCCGGCGGCGATCAGGATGCTGGCCAGCGTGACGAGACGGGCGAAGCGCTCGGGGCGGATGGCCGCGTCCGGCAGATGCCCGTTGCCGTCAGCCTCGGCGGCGTCGGGATGCCCTGCCGCGGCCATACCCGCTGGCGCGGGCATGCCGTCAGTCGCGCGCACGTGGCCGGCGTCGGCCGCCACCTCGGGCTCGCCGGTGTGACGGTCGATGAGCAGCTGCACGCGATCGCGCAGCTCGTCGACCAGCTCGGCCGGACCGAGGATCCGCGCGTGCTCGCCGAGGCCGAGGGCCCAGGCGATCAGCTGGCGCGAGTTGGCGTAGGGCGTGACGAACACACGGTCGCCGTCATCGCCGTCGAGGCGCATCTCGCCGTAGCGGCCGAAGTGGCGCTCAATCTGCCAGGCGATGCGGGCGCTGATCCAGATCTCGGCCGTCCCGACGGAATCGCCGAACTGCCAGTGGATGCGATTGGCGTAGGCGCGCGGGTCGAAGTCGGCGGGCCGCTGGAAGTCGTGCTCGGCCTTGGTCGCGTAGCCGATCTTGCCGCGGATCCGGCTGAGGCGAAACACGCGAATCGCCCCGCGCTCGTGCGCGCGGCCGACGACGTAGAACTGGCCGCCCTGATACAGCAGCTGATACGGATCGACCTTGCGCGTGCCTAGCGCGTCTCGCTCCATCGTGTAGTAGTCGAAGATGATCGTCTTGCGACGGAAGATGGCGGTCTCGATCTTGGCCAGTCGCTGAGAGACCTCGTGCCCGCCGGCGGCGCCCGTGATCCCGAGCGCGACCGTCCGCTGCTCAGGTGAGGTGAGTGGGCTGGGCCGACCCCAGGAGATCTGCTGGAGTGCCAGGCGCAGCGGCTCGGCATAGGCGAACTCGCCGTCGAGCAGCTGGAGCGCCGTCCACAGCGCAACCAGCTCGGCGTCGCTGAACTCGATCGCCGGCAGATGGAAGTTCTCCGGCGGCAGCGAGTAGTTCTCCTGCTCGACCAGTCCGTCGGCCGGCTTCTCCACCGAGAGCACGATCCCCAGCGCCTCTAGCTCGGAGCGGTCGGCGTAGAAGCGCCGGGCGAACGCATCCTCGTTCATCACGCTGTAACCCTCGACATCGCGCCGGATCTCCGGCGCCGTCACGGGTCGCCGCTCGGCCATCAGATAGGAGATCAGCGACAGCTGCCGGATCAGCTTTTCGGTGTCTTTGGCCACGTCTCGCTCTAGGGTAGTTGGGCGGCCGCGGCCGTCGAGCCGCCGTGCCGGAGTCGGCACGCTATTTGCGCAGATTTGGAACGGAGCTGCGCGGAGGATCGAGAGGCCGTCTCAGCCGGAACTGCTAGGCCGCTTCGCGGGCGGCGCCCGGCATGCGTGGCGCGAAGTAGGCGCCGGCCCCGATGCCTTTGTCGAAGGCGGACCACTGCTCGCCCATCGGGAGGTCCTTCTCGACGCGATCGAAGCTCCCGAGCTTGCCGCCGAGGTTGTCGATCATGTGCACGAGCGTTGCCTCCCGTGTGCAGGGCACGACCGGGCTGCCGTGGGCCAGGGAACCGTGGTGACTGAGGACGATGTGCAGCAGCGCCTGCTCGAGGTCGGACGGGAAGCCGTCGAGACGCTCGATAAGCCGCCGCACGCGGTAGTAGCCGAGGGAGATCTCGCCATACAGTCGCCCGTGGTCGGACATCGTGATGTCGTCGCCGTTCAGTTCGTAGGCGTCGAGCTTGCCGATGTCGTGCAGGAGCGCCCCGGTCACGGCGACGTCGCGGTCGATCCCCGGAAACGTCGCCGCGATCGCCCCCACGGCCTGTGCCACCGTCAGGCTGTGTTCGAGCAGGCCGTGGCGGTACGCCTGGTGGTAGTACTTGGCGGCCGGGGCGTCGCGATAGCTCGCCCACGTGGCGGTGCCGTCGGCGAACACGTGGGCCAAGAGCCGGTGCAGGTGGGGGTTGCGCACCGTGCTGATGAGCTCGCGCAGGTCGGCCTCCATGAGCTCCGGCGGCCGGGCCGGGCCAGCCTCCTGGTCACTCCAATCCGTCTGCAAATCAGCGGAGTTCACCGTGGACCGAAGATAGAGACGGGGGCGGACGGCAGATAGAGTGCGCGCCATGAATCGCACCGCGATCATCACCGGCGGAACCGGCGGTCTCGGGTCGGCCGTGGTGGCGCGCCTGCTCGACGACGGCTGGCGCGTGGTGGTGCCGTGGGTCGTCGAGCGCGAGCTGGAACGCATGCAGCCGCACGACCGCCTGGAGCTCGTGCAAGCCGACCTGTTCGACGCCGCGGCGGTGGCCGGGGTGGTCGCCAAGGCCAGCGACGACGCCGAGGCGCCGCTGCGCGGCCTGGCCAACCTGGTCGGCGGCTTCGCCGCCGGCGGCAAGGTGCACGAGACGCCGCTCGACGAGTTCGAGAAGCAGTTCCGTCTCAACCTCCGGCCCACGTATCTCGTCACCCAGGCCGTTCTGCCGAAGCTGCTCGAGGCCGGCGGCGGCGCGATCGTCTGCGTCGGGACGCGCGCCGCGCTGCACCCGTTCCCGGGCGCGGCCGGCTACGTCTCTTCAAAGGCGGGCGTGATCGCGTTCGCCAAGGCCGTCGCGGCCGAGTACAAAAACGACGGCATCCGTTGCAACGTGATCCTGCCCAGCGTGATCGACACGCCGGCCAATCGCTCCTCGATGCCGAACGCCGATCACGACAAATGGGTCAAGCCGGCGCAGATCGCCGGCGTGATCTCCCATCTGCTCGGCGACGACACGTCTCCGACGAGCGGCGCCGAGATCCCGGTCTACGGTCGGGCCTAGGCCGAGCCACCCTGGCCGGCCAGGGCGCTACTCCCTCGGCTCGCGCCGGCGCTCATCCACCGCGCACACCCGCCAGCGGCCCGGAGCACCCTTCAGCTCATACTCGCCCCGCGGGGTCAGCGGCATGCCCGACCCGAGCAGGACATCGGCCACCGTCCCGGAGACGAGGATCTCCCCGGGCTCGGCGAGGGCGCACATGCGCGCCGCGATGTGTACGCCGACGCCGCCGACGTCGGCGCCCATCCGCTCGCATTCCGTGGTGTGGATGCCGGCGCGCACGGCGAGGCCGAGGTTGGCGACGCGACGACGGATGGCGCGAGCTGCCGAGACGGCCGCGGTGGCGGTCGGGAACTCGGCTAGGAACCCGTCGCCGACCGTGTTCAGCTCGGTGCCGCCCTGGTAGCGCAGCTCGCGGCGCACCTCGGCGTCGTGGCGTTGCAGCAGGTCGTGCCAGCTCGTGTCGCCGAGCGCGGCGGCCGTCTCAGTCGAGCCCGCGATGTCGGTGAACAGCAGCGTCGTCAGCACACGCTCAGCGCGGTGGGCGGGCCGCGTGCCGGTGGCCCACTCCTGGATCTCCTGGATGGCCAGGCTGGTGTCGCCGAAGTACAGGGCATGGTCGGCGCCGTCGAGCTCGATCCAGCGCGTGTTGGGGACGTTCTCGGCCAGCCACCTGCCCTGCGCCATGGGGATGGCGGGATCGTCGCGGCGGTGCAGGACGAGGGTCGGCATCTGTAGCGACTTGGCCTCCTCGCGCACGTCGGCGGCGCCAAGGGCCTGGGCCATCTTGACCGCCATTGCCGGGCTCCCCAGCGTGCGCTCGGCGCGCGCCATCCACTCGCGGATGGCCGTATCGCCGGCCACGCTCGGCTGGTTCTGATCCAGCGTGCCGCCGTTGCCCCAACCCGAAGACAGCCCGGCCACCCACTCGCGCGCCTGCGGGATCGTGCGCCCCTCCGGGTAGTCGGGGGCGTGCATGACGCGCGCGGTGGCGGCGTAGAGCACGAGCCGGGTCACGCGGTCCGGGTTGCGCGCGGCGTAGGCGATGCCGGCGGGGGAGGCCTGGGAGTAGGCGGCGAGCACGAAGCGCTCAGCCCCGACGGCGTCGACCACTGCCTGCAGATCCTCCACCTGCTCGTCGACCGTGGGCGGCGGGTCAGGGCGGTCCGAGGAGCCGACGCCGCGCTGGTCGAAGATGATCGAGCGACTGAAAGAGCCAATCCGGGCCCACCAGCGGGCAATCTGCGGAAGCTCCCAGCCCACCTCGACAGGGGTTGCGAAGGGGAGCACGTGCACCATTTCGGCCGGACCCGACCCCAGCACCTGGTAGGCGATATGGACATCCCCCGACCGCGCATAGCCGCGCGTCGGCTCAATCGTTGTATAGACCGCGCTCGTCAACAAATTCCCCTTGACGTCCGCCCGCCCTGGCGGGGCTCACGGCAATGCTACTGCGCTCTCACCGCAGTCCGAACAAATTCGTCCGTTTCTCGATCTCCGGACCGGGGAATGAACCACCACCGATGACGGGGATTCCCAACCGGCTGGCGAGCCAGCCAGTCGTTTAACATCGATCCTGCTTATGGAGCGTAAGTGGTGGACGCTGATCGTGGTGTGCATTGGCACATTCATGCTGCTGCTCGACATCACGATCGTGAACGTCGCGCTGCCCAAGATCGCGACCGATCTGAAGGCCAGCTTCTCCGACATCCAGTGGGTGATCGACGCCTACGCGCTCACGCTGGCCTCGGTCCTGCTGACCGCCGGCGTGCTGGCCGACCTGTTCGGGCGCCGGCTGCTCTTCTCGATCGGCCTCGGCCTGTTCGCCTTCACCTCGCTGCTGTGTGCGTTGTCACCCAGCTCGCTGTTCCTGATCCTCGCCCGGGCCGGGCAGGGAATCGGCGGGGCGATCATGTTCGCGACCTCACTGGCGCTGCTGGCCCAGGAATTCCATGGGCGTGAGCGCGGCACCGCGTTCGGGGCGTGGGGCGCGACGATCGCCGCCTCGGCCGCCGTCGGGCCGCTGCTCGGCGGTTTTCTCACCGAGGACTTCGGGTGGTCCTCGATCTTCTACATCAACGTTCCGATCGGGATCGTCGGCGTGCTGCTGGCCCAGGCCAAGATCGTTGAGTCAAAGCATCCGGAAGGCCGGAGGGTCGACTGGATCGGCACCGTAACGTTCACCGGCGCGCTGTTCCTAATCGTGTTCGCGATCATCCGCGGTAACGCGGAAGGTTGGGGGAGCACGCTGATCGTCAGTCTGTTCACCGGCGGCGTGCTGCTCTTGATCGCCTTCCTCGTTGCGGAGCTGCGGCAGCCGGGCGCGATGTTCGATCTCACGCTGTTCCGCAAGCCGACCTTCTCCGGCGCCTCGATCGTCGCGTTCACGATCTCCTCGGCGATGTTCGCGATGTTCCTCTACCTCGTCCTCTACATACAGACGATTCTCGGCCTCTCGCCGCTGCAGACCGGGCTGCGCTTCCTGCCCTTCACCGTCGTGTCGTTCTTTGTCGCCGCTGCCTCTGGCAATTTGTCTGCTCGTGTGCCGGTGCGGTTCCTGCTCAGCGCGGGTCTGCTGATGACCGGCGTGGGTCTGCTGCTGATGCGCGGGCTGACCGTGTCCTCGGACTGGACCGCGCTGCTCCCCGGCTTCATCGTCGCCGGCGCCGGCGTCGGCCTGGTCAACCCGGCGCTCGCCTCGACCGCGATCGGGGTCGTGCCACCGCAGCGCAGCGGGATGGCGAGTGGCATCAACAACACGTTTCGCCAGGTCGGGATCGCGACCGGAATCGCCGTGCTGGGGGCGATCTTCGAGAACGTGCTGACGAGCAAGCTGACCCCGAGCCTGGCCGGTACGCCGGCCGGCGGACGCGCCGCGGAGATCTCGCATGCCGTGGCGGCCGGGGGCGCCGGCCAGGTGTTGCATGGCGTGCCCGGGTCGCTGCGCCCACGCGCCGCGGAGGCCATTCACGCCGCGTTCGCAGGCGCGATGAACGACATCCTGCTCGTGGCCGGGATCGTCGCGCTGGTCGGCGCGGTGCTCGGCTTGCTCCTGGTCCGCAGCAGCGATTTCGTCACCTACGGCGCCCCGGAGCCGGCGCCGGCGGCAGCCGGATGATCGAGCCGCTGATCGAACATCGGTTGCGCCTAGCCGGATATGAGACGCGCGTGCTCGAGCTGGAGGGCGACGGCGTCCCGGTGATCATGTTCCACGGCTACGCCGACAGCGCCGACACCTGGCGCCACGTACTCGCCCGGTTGGCGCGCCGGGGTCATCGGGCGATGGCGTTCGACCTGCCGGGCTTCGGCACCGCCGACGAGCTCACGCCCGATGCGATCCTGCCCCAGCTCGACGCCTTCGCGGCCGCGGCGCTCCGCTACGCCGGCGGCCGCAGCGGCGCACCAGTGCTGGCCATGGGCAACTCGCTGGGCGGGTGTGTCTCGCTGCGCCTGGCCGAGCGGCGGGGGAGCAAGCTGGCCGGTGTGGTCGCCGTGGCGCCGGCCGGGCTGATGATGTCGCGCCTGCTCTACCTGGTGCAGCGCGACCCGCTGCTCAAATCGCTGCTGGCCCTGCCTGCGCCGGTGCCGGGCGCCGTGCTGCGCGCCGCGGTGGCACGGCTCTACGTGCAGCTCGCGTTCGCCTCGCCGCGCTCGATCGACCCAGGCGTGATCAGCGCCTTCACCTACCACCACCGCCACCGGGCCAAGGTGGCGAGCTACCTCGACATCGCCCAGCGGCTGATCCCCGAGCTGCGCTCGCCGTTCGAGCTGGGCCGGATTACGGCGCCGGTTCTGCTCGTGTGGGGCGACCGTGACCGGCTCGTATTCCACAAGGGCGCGGAGCGGGTGCTGAGCGAGGTGCCCGGGTCACGCCTCGAGCTGCTCGAGGGTGTCGGCCATTGCCCGCAGGTCGAGGCGCCGCAGCGTCTGATTGAGCTGCTCTTGGCGTTCTGCGACGAGCGCGACGCCGCGGCGGCCTGAGCCGACGGCCCGCTTACAGCCCAGGCGGGTGCCGGACGGCGAACGTGTTCAGGTTCGACTCGGTGGCCGAGCGGTTTGACCAGCGGCTGCCGGTCTGGGCCAGCGCCACCGTGTCGAAGCGCAGGCCGGCGATGTACATGAACGTGTGGCCGTTGTTGGCGAACACCGTGATCCATTTGCCGGGTCCCGGCTGCCCCCAGTTGGCCAGCTCGCCCGAGGTCATGCTCGTGTTGAGGATGCCGGCGGCGGCGAACACGAAGCTGATCGATCCTGAGCAGTCGTAGCCGGTGTCGATGAAGCGTCCGTGACCGCCGCCCCACACGTAGGGCAGGTGCGCGATCTGGTTGCCGGCCTGGATCACCTCCTGCACGACGGCCGGCGCACCCGCCGGGCTGAGCGCCAGCCCGTTCTTCGTCAGCGCGGCCTGGGTGGAGCGAGCCGCGAGTCCGCTCGCGGCCAACTCGCGCCGGATCTCGGCATCGGAGACGGGTTGCGGCAGCGGGCCGCTGCTCGGGCCGACGCTGACCCCCGCTGGTCCGGCGCCGGATCCGCCGGCGGCCTGGTCGGACTGCCCGCCGGCTCCCGCCACCGGCTCGATCGCCTGCGGATGGCCATGCAGGGTCGGCGCGTTCGGCGGCGCTGATTGCTGGCCCTGATTGTGGTTGGCGTTGACAGTCGCCTGTTGTTGCCCACAACCGGCGCCGAAACCAACCACGACGGCGATCGTCCCGAGCGCTCGCGTTCGCACATACTCAGTATGCCGCGCGCGGCCGGGCGCCACGCAGGTTTGTCTATCGGCTATTCGTCGAACTGGCCGCTGTACAGCGCGAACACCGCGCCCTGCGGGTCCTGGAGCACGGCGATCCGGCCGGGGCCGATGTCCATCGGCTCGACCAGCTGGTTGCCGCCGAGCTCGCCAGCCTTGGCCACGTCGGCCTCGAGTTCGTTGCTGCCGAAGTAGACGAGCCAGTAGGACGGTTCCATCTCCTGACGGGGACGGATGCCGCCATTGCTGTGGCCGTCCTTGTTCTTGGCGACGAGATACGGGATCGGCGAGTCCTCGATCGGCTCATATGTCCACTCGAACAGCTCACCGTAAAAGCCGGAGGAGGCGTCCACGTCGCTGGTCGCCAGCTCGTTCCAGCACAGCGCACCCGCGACGTTGACGAGCGAGGCACCGAGGTGGCTTTTCGGCTCCCACACGAGCGCGAACGCCTGCTGGGGATCCTGGATCACGCCCATCCGGCCGACGTCCATGACGTCGAAGGCCGGGGCATGCACGGTCGCGCCGAGTTGCTTGGCTCGCTCGAGCGCGGCGTCGGCGCTCTGCACTGTGACGTAGGAGTTCCATGCCGGCGGCGCGCCGGCATTGCGCTGCGCCTCAGGCTGGGGAGAGATGGCGGCGACATCCTTGCCGCCGAGCGACATCGTCGAGTAGACGATGCCATCGCCGACCGGGTTGTCGGTTGCCTCCCACCCGAACAGCGCCGAGTAGAAGGCCTTGGCGCCGTCCTGATCGGTGGTCGTCAGGTCGGTCCAGGAGAAGGTCCCAGGTGTGTAATTAGTGCGTTCGCCCATGGCCGACGACCCTACCATCGGCTCCGCCGAGGCGATGTTACGAGCGCGCGATCGAAGCCGGGTCGACGTTGGTCAGACGCGTCATCGTCACGCTGGCCTCGAGCTTGGCTTCGGCCGCGCCGCGGTAGACGCCCTTGATCGGCGGCACGTCGGAGTACTGGCGGCCGTGGCCGATCTTCACGTGGTTCTCGCCGGTCAGCCCGCGGTTGGTCGGATCGGCCCCGACCCACACCGGTTCGCCTCCGCCGGGCACCGGCAGTAGGGCCTCGAGCCAGGCGTGGGTGTCGACCTCGACCGACTCCTGGCCGTCTCCCGCCGGCGCCGCGAACAGATACCCGGACACGTAGCGCGCGGCGATCCCATGGTGGCGGAGCAGGCACAGGCCAAGGTGAACGAAGTCCTGGCACACGCCGGCGCCGGCACGCAGCAGGTCGCTGACAGTCGAGTCGACATACGTGGCGCCCTGGCGATACTCGAAGCGATCCGGGATCAGCTCGGAGATCAAAAGCAGCGTGGCCAGCGGGTTCGACGTCGAGCGCGTGGCGGCCAGCAGCTCATCCAGCACCGCCTGTGCGGGTGCGTCGTCGGTCTGGAACAGGAACTCCCCGCCCGCCTCACGGTAGTTCGGATCGCTCAGCGCCTCCCAGGTGGCCTGAGGCGGGTCCGGCGCCGGCTTGGTGCTCACGCGTGCGCGCACGTCAATCGTCAGCGAGCGGTGTGGGCGCGAGACCTCGAACTCCACCACCTCGGTGCCGAAGTAGTCGTCGTGGCGATGCAGCCGCACTTCGGGTGCCAGGCGGACGTTGAACTCATCGCAGCGCTGGCGCCCGTTCGCGGCGGGTTTCACGCGCAGCGCGTTCAGGTTGTCCACGACGTCGGTGTCGTAGTCGTACTTGGTCAGATAGCGGATGGCGAAGTTCATTTCGGTGATCGAGATCATGTCGCCGCCTACAGATGGATTGCGGCCAGTGCGGCGATCGCGAAGTAACGCTCGTCGATATCTCGATCGACCAGCTCGAGCTCATCCTGTACCCGCGCGAGCATTTCATTGAAACTCGCGGCGGTGTCCGGACTCCGACGCTGGAGCTCCAGATCGGCGATCAGGCGGCCCAGCCGGAGCACGGGCGGCGACGAGCGCGGCTGGGCGTCCGCCGCGGCGAGCGCCTCACCCAGCGCGCCGACCGACGAGGCCACCGAGCCGGGATAGGAGTTCTCGTAGAGGAGGAAGCGCGCCACCGCCCCCAGCGCCGGCGCCTGGCGTGCGGCGCGCCGGTAGGCCTGAAACCCGCCCACGGCCTGGAGCAGCGCCAGCGCCTCGCCCTCGTAGCCCGGGTCACCGTCACCCGTCAACGAGTCCGCCGGGACGGCTACGCGGAGCATCCGCAGCACCATGTCGGCCTCCTCGATGCGCCCGCCCGCCTCCAGGAACGCGCGGCCCTCGTCGCGGAGCATCGTGCGGTCGACCAGGCCCCAGAACAGCGCGCAGCGCTCTTTGACCTCCTGGTAGACGGAGTAGGGCCCGGTGATCAGCGCCGCCTGGAGGTGGTCGCGCCCGAGGGTCAGGTAGAAGGAGTTGAGCGCCTCCCACATCTCGGTCGAGATCACATCGCGCAGGGTGCGACCACGCTCGCGGGCGCGGGCGACGCAGGAGGCGATCGAGGCCGGGCTGTCGGTGTCGAGCGTGAGCAGCCGCGCCACCTCGCCGCGAGCGAGTCCGCCGTGGATGTCCGGCAGGCGATCTTCCGGGCGCCGCTGGCCGTCCTCTCCGGGGGCGGGCGGCTTGGCCCCGATGATCGCCGTGACGCCCTCCCAGCTGAGCGCGATGCCCTGCTCTCCCGGCACGCCGGCGACGTCGGCGTGGAACGCGCCATCGAGCATCCGCGCGGTGTGCTCGGCGCGAGTCAGATCGCGGCCGAGCCAGAACAGCTCCTGAGCGATTCGGGCCAGCATCACTGTTGTTGCTGCTGCGACTGCCCGTGCCAGCCGCCGTAGCGAACGTCAGGCAGGCGCGGCGGCCGTTGCGAGGGCAGCGTGCCGGGAGCCAGATCGGTGGCCGATCCGTCATCGAGCACCCACGTGTCCTTGGAGCCGCCGCCTTGCGAGGAGTTGACGATCATCGAGCCCTCTTGCAGGGCGACTCGAGTCAGGCCGCCAGGCACAATTCGGATCTCGTCACCGAACACGGCGAACGGTCGCAGGTCGACGTGCCGTGGCTCGAGGCGGCCGTCCCCGACCTCCGTCGGGGCGGTCGACAGGTGCACGTGCTCCTGGGCGATGAACCGATCGGGCTGGCTCTCGATCAGGCGGGCCTGGTGCTCGCGCTCGGCGGCGCTCGACTGCGGGCCGATGAACACGCCCTTGCCGCCGGACTCCGACGTCGGCTTGATGACCAGCTCGTCCAGCCGGGTCAGCACCTGGCGTCGGGCGCGCTCGTCGCTCAGCAGATACGTCGGCACGTTGTCGAGGATCGGCTCCTCGCTCAGGTAGAAGCGGATCATCTCCGGTACGTAGTGGTAGATCGCCTTGTCGTCGGCGACGCCGGTGCCGATCGCGTTGGCGATCGCGACCGTGCCGGCGCGGTAGGCACGGACGAGGCCGGGTACGCCCAGCATCGAGTCGGGCCGGAACTCGAGCGGGTCGATGAAGTCGTCGTCGAGGCGCCGGTAGATCGTGTGGACGCGCTGAAGTCCGGCCGTCGTGCGCATGTAACACACGGCGTCGCGGACGACCAGATCGGAGGCCTCGACCAGCTCCACGCCCATCTGGCGGGCCAGGAAGGCGTGCTCGAAGTACGCCGAGTTGAGCGGACCGGGCGTCCACACGACGATGTTGGCCGCCGCCGCGCCGCCCGGCGCCACCGCGCGCAGCGCGTCGAGCAGAAGCGATGGGTAGTGGTCGACCGGGCGCACCCGATGCCCGGCGAACAGCTCGGGCATGAGGCGGGTCATGGCCAGGCGGTTCTCGAGCACGTAGGAGATGCCGGACGGCGTGCGCGCGTTGTCCTCAAGCACGCGCCAGCGGCCCTCGCCGTCACGCACCAGATCGCATCCGGACACGTGGCAGTACACGCCGCCCGGC
>JBJMLD010000023.1:0-29739 GCA_045805545.1 Solirubrobacteraceae bacterium | reverse complement strand
CGCCTCAGTCTCGGGCTCGGCGGCCGGCGGCGCAGCCTCGGCGGCGGGCGGCTCTGCCTCGGGCTCGGCGGCCGGCGACTCAGCCTCGGCGGCCGGCGGCTCCGGCGGCTCAGCGGCCGACACCGGCGCCTCCGGCTCGCCGGCACTCACCGGGGCCTCGGAGGACACGTCCGACGTCGAGTCCCCTCGCGTCGTCTCATCCTGCGCCTCGCTCTCACTGGCAGGCGTCGGGGACTCGACGTCGGAGGTGTCCTCGGCAGGACCGTCGGGATTCTCAGGCGATTCCATCTAAAACTCCATCGGTTGCGGCTGTTGGGCAGCGTGCGGGTGCTCAGGCCCGGCGTAGACCTTGAGCTTGGTCAGCTGCTTGCGGGCAAGCCGGTTGCGGGGCAGCATCCCCTTGACGGCGCGCCGGATGACCTCTTCGGGCCGCCGCTCGAGCATCTCGCTCTGGCTGCGGGACTTCAGGCCGCCCGGATAGCCGGAGTGACGGTAGTAGCGCTTGTCGGCGAGCTTGTTCCCGGTCACGGAGATTTTCTCGGCGTTGACGACGATCACGAAATCGCCCGTGTCGACGTGCGGCGTGTAGGTCGGCTTGCGCTTGCCGCGCAGCGTGTTGGCAATCTGCGTCGCGAGCCGGCCGAGCGTCTGCCCGGAGGCGTCGACGACGAACCAGTTTCGCTCGCGGTCGGCAGGTGTGGCGGTGTAGGTCTTCATGGCACGAACAAACCGCGCCTGGAGGCGCGGCCCGTGGCAATGATAGGGAATGCGTATGGCTTTCAGCGCCTACGCTCATTCGATGGCACTCGCCACGCGGCTTCCGGTCGGGTTTCGACGCTGGGGTTACCGCCTCGCGTACAAGGTCCTGCGCGTGTACTGGTTTCTCGGCCGGCCTAGGGCAAACGGGGTGAAGTGCGTCCTGACCCGCGGCGATGACGTACTGCTCGTTCGCCACACCTACGGCCGTGCAGAATGGGAGCTGCCGGGCGGCAGGATCCAATCTCGTGAGGCGCCGGCCGCGGCGGCCACACGTGAGATGCGCGAGGAACTCGGCATCTCGATCGGCGATTGGACATCCGTTGGGCGCCTGACCGGTCGTGCCGACTACCGCCGCGACACGCTGTACTGCTTCCGGGTCACCCTGGACAATCCCGAGCTGACGCTCGACCGTGGCGAGATCGACGCCGCGGCCTGGTTTCCGCGCGACGCACTGCCAGACGACCTCGGTGGCTACGTGCGGCGGATCCTCCCGCTGCTCGACGGCCAACGCACACTTCCTCCCGAATAGCGGGAGCTTCGCTGCGTCAGCGGCCGGCTATTCCCACTCGATCGTGCCGGGCGGCTTGCTCGTGATGTCGAGCACGACGCGCCCGACGGGGCGGATCTCGTTGATCATGCGCGAAGCGATCTGCTCGAGTAGGTCGTAGGGCAGCCGCGCCCAGTCCGCGGTCATCGCGTCGTCGCTGGTCACGGCGCGAATCACGATCACGTTGCCGTAGGTGCGCTCGTCGCCCTGCACGCCGACGGTGCGAATATCGGGCAGCACGCAGAAGGACTGCCACAGCTCGCGATAAAGGCCGGCGCGGCGGATCTCGTCCTGGAGGATGGCATCGGCCTCGCGCAGGACATCGAGCCGCTCGCGCGTTGCCTCTCCGCCGACGATCCGGATGGCCAGGCCGGGGCCGGGGAAGGGCTGGCGCCAGACGAGCCGCTCCGGCAGCCCGAGCTCGGCGCCGACGGCGCGCACCTCGTCCTTGAACAGCGCCCGCAGCGGCTCGACCAGGTCGAACTCCAGGTCCTCCGGCAGGCCGCCGACGTTGTGATGGGACTTGATCGTGGCGGCGCCGGTGCCGCCACCCGACTCGATCACGTCCGAGTACAGCGTGCCCTGGACGAGGAACTTGACGTCATCGAGCTTGGCCGCCTCCTCCTCGAACACCCGGATGAACTCGGCGCCGATCCGCTTGCGCTTCTCCTCGGGGTCGCTGACGCCCTCCAGGCGGGTCAGGAAACGGTCGGAGGCGTCGACGGCGACGAGCGGGACATGGAAGTGGTCGCGGAACGCCGCGATCACCTGGGCGCCCTCGTTCTTGCGCATCAGGCCGTGGTCGACGAACACGCAGGTCAGGCGGTCGCCGATCGCGCGGTGCACGAGCAGCGCTGCGACGCTCGAGTCAACGCCGCCCGAGAGCCCGCAGATTGCCCGCCCCTCCCCCACCTGGGCACGGATCCGCTCGATCTGCTCCTCGATCACCGAAGTCGGGCTCCACGTGCGCTCGCAGCCGCACACGTCGGCCAGGAAGTTGGTCAGCACCTGCTGGCCGTAGGGCGTGTGCACGACCTCGGGATGGAATTGGATGCCGTAGATGCCGCGCTCGGTCGACTCGAACGCCGCCACCGGCGACGCGGTCGACGAGGCGAGCGGCGTGAACCCGGGCGGCGGCGAGAACACCGTGTCGCGGTGCGACATCCAACAGCTCTGCTCTGCCGGGGTGCCGGCCAGCAACCGGCCGTTCTCGGCCACCGTCAACTGCGAGCGCCCAAATTCCCCAACCTCGGCGCCCTGAACCTCGCCACCGAGCTCACGGGCGATCAGCTGCATGCCGTAACAGATGCCGAGCACTGGGATGCCCAACTCGAGCAGGCGGCGATCGAGCGCCGGCGCGCCCTCGGCATACACCGAGGCAGGCCCGCCGGACAGGATCACGCCCTTCGGCTTGCGGCGCGCGACCTCCTCGGGGCCGACGTGATGCGGGAGCAGCTCGGAGAACACGCCGTATTCGCGCACCCGACGCGCGATCAGCTGCGAGTACTGACCGCCGTAGTCGAGGACCACGACTTCCTCGTGCTGTTCGGGGGCTCGCATGCGAGCCCCCGCCGGCGGCGCATGCGCCGCCGGGGCCGGCGTGCCTGCACGCCGGCCTTCCTGTGCATTCTCGACTAGCCCGGCGGCCGCGTTGTCCAGCACGATCTCCGCTGGACCCGAGGCGCTCAACCGGCGCTCCTAATCCGCCACACCGACGGTCGCGGCCTTCCCGCTCGCGCCCATGCCGACGCCCTGCTCGCGCTGGAGATGCTTGCCCTCGGTCTGCAGCGCAGGCGCCACCAGCAGCTCGGCGCGGTTGAACTCGGCGATGTCGCGGTATCCGGTCGTCGCCATCGAGGTGCGCAGCGCGCCCATCAGGTTGAACGTGCCGTCGTTCTCACGCGCCGGCCCGGTGATGATCTCTTCCAGCGTGCCGTTGGGAGTGGTGGCCACGCGCGTGCCACGCGGCAGCGTTGGGTGGAACGTCGCCATGCCCCAGTTGTAGCCGCGCCCTGGCGCCTCGTACGCGCGCGCCAGCGCCGATCCGAGCATGACCGCGTCCGCGCCGCAGGCGATCGCCTTGGCGATATCGCCGCCGTTTCGCATCCCGCCGTCGGCTATCACCTTGACGTAGTCGCCGGTCTCGAGCATGTGCTGCGAGCGCGCCGCCGCAACGTCGGCAATCGCCGTCGCCTGTGGCACGCCGATCCCGAGCACGCCGCGCGTGGTGCAGATCGCGCCCGGGCCGACCCCGACGAGGACTCCGGCCGCGCCGGTGCGCATCAGGTGAAGCCCGGTGTGGTAGGACGCGCAGCCGCCGACCACGACCGGCGTCGGCGCCAGCTCGCGGATGAACTCCTTGAGGTTCAGCGGTGGTCGCGTCTCGTCCTTGGAGACGTGTTCGGCCGACACGACGGTGCCCTGGATGACCAGGATGTCGAGTCCCGCCTCGAGCGCGACCTCGTAGTAGCTCCGCACCTTCTGGGGGGTCAGCGACGCCGCCGCTACGATCCCCGGCTCGGCCTTGATCTCCTGGATGCGCTGGGCGATCAGCTCTGGCTTGACCGGCTCGCGATAGATGTCCTGCATCTCGCGCGTGGCGATGTCGCGCGAGAAGGTCGAGATCCGCTCGAGCTCCGCGTCGGCGTCCTCGTAACGCGTGTAGATCCCCTCCAGGTTCAGCACGGCGAGCCCGCCGAGCCGGCCCATCAGCCGGGCGGTCTCTGGCGAGACGACGCCGTCCAGGGCGGCAGCCAGCAATGGCAGCTCGAAGCGGTAGGGCCCGAGCGTCCAGCTGATGTCGACGTCGTCAGGGTCGCGCGTGCGGCGCGAGGGAACGATCGCGATGTCGTCGAACCCGTAGGCCCGGCGAGCCTTCTTTCCGCGTCCGATCTCGACTTCCATTACGGCAGCGTAGACAACGCTGCGGACGGCAGCCGGAGCGTTGTGGAGGTCGTTTCGACGGGCGGCAGCATCGGTCGATCGATGCTAGCAGCGGCCTCGCGGGGTCAGCCGATCTGGGCGCTGACGTCGAGTCGTTCGGCCTCGACTTCGGTCAGCAGACGGTCGACCTTGGACGGGTTGATGATGCCGGCGCCGAAGTGTTGCGTGGACTCCGCGCCGCAGGCCACCCCGAAGCGCAGGCACTCGACCGTCGCGCGGCCGCTGTAGCGCGAGGCGACGTACCCGGCCAGGAAAGCGTCGCCCGAGCCGATCCGCGAGCGCGTTTCCTGCTCCTCGACGCGAACGCGGTAAAGCACCGAGGGGCCGCCCTCGAGGACGTAGGCGTAGCAGCCGTCCTCGACGGTCATGATCGCCTCGACGGCGCCCAGACGCGTTATCTCGGCCACCGCCTGGGCCCGGTCGTCGACATCGTTGAATTCGTGGCCGACGAGCTCCTCGGCCTCGAGCTCGTTCGGCGAGACGACGTCGGGCTCTGAGCGCATGGCCAGCCGCAGCGGCTCGCCCTCGGTGTCGATCATCGTGGTCACGCCGAGCTTGCGCACGTCCCGGATCAGCCCGGCATAGACGTCGGGCTCGATGCCGCGTGGCAGCGACCCGGCGAACACGCAGATGCTGGCGCCCTTGGCCAGGTAGAGCAGCTTCTCGCGGAACAGCTCGAGCTCGTGCGCCGACACGGATGGCCCGCGCTCATTGATCTCCGTGTGAAGTCCGGTCGTGGGGTCGAGCACGGCGGTGTTGGTGCGCGATTCCTCGCGGATCCGAATGAACCCGTTGAGGATCGACTCGCGGTTGAGCGAATCGACGATTCGGTCCCCGGTCGAGCCGCCGGCCAGGCCGGTGGCGATGACAGGCTGCCCGAGGCTCCTGATCGCGCGCGCCACGTTGACGCCCTTGCCGCCCGCCATCGTCGTCTGGTCGACCGTCCGGTGCCGGCGCCCCGGCGTGAAGTTCGGGACCTCAAGCGTCTTGTCGAGCGCTGCGTTGAGCGTGACAGTGATGATCATGCTGCTCCTGGACGCACGGTCGCTCTGTCTCGCGCTCGCCACCGCACCGCGGTGACCAACCCGAAGAATGCGGCGAGCAGCGCGACGAGCAACACAAGCGTAATGGGTCGGGTCAGGAACCGAGCTGCGAGCGTGATCGGGCTGACGGCGGGCAGGGAATGGGCGAGCAGCAGCGGTACCCGAGCAATCGGGCGGCCGTCCTCCAACACGACGAGGTGGCCGACTACCGCGTGGCGTCCCAGCGGGCCCTTCAGCTGACGCGGGAGGTCGAGCCGCAGGCGGACGTGGCTGTGGCGGGAGACGACGTCGGTGACGCTGGAGGCGGCGATCAGCTTGGCGCGCTTGTCCGGCTGGTCCTTGACCGGTCGCGTCGCGATCAGCTGGCCGTGGCGCACCGGGCTGACTATGTGGAAGTTGGCGAAGCCGTAGCCGAGGAGCGCCAGTGTGTTGGCGTCGCGTGCCGACTCGCTGGCCGTGCCCAGCACGGCGCTGATCAGCGTCATCCCGTGCTCGGTACCCGAGCCGACGAGCACGTAGCCGGCCCCGCTGGTGTGTCCGGTCTTGACGCCGTTGACCCACGACACCCGCCCCACGAGCGTGTTGCGGTTGCGGACCACGCGTACGTGGTTGCCGGTGACGAGGACCGCTCGCGGAGTCGCTACCACGCGCCGGAAGAAGCCATTGTGGGTCAGCAGGTAACTCGCCAGCTTGACCAGGTCGTTCGGGCTCGAGTAGTTGCCCGGCGTGTCGAGCCCGCTCGGCGTCGAGTAATGCGTGTGGTGCAGACCGAGCTGCCGGGCGCGGGCGTTCATCATGCCGATGAAGCGCCCGAGCGAGCCGTGGCCAATATTGAAGGCCAGGTCCTCGGCCGCGTCGTCGGCGCTCGGCAGCATCAGCGCCAGCAGCAGGTCGTGGACGCTCATGCGCTCGCCGGGGACGAGGCCGATCTGCGAGTCGGCCGCAGCGGCGTAGAAGTTGTTCTGGGTG
Organism: Solirubrobacteraceae bacterium; assembly: GCA_045805545.1. Taxonomy (GTDB): domain Bacteria; phylum Actinomycetota; class Thermoleophilia; order Solirubrobacterales; family Solirubrobacteraceae; genus Palsa-465. Next base: position 23,478 of record JBJMLD010000023.1, on the reverse strand, counting down.
AAGACCTCGCTCAGGCGCGCGTGCTCGAGCGTGAGCAGCGCGGTCATCAGCTTGGTCGTGCTGGCGATCGCGCGGCGGGAGTCGGGCGCGATGCCGTACAGCTGCTTGCCGGTGCTCTGCTCGATCAGCGTGGCGGCGGTGACGCCGAGCCGGGGCGGCGCGCTGGCCGTCGCGGCATCGGCGAGTCCGAACAGCGCGATGGCGACAGCGACGGCGAGTGACGCGGCAGCGGCCGCTACCCGGGTCCGGGCGAAAGCGAGGGCGATGGCGCGCGGCCGTTCATGCCAACTCACCGGCGCAGCCTCAGCCGTTGTGCGGTCTGCAAGGCGTTCGGATCGATCTTGCGGTTCAGCGACTCGAGCGTGGGCACCGAGATCCCCGTCTTTTTGGCGATGCTGGTCAGGCTGTCCCCTGGCTGCACGATGTAGAACTTGGCGCGGGCATACTTACCTCGGGCGCGATGGCGGCGCGGCGAGTGCGTTTGCGCGGTCGCGTGCTTCTTCGTCAGGCCGGCGTGAACTACCAGATAGGTCCCGGCGATTACCGCTGCGAGCGCGATCGGCGCCAGGTACCGCGCTCGACTCCGATGCACCATCGCAGCGCGATCATACCGGCGCGGTCGGAGCGTAGCTCCGCTGCTCAGCCAGCCAGACTCCAGGCGATCTCGCGCAGCCGCTTGGCCTCCTCAGCGGCTGCCGCAGCTGGATCGCCGCCGAGCTTCTCGTGCGCGGCCACGATCCCGCGCGAGGCGCTGACCAGGCCGCCGGCGATCCCGGGCGCGAAGGCCGCGGCCAGATCGGCCACCTGGCCGCCCTGGGCGCCGACGCCCGGCAGCAGGAAGACGGCGTGGGGCATTAGCTCGCGCAGGCGCTCGAGCCGCTCGGGCGCGGTAGCCCCGACGACGGCGCCGATGTCGGACAGTCCGCTCTCGCCCATGCCGCCGGCGCCCAGCTGATCGACGAGCCCGGCGATGCGCTCGCTGACGATGTCGCCGGTGCTCAGCGCCAGCTCCTGGATGTCGGCTGCACCCGGGTTGGAAGTGCGCGTGAGCACGAACAGGCCCGCGCCGGCGCTGCGCGCGGCCTCGATGAACGGAGCCAGCGAGTCGGCGCCGAGCAGCGGGTTCACCGTGAGCGCGTCGGCGTCGAGCCCGGGTATGGGGCCGAACGGCGTCGGCGTCTCGGTCAGGAAGGCCTGGGCGTAGGCAGCAGCGCTGACGTCGATGTCGCCGCGCTTGGCGTCGGCTATGACCAAGAGACCGTGGTCGCGCGCCCGCTTGACCACCTCGGCCAGAGCCGCCCAGCCCGACGCGCCGAGCCGCTCGAAGCACGCGACCTGAAGCTTGGTCGCCACGCAATGCTCACCCGCGGCCTCGATCGCGAGCTTGCAGTGGATCGCCACCGCCATCGCGGCCCGCGCCGCCGGCGCCGCCGGCGGATCACCAGGGCCGCCCGCGAGCTCGATGGCGCGGGGCCAGAGGCGAGCCGGGTCGGGATCGAGGCCGAGCACGAGCTGCGACTGGCGTTCGGCGACGCGCGCGTGCAGCCGGTCGCCGAACGGTGCAGGGTCGGCGCGCGGACCGCCGGACCCGGGCATGGTCGCCTCTTCGGGCCCTTCGCCGGATCCGGCTCCCACGCCGGGCACCCCCTCTGCGCCACTAGCCACAGTCACGATCCGCGATCGTGGCCGCGGCGGCCGTCATAACTGGCGGCGTTACTTGACCGCCTTCTTGAGCGCGGCACCGGCCGTGAACTTCGGGACCGTCGAGGCCGCGATCTGGATCTTCTCTCCCGTTGCTGGATTACGTCCTTCGCGAGCGCTGCGCTGCGAGACGCTGAACTTTCCGAAGCCGGAGAAGCTGACTTCGCTGCCGCGCTTGAGGGCTTGCTCAATGGTCTCGAGGACCGCGTCGACCGCATCTCCGGCATCCTTCTTGCTCAACCCGGCGCGATCCGCGACCTGGTCGACAAACTCGGATTTAGTCACTTGCTCCCTCCTTCGAGGTGGTAGGAATGGCCGACGTTAACAGGACCCGCGGACAGCTCTAGGGCTCATTGACCGCGGGAATCGCCATTCTCTACGGAGATTTGGCCCCTTCGCACAGTCTGAAACCCCCGTATTCCGCAATTTGCATGGATCTCAACGAGTGTGACTGCCCTGAAATCGCCCGGCAGGCCCGGCGGATAGCCCGATGATCCAGCACGCGACACGGGAAGTCGTACCCACGCAGCTGGACGCATGCATCGATTTCTATGGGGAAATCGGGTTCGCGCGCGTGCCGCAACCGGCGCCGCTGGAGGGCCGCGCCGTGTGGCTGGAGCACCGTCAGACCCAGATTCACCTGATGCCGAAGCCCGACGCCGTACCCCAGAGCGGACACATCGCGGTGGTCGTGGCGCGCTACGAGGACACGGTGGCGCGGCTGCGGGACCTGGGGCATGAGGTCGAACCGCGGCCCGAGTACTGGGGCGCGCCTCGCTCCTACGTGCGCGACCCCGCCGGCAACCTCGTCGAGCTGATGGCGTGGCCGCCGGGCGCCACCGCGCCACCGGCCTGGGCGCAGAGCGCATGAGCGTCGACGAACTGAACGCCGCCGTGGGCGAGCCCGACGCGGCTGGCGACGTACCCAATGCGGCGACCGACGGCCGAGGTGCCGACGTCGGAGATGACGGCGAGAATACGGTCGTGGACCTCGCGCGGATCGGCTGGCTGGCAACGGTCGTCGCGTGCCTTATCGCGGTTCTGATCCTCGTCCTTCAGGGCTACTACGGGTACGCCGGCGTGACGCTGGCCGTGGCGATCTCGGCCGCGATCAATCTGACCTAGCGGGGCGCTGGCACGCGGCCGACGCCGGCACTCGGCCGCCGCTAGCTAGCTGAGCTAGGTTCGGCGCAGGGGCCGGGAAGGTGGTTGATTCGGCGGCTGTGCGCGGGACGGGTCAGGCTGATCGCGTCGCGGATGGCCCGGTGTACGCGCGGGAGGCCCGGCGGCTCGCTCGCTCGATCGGTACGGGCGCACAATCTTCGTCGCTGCTGTCGGAGTTTGGGATCTGAGACCGACATAGTCGGTATCGGTACCCGCGCTTCGGTGCGGCCGTCGGAGTTTGGGATCTGAGGCCGAAATGGTCGTGGCGGATGAATCCACCGCTGCCTGAGCCAGCCCGGTCCTAAGTGCACACGCTTCGCCGCGGCCCGGGGAGTCCGGGATCTGGGGATTAGCTGGCAGTCCTCAGTGCACACGCTTCGCGGCGGCCGCCAGAGTTTGGTATCTGAGGACGATCGAGACGTCTAAGCCGCGGCCAGCCACGCCGTCAGCCCGCCGCGCCGGGCCGTCACGCCGTTAGCCCGCGGCGCACGCAGCCCGCCCGTCGTCAGCCCCCCGGGCTTTACTGAATCCCGTGGCCCACACAGCGCGGAATCAACCATCTAGCCGGCCGCCGCGCCACCGTCGCCAGACGGCCGCACGGGCGCGAGCACCTCGCCAGGGCGCACCCTGTCCTCCGGCTCCAAGTGGATGAGCACGTCGGCGCCGGCGAGCTTCGCCGCGATCACATCCTGAAGCTCGTGCGCGGTGCGGTGCGCGTTCTCGAGTGACGTGCCGGCGCGGAACTGCACGTGCAGATCGACGTAGCGGCGCGAGCCGGCGCTCCGCGTGCGCAGCTCGTGGTAGCCGACCACGCCTCGGGGACCGAAGGCCTCGATGGCGTTGCGAATGGCATCCACCTCGTCCGCCGGCAAGCTGTGGTCGACGAGGACCTGCGAGGAGCGCGTCAACAGCCGGATGCCGGTGACGACGATCGCGGCGGATACGACGAGCGCGACCACCGGGTCGAGCCATTGGGCACCGGTCAGCTTGACGAGAACGAGCGCAATCAGCACCCCGAACGAGGACAGGGCATCGGTTCGCAGATGCGCGGCGTCGCCCTCCAGGGCGGGTGAATCGCTGCGCTTGGCGTTGCGGCCGAGGACGCCCGAGACGACGACGTTGACGACGATCGAGAATGCGACGACGGCGATGCCCAGGCCGACCGTGTGGACCTCGCCTCCGCGGATCAGCCGCCGGATGGCCTGGAAGGCGATCGCCGCCGAACCGACCAGGATCAGCATTCCCTCGATCGCCGCCGACAGGTTCTCGATCTTCTCGTGCCCGTAGCGGTGTTCCTCGTCGGCCGGCTCGTCCGACTTGCGCACAGACAGGAAGGCGACGATCGAGGCCACCAGGTCGATGCTCGAATGCACCGCCTCGCTGAGGATCGCCACGGAGCCGGTCACTGTTCCCGCGATCACCTTCAGAAGGATCAGGCCGGAGTTCGAGAACACCGACAGCGCGGCGCTGCGCTGCTTGACCTGCGGGAGCGTGACGGGTTCGGCCGCGCTCATCTACCCGACCCTAGTGATTTACCTGCGCGAACCATTCCGCGAACGCGCGCACGGCGCGACCGCGGTGACTGATCGCGTCCTTCTCCTGCTCGGTGAGCTCCGACATGGTCCGAGCCTGCCCGTCTTCGTCCGGGATGAATGCGGGGTCGTACCCGAATCCGCGGGAGCCGCGCCGCTCGGTGGCCAGGCGCCCGCGGCACTCGCCGAAGAAAACCCGCTCCTCACCTGAACCAGGATCGACGTAGGCGAGCGCACACACGTAGCGCAGCGCACTGCCGGCGGGCGCCTCGCGCATCAGCTTGGCCAGGTTCTCCTCGTCGGTGGCCTGAAGACCGGCGTAGCGCGCCGAGCGAACGCCGGGCACAACGCCGAGCGCTTCCGCTTCGATGCCTGAGTCGTCGGCGATCGCTTTGCGGCCCGTCGCCGCGGCCGCCGCGCGGGCCTTCGGCATGGCGTTCGCTTCGAATGTCTCGCCTGTCTCAGGCGGTAGCTCGATCCCCTCGGGCAGGGGCTCGACCACGATCCCGACTGGCGCGAGCAGTCGCGTGATCTCGGCGATTTTGTGCCGATTTCGCGTTGCCAGCACGAGCGGTGGCGCGGCCGCCGGGATCGAGTTCATGGGCCTCAGGCGGCGGCGGCGACCGCGTCGTCCTGATGCTGGCGCAGCTGCTCGATCCCGACCGCGGCCAGCGCGAGCAGGTCGTCCAGGTGCGCGCGCGAGAGCGGCGTGCGCTCGGCCGTCGCCTGGACCTCGACCAGACCACCCTCGCCCGTCATGACGACGTTGGCGTCGACCTCGGCCGAGGAGTCCTCGGAGTAGTCGAGGTCGAGCAGGGGCACGCCGTCGACGATGCCGCAGGAGACGGCGGCCACGGTCCCGCTGAGCGGGCTGCGCTCGAGTGAGCCCTGACTGATCAGGCTCTCGCAGGCCAGGCGCAGCGCGACGAGACCGCCGGTGATCGAGGCGCAGCGCGTGCCGCCGTCGGCTTGCAGGACGTCGCAGTCGACGTAGATCGTCCGCTCGCCCAGCGCGCTGAAGTCGACCACGCCTCGCAGCGAGCGCCCGATCAGGCGCTGGATCTCGACCGTGCGCCCGTCAGCGCGCCCTTTCGTTATATCGCGCTGCTTGCGCTCGCCGGTCGACGCCGGAAGCATCCCGTACTCGGCCGTCACCCAGCCGCGTCCCGACCCGAGCAGCCAGCGCGGCACGCTCTCCTGGACCGAGGCCGTGCAGATGACGCGGGTCTCGCCCATCGAGATCAGGGCCGAGCCAGTCGCCGTGCGAACGAACCCGGGCTCGATCGTCACGGGGCGAAGCTGATCGGGCGCGCGGCTGTAGCTGCGTTCGGGGGCGGTGGTGGTCATGCGTGGACCTCAGTTCCGAGTTCGACGTGGGCGACTTCCTCGAGCGGCATCTGCAGGAAGCGCGTGCCGAGGGACTTGAACGATTCGATGTCCGCGGTGCAGCGGAAGCGGTAGGTGCCCTCGCCGGTCTGCCGGTTGAGCAATTCGCGCCCAGCGAGTGCGCGCTCCACGCTGCGTGCCACCCCCGTGCCCGAGGTGACGAGGGTCACGCCGCGCCCGAGCGTGCGCTGAAGCATCGGTGCCACGAGCGGGTAATGCGTGCAGCCCAGGATCACGGTGTCGACGTCGGCTGCTCGCAAGGGAGCGCAGTACTCGCGCACGGTGTCGACGACGTGAGCGTCGAACGGGAAACCGGCCTGGATGATCGGGGCCAGATCGGGACAGGCGACGCTCTCCAGGTGCACGTGGGGATCTGCCGTGCTCACGGCGCGCTCGTATGACCCGCTGGCCACCGTGGTCGGCGTGGCCAGCAGGCCGATCCGCCCGGTGCGACTGCCCGCGACGGCGAGCTGGGTCGCGGGCGCGACCACGCCTATCACGTCCACGTCCAGGCCGGCGGCTCCGAGATGCCGCTCGAGTGCGCCGAGCGCGGCCGAGCTGGCCGCATTGCACGCGACCACGATGAGCTTGGCGCCGGCCAGGAGCAGGTGATCGGCGATCTCGATGGCGAAGGACTGGAGCTCCGCCTGGGTCCGCTCGCCATAGGGAAAGCGAGCCGTGTCGCCCAGGTAAAGGTAGTCCTCGGTCGGCAGCGATACGAGGAGTTCGTGCAGCACCGTGAGGCCGCCGACTCCGGAGTCGAACACGGCGACGGGTTGCTCGGGCGAGACGGACACGGGCATTGATGGTGCCAGAGGGACAGGCGAAGGCGGTGATCCGCCGGCGCAGTAGTCTCGCGCCGCCCCATGCGCGCTCTCATCGTCACCAACATGTATCCCTCGCCGGCGCATCCGGCGCTGGGCAGCTTCGTGCGCGACCAGGTTCGGACGCTGGAGCGGATCGACGGCGTCGATCTGGAGCTGTTCTCGTTCGATCCCGGCGGACCGGGGGCGTATGTGCGGGCGGCCGAGGCGCTGCGCCGGCGCTATCGGGGCACGCGCTTTGACGTCGTCCACTCACACTTTGGCTTGACGGCCTGGCCGGCGTTCACCGTGCGGGCGCACATACACGCCGTGACGCTGCACGGAATGGATCTGACCCACCCTCGCTCGCGGGCGCTGACGCTGGCGGGTCTGCGCTTCGTCGATCTCCCCGCCGTGGTCTCGGAGGCGTGGCGCGAGCGTGTGCCGGCGTGGGCGGCGCGCGGGCGCCTGGCCGTGCTGCCGTGCGGTGTCGACATGGACCGGTTCCGGCCGATCCCGCGCGCCGAGGCGCGGCGCGAGCTCGGACTTAACCCCGACGGTCGCTACCTGCTCTTCCCACACAATCCGAGCCGTCCGGTCAAGCGCTACGCGGACGCCCGCGCGGTGGCCGGTGACACCCTCCTGTTGACGCTCGGGCAGGTCGAGCCGGAGCGCGTGCCGCTGTGGATCAACGCGGCCAACGCCGTGCTCGTGCCCTCGGAATGGGAGAGCCTCGGCCTGGCCGTGCTGGAAGCGCTGGCCTGCAACGTGCCGGTCCTGGCGACGCCCACGGGCGTGGCGCCAGACGTGTTGGCCGGCGTCGAGGGCGCGTACTGCGGCCCGTTCGATCTGCAGACGTGGCGCCGGGCCCTGGCGCCACACCTGGCCCGTGAGGATCCCCGGATCGACGGGCGTCCTCACGCCGAGCCGCTTTCAGCCGAGCGCACGGCGGAGCGGGTCGTGGCGGCATGGCGGGAGTTGCTTGCTTGATCGCCTGACGCCTCAGCCCTTCAGCGCCGGCCAGAACTCGGCCAGGCGCAGAGCGGCAGCCGATGCCAGGGGCGTGGGCTCAATCGAGCCCGCCTCACCATCCACGAGCCCGGACATCGTCGCCGCCACGCCGCGACCCAAGGCGCCGAGCGCGTAGCCGCCCTCTAACACCGCACCCAGCGGGGCCCCCAGCTCCAGGCCTACCACGCGCATCAGCATCGCCATGGCGGCGAAGCCCTCGTCGGTCACGCGGCAGTCCGCCAGCGGGTCGTCGAGGTGGGCGTCGAACCCGGCCGAAATAAGCAAAAGCTCCGGCGCGAACGCCAAGGCCAGCGGGACGACCACATGCGCGACGAGCGAGCGGTACTCGACATCGCCCGAGCCGGGCGGGACGGGCAGGTTGACCGTGAAGCCGCGACCGCCACCCGATCCCACCTCCGCGGCCGCACCGGTGCCGGGGTACAGCGGCGACTGGTGAATCGAGACGAACAGCACCCGGTCTGAGGCGTAGAAGATGTCGCTGGTGCCGTTGCCGTGGTGCACGTCCCAGTCGAGGATCAGGACGCGGCTGAGCCCCAGGGAGTCGAGCGCGTACTGCGCCGCCACCGCGATGTTGTTGAAGAGGCAGAAGCCCATCGCGCGCGCCTGCGAAGCGTGGTGGCCGGGCGGGCGGTGGGCGCTGAAGCCGGTCGGAGCTTCGCCGGCGACGAGCATCTCGGCCAAGCGCACGGCGCCACCGGCGGCGTGGAGCGCGGCCTCATAGGAGCCGGCGCTCATCACGGTGTCGAGGTCGAGCTGGCCACCACCGCGGGCGGACACGCCCTCGATCGACTCCACGTGACGCTCGGGGTGCACCGCGGTCAAAACCGAGCGCGCCACCGCCGGCGAGCTCACGCGGTCGTAGCCAAGCCAGTCGAGCGCCTCCAGCCGCTGCTCGATCGCGGTGATCCGGGCCGCCTGCTCAGGGTGCGACCCGGTGTCGTGCTGGAGCGACGAGGGATGCGTCAGAAAGACCGGATTACCAGCCATCGCAGTACCGTACCTGGCCTTGGCGGCTCTCCGACGTGGCAATCCTCGCCCACAGGTCGCGGTCGTCGGCGCCGGCGCCGCAGGCCTCTTCACGGCCCTCACGGCCGCGCGCGACGGCGCGCGCGTGACGCTCATCTCGGCCACGCCACTGGCCGGTTCCTCGAGCTATTGGGCGCAGGGCGGACTGGCCGCCGCGATGGCCGCCGAGGACAGCCCCGAATTGCATCTGGCCGACACCGTCAAGGCCGGGCGCGCGGCCACGCGCGAGTCGGCCGCCGCGACACTGTGCGCCGAGGCGCCGCAGGCCGTGCGTGACCTGGAGCATCTCGGCGTCCGCTTCGACGCCGACCGCCACGGCCAGCTCGCCCTCGGGCTCGAGGGCGGCCACAGCGCGCGGCGGATAGTCCACGCCGGCGGCGCTGCGACGGGTCGGCGTCTGATCCGCGAGCTGAGCGCGCTCGTGGCCGAGCACGAGCTGATCGAGGTGCTGGAGAATCGCCGCGCCACCGCGATCCTCACCGATGGCGAGCGCGCGACCGGTGTCCAGCTGCTCGACGGCGAGCAGATCCTGGCTCCCGCCACGGTGCTCGCCACCGGCGGCGCCGCCGCGTTGTGGGCACGCACGACCAATCCCGCCGGGGCGACCGGCGGCGGCTTGCTGCTCGCGTACAACGCGGGCGCGATGCTGGCCGATCTGGAACTGATGCAGTTTCACCCCACCGCGGTCGTGGCCGCCAATGGCGCCGACGGCTTTCTCGTCACCGAGGCCGTTCGTGGCGAGGGCGCGACGCTGCACGATCGCGAGGGGCACCGCTTCGTCGACGAGCTGCTGCCGCGCGACGAAGTGGCCCGCGCCGTACAGCGGCGGATGGCGGAAACCCGGTCTGCGTCGGTCGAGCTGGACATGCGCCACGTCGATCCCGCGCTTTTCCCGAACGTGGTCACCGCGCTCAAGAACGCCGGGATCGATCCTGAACACGAGCGCGTCCCGGTGGCGCCGGCGGCGCACTACATGATGGGCGGCATCGCGACCGATCTGGGCGGGCGCGCAACGCTGGCCAGCCTGTACGCGGTCGGTGAGTGCTCGTGCACGGGGCTTCACGGCGCCAACCGGCTGGCATCAAATTCTCTGACCGAGTGCTTCGTGTTCGGCGCCCGCGCCGCTCGCGCAGCGCTCGACGAACCCCCGCCGCCAGACGAGCCGGACGGCGGCGCGTGGGCGCGCCCGCCCGGCTCGACGAAGCCGCCGCCTCTCACCGAGGAGAGCCGTGAGGCCCTGTGGCGCTGTGCCGGCCTGGAGCGTGACCACGCCGGCCTGACCAAGCTGGCCCAGGATCCGTATCCACTCGTGCGTCTGATCGCGCAGTCGGCGCTGGTCCGCACGGAGAGCCGCGGGGCCCACCAACGCACCGACTATCCGGCGCCAGATCCCAGTTTCGACGGCCGGCACGTCATGGTCGGACGTGATCAGGAGCCCGCGCCGTACCCGTGGACATAAGCTCCAAAACCTAAAAATACTAACTTCCTGCTTAACGTGTAGTTAATACGTGCGACGTCATGCGCTTCACACGCGCGCGAGAAGATTTTGCGCTCCAAGGACGGCTCCTACGGCAGGGGCCGAAAGGAGACAGGAGTCTGCATGTACCGGTTTAGTCGAGCGATCTACCGGGAGCTGGCAGGCGAGATCATCGAGGATCCGCACGCCCTCTGTCCGTATGCGAACCACGAACGGGTTCTACGGGCGTGCGAAGCCGCAGTCGAGCGGCTGGCGACCGACCGCCATTATTTTGCGCGGCCGGCGCGGACGCTATTCCACGACATCCGCGCTTACTTCCCGCTGAACTCCCAGTGCCGGGTGTTCCGCGTGATCGAGCGCTACCTGCAATTCGCGGACGAGTTTCTCGCCAACCAACCGCAGAACGGGTTCGATATCTACGGGAATCCGCTGCAGTGCCGGGCCAGCACCCGCAAGGGCACGCCCTGCCAGCGGATGCCACTGCCGCACAACGGTTACTGCCCCTCGCATCAGCACCTGGCTGAGACGGAGGAGCTGGCGCCGGCGATCGCTGCGTAGCGCGCGAAGCCAACGCTCGTCAGAGAGCCCTGCTCGCGCGGGGCTCTCTAACGTTGCGCGGAATGCTGCTCGGCGTCGACGTGGGAGGGACATTCACCGACGCCGTGCTCGCATTCGAGGACCGCGTCGTCACGGCCAAGGCGCCGACGACGCCGGAGGACCAGTCCGAGGGGGTGATGGCGGCAGTACGCGCTGCGCTCGAGCGAGCCGGCCGCGACGCCGGCGACGTGGCCGAGTTCTCCCACGGGATGACCGTGGCCACCAACGCCTTGCTCGAGGGTAAGAGCGCCCGCACCGCGCTGGTCGCGACGGAGGGGTTCACCGACCTGGTGGCGCTTGGCCGGCAGAACCGGGCCGAGCTGTACCGGCTGTGTGCCGCCCGGCCGGCGCCGCTCGTGCCGGATGAGCTGCGGTTCGGCGTGCGCGAGCGCATGACACCCGAGGGGCCGCTCGTTCCCCTCGACCGGGACGCAGCTGGCTGGCTGGCCAGCCAGCTCCGGGAGGCGGGCGGAGACGCAGGCGAGGCGGGCGGGAACGGCGGCGAGGCGAGCGACGCGGATGGGGACGCAGGCGAGGCGGAGGCGATCGAGGCGGTGGCGGTCGTGCTGCTGCACTCCTATCGCCACCCCGAGCACGAGCAGGCGATCGCCGAGGCGCTGCGCCGCGAGTTCGGCGACGAGCTTCACATCTCGCTGTCCCATGAGGTCGTCGGCACGTTCCGGGAGTTCGAGCGGGCTGCGACGACGGAGGTCGACGCCGCGCTCTCGCCGCTCTTGGCCCGGTACCTGGAGCGGCTGGCCGAGCGGGCGCAGGAGGCCTCGCTGCCAGAGCCGGCGATCATGCAGTCCAACGGTGGCTTGATCGACCTGGCGGCGGCCGCTGACCACGCTGCCTGGACGGTCCTGTCGGGTCCGGCCGGCGGGGCAGCCGGCGCCGCGTTCGTGGCCCGGGCTGCCGACACGCCGGACGTGCTGTGCTTCGACATGGGCGGCACGTCGTGTGACGTGTGCGTGGTCGACGACGGCGCCGTGCAGGAGCGCAGCGCGGGCGAGATCGCCGATCGGCCGCTGGCGCTGCCGATGCTGGCCGTGCACACCGTGGGCGCCGGCGGGGGCTCGATCGCGTGGCGCGACCCGGGCGGCGCCCTGCGGGTCGGGCCGCGCTCGGCCGGCGCCGATCCTGGCCCGGCGTGTTACGGGCGCGGGGGCAGCGAGCCAACTGTCACCGACGCCAACCTGTTGCTCGGATACCTGAGCGCGGACGCGCCGCTGGCCGGCGGCGTCGAGCTCGATCGCGACGCGGCTCACGAGGCGATCCGCCGCCTGGCCGGCCAGCTCGACCTGGAGCCGATCGCCTGCGCGGAGGGGATCATCCGCGTGGCGAATTCCGAGATGGTGCGGGCGCTGCGCGTGGTCACCGTCCAGCGCGGCGTCGATCCGCGTGGCTACGCGCTGATGGCCTTTGGTGGCGCCGGCCCGCTTCATGCCGCGGCGATCGCGGAGGAGCTCGGGATCGGGACGATCCTCTGCCCCCGGGCATCGGGGGTGCTGGCGGCGCTGGGCCTCGTCGTCTCGCCGCGCCGGCGCGACGTCCAGCGCAGCGTGTTCCTAACCGGGGACGAGCTGAGCGCCGACGCCATCAAGGACACCGTGGCGGAGCTGGGTGAGCAGGCGCGGGCGGCGTTGCACGAGCCCGAGGCCGAGCTCGGCGCCACCTACGAGCTGCGCTATGGCGGCCAGGCGTTCGAGCTGCCGATCTCCGCCGGGACCGCCCCACAGCCCGATGAGCTGCGGGAGGCGTTCGAGGCCGAACACGAGGACCGCTATGGCTACCGGGACCCTGATCAGACACTCGAGCTGGTCACGATCCGGGTCACCGCGTCGACGCCGCCGAGCCAGGTGTCGCTGAGGGCCGATGAGGGCGACGCCGACTTCGAGCGAGGCCGGCGAAGCGCGGTCCTCGGTGGCGAGGAAGTCGAGGTCGAGGTGCTGCGCGGTACCGCCGCGCCCGGCACCGAGGTGACCGGGCCGGCCGTGCTGGAGTTGCCCGAGTCGACGCTGCTCGTGCCGGCGGACTGGCGCGGCGAGGTGGGCGACACGGGGACCGTGCACCTGGCGCGGGACGACGAGCGATGATCGATCCCGTCGATCTCCAGGTTCTCACCGGAGCGCTGCGGGCGATCTGCGAGGAGATGGGGGCGGTCCTGATCCGCTCGGCCCACTCGGCCAACATCAAGGAGCGGCGCGACGCTTCGACCGCGCTGTTCGAGCCGGGCGGTGAGATGGTCATGCAGGCCGAGCACATCCCGGTCCACCTCGGGGCGATGCCCGCGGCGGTGCGGGCGATCTTGGATGAGGAGCAGGCGCCGGACCGCGTCTGGATCCTCAACGACCCGTATCGAGGCGGCACCCACCTGCCCGACATCACCGTGATCACGCCCGTGTTCATCGCCGACGAGCTGATCGCGTTCGCCGCCAACCGAGCCCACCACGCCGACGTGGGCGGCCCGACTCCCGGCTCGATGCCGGCTGACAGCCGCACGCTGGCCGACGAGGGCGTGGTGATCGAGCCGCGTGTGCTCGACGAGGACGCGATCGCGGAATTGGCCGGGCAGATGCGCCAGCCCGATCAGCGCCGGGCCGACCTGCGCGCGCAGCTGGCCGCCGGCCGCGTGGGTGCGCGGCGGCTGGGTGAACTGCACGAACGCGTCGGTGCGGACATGCTCAAGGAGGCGTTCACGGCCGTGCTGGACTACGCCGAGCGGCGCACCCGCTCGTGCCTGAGCGATTTGCCTGACGGCCAGGCGACCGCCAACGACGTGCTCGAGGCCCGCGAGGGCGACCTGGAGATCAAGCTGACCGCGACGGTCGAGGGCGAAACGCTGCGGCTCGACTTCACGGGGACGGCGGAGCAGCACGAGGGAAATCTCAACTGCCCACTCGCGGTCACGCATTCGGCCTGCTACTTCGCGGTTCGCGTGCTGACCGACCCCGACATCCCGCCCAGCGCCGGCGCCTACCGGCCGATCGAGATTCACGCTCCGGAGGGTTCGCTGCTCAACGCGCGCCCGCCGGCCGCCGTGGTCGGTGGCAACGTCGAGACCTCGTCGCGCGTGGCCGACGTGGTGCTGCGGGCGTTTGGTCGTGCGCTCGGTCAGGGGACGATGAACAACCTGACGCTGGGGACCGAGGACGTCGTGTACTACGAGACGATCGGGGGCGGACAGGGCGCGTGCCCCGATGCCGACGGCCCGAGCGCCGTCCACGTGGCCATGAGCAACACGCTGAACACGCCGGTCGAGGCGCTCGAGCTCGAGTTTCCGCTCCGCATGGTCGAGTACTCGGTGCGCCGCGACTCGGGCGGACGCGGCGCGCACCACGGCGGCGACGGCGTGATCCGCGAGGTGGAGGCGCTGGCGGCGCTGCAGTACAGCCTGATCACCGAACGCCGGCGCCACGCGCCTCCCGGCGCCGACGACGGTGAGGACGGTTCGGTAGGCCACAATTACCTCGACGGCGAGGAGCTTCCGCCCAAGGCGATCGGCCGGCTTCAGAAGGGTCAGCGCCTGCGTATCGAGACGCCGGGCGGCGGCGGGCACGGGGAGTGTGCCGGTCGGTAATTGGGGTGTGCGTAGCGCGAGACCCGGGGGCCGCCAGCCAAGGACGCAGGAACCGACGCGCAGCGGCGCTGCGCGAGGTTCCGAGGACGCAGGCTGACGGCCATCCGGGGCCGCGATACGTGCACCGTAATTGCCGGACGGTGCACTAGCCGCCATCATCCAGCGCATGAGTGAGCGGGTGGCATTTCTCGGCCTGGGGATCATGGGCTCGCGCATGGCCGCGAACCTGGCCGGGGCGGGTTTTCCGCTGGCCGTGTGGAACCGCACTCAGAGCAAGGCGGAGGAGTTCTGCTCCGCGCACGACGGGGCCGCGCTGGCGCGCACGCCGGCGCAGGCGGCGGCCGAGGCCGACATCGTCGTCACGATGGTCGTCGACGGCCCACAGGTCGAGGAGGTGCTGCTCGGCGATGAGGGCGTCGTAGCCGGGGCACAGCCGGGGCTGCTGTGCATCGACTGCTCGACGATCGGGGCGACGTTCACGCGCTCGATCGCGAGCGCGCTCGACGGGCACGGCATCCGCATGATCGACGCGCCTGTGACCGGCTCCTCGCCACGGGCCGAGGACGGCACGCTGACGATCATGGCCGGCGGGTCAGATGAGGACTTCGACCGTGCACGTCCCGTGCTCGAGGCGATGGGCAAGACGATCGTCCACGCCGGTCCGCTGGGGCACGGCCAGACCGTCAAGCTGATCAACAATGCGGTGGCGGCGTCGAACGCCGCCGTGCTCGGACAGGCGCTCGTGGTGGCCGCGCGGGCCGGCGTCGATCTCGATGCCCTGGTTGCGGTGATGGCGGCCGGCTCGGGGAACTCGACGATGCTCGCCCTCAAGGCGGGACCGATGCGCGAGCACGACTACGCGACGCTGTTCAAGCTCGACCACATGCTCAAGGACCTAGGTCTTTGCCTGGAGGAGGGCGAGGAGCTTGGCGTGCCGTTTCCGTTTGCCGCGCTCACCCGGGAGATCCTCGTGACGGCCAGCGGCCTGGGTCACGGAGATGACGACTTTGCCGCCCTGATCGAGGCGCTGGAAGCCGCCGCCGGGACAAAGCTATAGCACTGTAGCCTTTGAAAACCTGTGGATTTGCTGGGACATTTGGGGTTTTATCCGGATTCCCCTAGAATGCCGGTTCCCCGCTGACGCCGCCGGTCAAGATGCGCGCGCGGGGATTATTCGTAAGCCCCCGTATCTCCCCACACTTAATACATGCCGATTGCTTTTAAAGAATGGGCCGTGACCGTGCGGGCACTCGCCGAAGGCGAGCAGCTCCTCACGCTCCGCAAAGGCGGAATTCGCGAGCCCGACAAGCACTTCAAACTCGATTACGAGCGCTTTTTCCTGTACCCGACGTTCGACCATCAATGCTCTGACCTGGTGCGGGAATCGCATCGCCCAGAGCTAGCTCGCGCCCTCGAAGAGGGCGTGTGGAGCGAGGGTGAGCCCCCGCCCCACGCACTCACCCGCGGCACCGACGTGCCTCAACCCGACCGCGTGCGGATTCGGGCCTGGGCCGAGGTGGCTGCTCACTTCACTGTCACCGACCGTCGCGCCGTCGACGCGCTGTCGCCGTTCTACGTGTGGACGCCCGACTACGCCGAGAAGCGCTTGGCCTGGAAGCGGCGTCATCCGCTTCACGTGATCCTGCTGCGGACCTACCGGATTCCGCGGCCCGTCACGGTCAAGGTGCGCGACGAGTACGGCGGCTGCCGCTCGTGGCTCGAGCTGACGCGAGAGCTCCCGTTCGAAGGAACGCCGGTGCTCTCCGACGACGAGTTCGAGCGGGCGTCGGAAGAGATCGCAGCGATCGCCTCCGATCGCCAGCCGGTACTGGTTTAGAGACGACTGGGATTCGGGCGGCCGCCACCGGCGGTCGCCCCGCCCATTGCTAATGGCCTGGGTCGAGTCGATCTCGCCCTCGTTCCGTGCCCGGCACGATTCCGCCGACGCGGACGCGGCGGAACACGTGCTGGATTCGCTCGAGTCGATCCGTCAGGGCCTCGACGACGCGCTGCCCTGGACGGTCGCGGAAGTGACAGTCGTGCTGCATCGCGATGCGTTGTCGCTCTCGCTGTCGAATCCCACGCTGCCCGTACGCTGGCTGTTGACCGCGCCGGCGGCCCGGCGCTACATCGGCGGCTGGGCGGGCAGCCGGGAGCTGCACGTGCTGACGCCGGCCGCGCTCGAGGCGCGAGCCTCGAGTGTGCCCGGCTCACGGGAGATGCTGGCGCTGACCGCTCCGGCGCTGTATTGCCGGCGAGTGATCGCGGAGAACAACCGCGATCTGCCCCGGGCTCTGACCCCGGGGAGGCTGCGGTTGGAGCTCCGGTGGGCGTGGCTGCTCGAAGGCGCCGGCCGCTGGTTCGCCGGCCAGACCGAGCACGCCCGGCCGGCCATCGCGCGCCGGCTGCGAGAGGGAGGGCGGCCGTCGTTCCCGCCCGGCCTGCGCGACGCGCCTCTGCTGGGCAGCACCGTCATCGACCTGCTGGCGCGCCAAGAGGGAGAGCGGGCGGCGCTCCAGTTCGTCACCCGCCTCCATCCGCAGGGTGCGCGGGCCGCCTTGTCGAAGGCGTTCGCGGGTAAGCCGTTCGTCCACATCGAGGGGGACTGGCGGTCGCATCTCGCCCGGTTGGCTGGTGGCGCGGGGTGAGGGTGGCGGCCGCTGCGGGCTCTCGGTGGCAGTCGTGCACCCTTGCGGCCGGTCGGGGATATCGGCTTTTTAACGGCGCATCGAGGGGTTGGCGGACGGCTTCGCCTGCCGAACGACCGTAACGAATGCGAGCGGCGACGGATCTGGCCGCTTTCAAACGTTGGGGCGAAATAACGACCATAACGTTTGGAAGCGCCCTGGTACGTCGTCGTACCCATACGTTATGGCTTCCGGCGCTAGGAATGCAGAGCGCTGACCGCCCAGACGAGCAACGCGCCGATGATCAGCGCCACCACGAGCCCGATGAGCAGCCGGCGAGGGTCGACGGTGGCGCCCCGGGCGCCGGGCGGGGCTTCGTCGATCAGGTCGGCTTGGAGCAGCACCTCGCGCGCGGTGGCGGCGCCTGACTGGGGCACGAAGACGTCGCGCGGGCCGGCGGCGAGGAAGTCGGGGACGTCGAAGCCGGCGGTTCGTTTCAACAGGCTGGGGACGCCCTCCTCCAGCAGCAGGCCCTGGATGAACTCGGCCTCGGTTTGGTTGCGGGCGCCGGCGACGCGTACGAGCGGGCCCTCCGCGAGTTGAGGCTTGATCTTGCGGGCGCGCTGGTGGCGCTCGCTGACCTCGTCGTCCGCCGCGGGGTCAGCGTCGTGGATCAATGGCATTCCGCAGCCTTCGCAGAAACGTTCGTCGACCCCGTGGCGCCGGCCGCAACCGGGGCAGACCAGCGCGTCGGCCGGGTGGCCGGGACCGCGGTCCGGCATCAGTCACTCCACGACCAGCTCGGCCTCGGTCACGTCGCCGTCGTCGATGCGCCAGGTCTTGACTTCGACGTCGTCGCCGGCGAGGCCGACGATGATCCACAGGACGCCGGGCCAGGCCTGGCTGAAGTTGATGTCGGTCTGGGAGGGGCGCGGCTCGGTGCGGGTGTGCGAGTGGTAGATGGCGCCGAGGTCGAGCTCGGCGGACTCGATTTCGTTGTACACGCGCAGCTGCTCGGCGCCGTCGATCACGAAGCGAAACGGGCTCGCCTCGACGTTGGTCGTGCGATAGACCTTGACCACCTCGTCGCCGCGGGTGGCGACCATGCCGCAGCACTCGTTGGGGGACTCGTCGCGAGCGTGGGCGACCATTTGCTCGTACAGATCGGGGGCGATTCGCATCTTCAGGCGAGGCTACCAGCACGGTTTGCACCGCTTTGACCGCACAGCCGTGTACTGAAGTTGCGGATGCTCAAGCCCTCACTATTGCTGCCGATAAGACCGGCGTGCGGTCACGGGCGAGAGTCATAAGAGAATTGATCCGCGACTCGCTGTACATCGTCGATGAGAGGGCAGCGGCCGATGCGATTGTCGCGCGGGCCATGCTCCGGATGACGGTGGCGGAACCGACGTTCCGCAGCGAGAATCGTGGGCCACAAGCACGCTCGTTCCGTCGCGATCCCTCGGCTCGGTCGTTCCGGCTGAGCCAGGGGCCGAGCTTGCGCCGCCTGCATCATTGAGCAGGCGAGCGCGGTCTCAGCAGCGACGGACGGTGAATGTGCGCGATATGTGGTCGTGGACGGCCGGGCCGTCCACGAGGACGCGGATGTGGTGGCGGCCCCGGTGGAAGAACTGGTCGGCGCCCTGGCCAAAGCCGCGAGTGTTGAACTCCTGGCGGAGCAGTTTTCCGTCGGCGAACATCGTGACGTCGAACAGCGTCTTGCGCGACGCGTTGGTCAGCACCGTCGCGACGAAGCCGTCGAGTCTCCCGAGGCACTTGCTGCGACGGTTGATCTTCTGGAGTTTGAACTGAAGACGCGGCTTGCTCGGCCCGCCCTGGACGCTTGTCCACTCGGGATTGCCCCCGTTCGCGACCTGATGCTGACCGGTGCCGTCGGCGCGCATGACCCAGATCTGACCTCTTGCCTGATCGAGGCTCGCGTCCTGCTTGTAGTAGGCGATCTGGCTGCCGTCGGGCGAGAAGTGCGGATCCTCCTCGTCGAATCCCGTGGTCGAGGTCAGCCGGCGCAGCCCGCCACCGTCGCCGTTCATCACGTACACGTCGGTGGCGTCCTGGCGCTGCGGTTGCGCGCATGTCGCTGAAAGGGTGCATGTCACCACCGTCAGGTGTGACTCGCGCGCGAAGACGATCTGCCGGCCGTTCGGAGACCAGTTCGGCTCGCGGTTGTACTCGGTATACGTCGTGAACGTGAGGCCGTTGTGACTGCGGTCGAGGTGGTTGGCCACGAGCAGCCTCGTGCCGCCACCACCCGCGTCCGCGAGGCGGATGCCGTCGATGTCGTAGGCCACCTGCGTGCCCGAGGGAGAAAACACACCGTCCTGGCCGTGCGTTAGCAGTAGGTGCTGTCCGCTGCCGTCCGGATTCATCAGGTACAAGCCGTCGGCACTGCTTTGGAACTTGGTGAACAGGATATGACGGCCGTCGGGTGTGAATGTAGGAGAGAGGTTCCGGGTCTGCCCATCGGTGGTGCGTGTGAACCGGCGGACACCGCTCCCGTCGATATTCATCCCGAACACATCAACCGAAATGTCGCCCTCGACGGCGACTATGTGACGCCGATCCGGCGACACAGCCGCATCGCGACGAAAGTAGTCAACACAGTTGTATGCGGTCCCGTCGGTATTCACTGAGGCGGTGTCGCAGCCGGTGGCGATTTCGCCGCGCGGCGGCGCGCTGAAGAAGATCCGCCCGTTGCGGCCGGGAAATGTCGCGCCGGCGGCGGCGGGCAGCCACAACGCGACGATCAACACGGCGGTAGCAATTCGTGCGGCAGTCGAGCCCATGGTCCCCTCCTCCTCGGCGAGCGCCCGAGCGGACTGTACATAGAGCCCGCTGCCCGCGGGCGATTTCTCTAGCTCTTGCCCTTGACGAACGCCGAGGGCGCCGCCTGCCAGGCATTGCCGGGCCGTCGCGCCTCGCTCACCGCCGTCTGGTGCTGCGCCTCGTTGCCCAGAATCTGCGCCGCCAGATGGGCGAGGCGGACGTCGTGGAGCTGCGAGATCGCCTTGAAGTACGCGCCTTCGGCAGCCGTCTCGAGCTCGAGCAGCAGATGTACGCAGTCGTGCTCGCTGTGCAGCTGCTTCAAGCTGCCCGAGACCTTGAGGCTGGCCAGCACCTTGTCGAGCGCGTCGGTGCCCGCCACGGCCGGTGCAGCGCGGCCGCCGCGGGCCACCAGCTCTCGCCTCACGAGCCGGGCGTGGACGTGCTCCTGGCGCAGCACGTGCTCGGCCGTGCGCTGCACTCGGGACGAGAGCAGGCCGGTGGCGATCACGCGCCGGTAGACCGTGATGAGCAACAGCTCAATGGCCAAGAGCCCGCGCAAGAGCTCAGGATCGGACTTGGTCGTCGTCTCAGCCGCCACCGCGCGGTCGGGGAGCGCCGCGTACGCGACCATCGCGCCCATCCCGGCGATCAGCTCGCGTCGCGTCCGTTCGATCGTGGCTCGCACTGACGAAGCTCCTAGCTACTCGACGCCCGTCACGAGGGGGCCGGGGATTGGCGGCAGGCGCAAGGCGATGCGCAGGACGACGATGTGTTGCGCATCGTTGGCCATCATCGAGGCCACAGCCGCGCGCACCGACCCGGGCGACAGGCTGGGCAGCGCCTGGAGGTAATGCGCCACCATGTCGCGCTCGAGCTGATGCAACAGGCGCACAAGGTCGGTGCGGCTGCGCAGCTTGCCGAGGTCGTAGGACGCCAGCGGCTTGTTCGGCTCACCGCCGGCCTGCTTGATCAGGCGGTAGAGCTCGCCCGCGTGGGCCAGATCCTGGTTGAGGAACTGCTTGCCGGCGTCGTGCAAATGGCCGCTGAACAGCGGCACGCATGCCGTGTAGGCGGTCGTCGTTCGCTGGGCCAAGTCGAGCAGGCCGTTGAGAATCGTCACGTCGGCGTCGCGCGCGGGCGCGGGGATGCTGCGCACGTCGGGTCGCTTGGAGCTCCCGCCGCAGGCGGCGAGCGTCGACAGCGCGCCGGCCGCCGCCACCCCGGTGGAACGTTTGATCAGAGAGCGCCGGGTGCTGTCAGCGCCCTCGGGCGCCGGGCTCACCACCAGACGGTGGAATCCAGGTTCTCGATCTCCTCCACCGGACGCGTGTAGATCCCGGAAGAGAGATATTTCCATCCGTCGTCGGCGACTATGAACACGACGTTGCCCTCGTCGAGCTCATTCGCGATGCGGACCGCGACGCGTGCGATCGCGCCTGAGGAAACCCCAGCGAACAGCCGCTCCTCGTCGAGCAGCTTGCGCGTGAACACGATCGCGTCGGTATTGGTCACGAAGATCTTGCGATCGAGCAGCGACAGGTCGATGATCGGCGGGATGAAGCCGTCCTCGAGTGAGCGCAGACCCTGCACCGGCTCGCCCTGCATTGGCTCAGCGGCGACGATCTTGACCTCGTCGCCCAGCTCCTCCTTGAGCCGTCGCGCATTGCCCATCAATGTGCCGCCGGTCCCCAGTCCCGCCACGAACGCCGAGACCTCGTCGAGCTCCTCCAGGATCTCGAGCGCGGTTCCGTTGTAGTGGGCATTGGGGTTGGCGATATTCCCGTACTGGTAGGGCATGTAGTACGAGGCGTCGTGCTCGGCCATATCGAGCGCCATCTCGACCGCCCCATTTGATCCCTTCGAGCCTTCCGAGTAGACGATCTCGGCGCCATACATTTGCAGCAGCTGCGTCCGCTCCGGCGTCACGTTCTCCGGCATCACGACCTTCAACGTGTAGCCCTTGTGTCCGCAGATCATGGCCAGCGAGATGCCAGTGTTGCCGGAGGTGGGCTCGAGGATCGTCTGCCCGGGCCGGATCAGGCCCTTGTCCTCGGCGTCCTCGATCAGCGAGCGCGCCACCCGATCCTTGACCGACCCGGTTGGGTTGTGCGACTCGAGCTTGGCCCAGACGCGGACGCCGGGCTTGGGGCTGAGCCGCTTCAGCTCGACCAGAGGCGTGTGCCCGATCGCCTGGACGATGTCGCCGTAGCGGCCCCCGCAGGGCTTGTTCTGAAGGCGCTCGACCGCCATCGCTTTACGAAGTGTAGCGACGGTCTGGAGGTGCGGTGGCCGTCCGGCGGGGACCGCGATCCCGCCGGCCGGGGCAGGTTCGCGGTCCGCTCGGGGGCCAGATCAGTACGGGGAGGGGTAGGAGTACGTCGAGCTCGTGCTAGTCGAGGTCGACGTGGTCGGGGTCGTCGTGCTCGTCGTGCTGTGGGAGGTGTGCGTCGTGACCTTGACGGTGTGCCATGTCCCGCCGAAGCTCTTGATCCCCTCGCCGTTGGCCTGACCCTTCTTGCTATCGGCAGAGAAGTGGTAGAGCGGATGGCCGTCCAGAGTGACCTGGTAGAAGCCGCTGCGGTGAATCCGGCCCAGCTTCCCCGGGACGCCGTGGCCCTTGACGAGCTGGGCCTTCTTGGTCGTCTTCAGGGGCGGCCAGAAACCGAAGCACTGGCTCGAGGTGCAGAGCAGGTGGTGGCTCGTCTCGGGCTTGAGCTCGTACAGCGACATTCCGTGGCTGTCGACGACGATCGTCGCGCTCAACTGACTGTTATGTGCGGTCTTCACGGTGGCCGGCGGCGCCTTGGGCGTCTTCGCCCCGGCGAGCGCGGCCAGCGCCGCTACCGCAAAGCCGGCAACCAGCGCGGCCAGCAGCCACGCCACGCGCCGTCCGTACCTACCTCGCACATTTTCTGAACGCGACATCAGGCTCCTTTGGCAGTCGTAATCCCTGCCTGTATAGACGCCTGACGGCGCCGAGCCTTCCCGCGCCGGTACCCGGCAGCGCGTTTAGCGCCGGCCGCCGGCCATGGCCGGCAGGATCACGAGCGTGTCGCTGTCGCCCACGGCGGTATCGAGTCCCTCCAGGACGCGTACGTCCTCGTCGTTCAGATAGACGTTGACGTAGCGGTTCAGTCCGCCCTCGGCCGAGAACAGCTGCGATTGCGTGTCGGGATGGCTCTCGGCGACGGAGCGTAGGATCTCGCCCACGCTGGAGCCATCGGCCGTCAGCTCCTTCTCGCCGCCCACGGCAGGCCGGAGCACAGGGGGAATCCGGATCGTCGCCATCGCGGGCTTACACCCTAATGGGCGCCGGCGCAGAACGCCTCGTAGTCGGGGAACACGCCCATCTCGTCGTCGCCGATGGCGTCCGGCTCACGCGAGCAGATCGGGCAGTCGGGATCGCGCCGAACCTTGACCTCGGTCACCCGAGCGGCGAGCGCGTCGTACATGAGCAGTCGGCCGATCAGGGGATCCCCCTCCCCCAGGATCAGCTTGATGACCTCGGTGGCCTGGAGCAGCCCCATCGTCCCGGGTAGCACCCCGAGAACCCCATTGGCTCCACACGACGGCGCCAGCTCGGCCGGCGGCGGCACGGGGAAGAGGCAGCGGTAGCAGGGCCCGTCGTAGGGCTTGAACACCGACAGCTGGCCCTCGAACCCAAGAATGGCGGCCGACACGACGGGGATCTGCAAGCGCACGGACGCGTCATTGAGCAGGTACCGGGTCGGGAAGTTGTCGAGCCCGTCGACGACGATGTCGTAGCCGG